>JBAXTA010000227.1:0-7736 GCA_037130415.1 Spirochaetota bacterium
GCCATCGACACCGTCCTCCGGACCCGTCGCTTCAAGGAAGAGGAGGCGAGGGCCGAGAAGCACGCCGAGGAACTCATGGCCTACGTCGGACTCCGCAATGTGGGAAACGAACTCGCCTCGAGCCTGCCCTACGGTGGACAGCGCCGCGTCGAGATTGCCCGCGCCCTCGCTTCGGAACCCACCCTCCTCCTCCTCGACGAGCCAACAGCCGGCATGAACCCTGCGGAGTCCGAGGACGCGATGTACCTGTTCAGGAGGATCCGGGATGAGCTCGGCATCACTATCCTCCTCATCGAACACGACATGAAGGTAGTCATGAGCATTTCCGAGCGTATCTCGGTCATGGATCATGGCGAAAAAATCGCCGAGGGAAGCCCGAGGGAGATTGCCTCCAATCCCAGCGTCATTGAAGCCTACCTCGGACGCGGTGCGACGGGTGGCATTGGCGCGGGCTCGGCCGCCCATGCCGACAGGTTCGCCCCCGAGGGCGGACCGGAGCCTGCAGGAAGCCCGGCCAAGGAGGGCGCATCGTGAGCCTGCTTGAACTTCACGAGGTCCACGGGTACTACGGGAACATCCACGCACTGAAGGGTGTTTCCATCACTGTCGACGAGGGCGAGGTGGTTACCCTCATCGGTGCCAACGGCGCGGGAAAGACGACCACGCTGCGACTCATTTCGGGCCTCCTCCATCCAAAAAAGGGAAGGCTGCGCTTTGACGGCAAGGACATTTCAGCCATGGCACCGCACATGGTGCTCCGCCAGGGTATTGGAATGGTACCCGAAGGCCGAGGTGTTTTTCCCCGCCTCACGGTGCGGGAGAATCTCGAAATGGGCGGCTTTATCATCAAGGACAAGAACGATGTCAGAAAGGGCATCGAGTATTCCTTTACCCTTTTCCCCCGCTTGAAGGAAAGGGAAAACCAGAAGGGCGGCACGCTGTCCGGCGGCGAGCAGCAGATGCTTGCCACTGCGCGGGGGCTCATGTCCCATCCGCGCATTCTCCTCATGGACGAGCCTTCGATGGGACTTGCGCCTGTCCTGGTCGACCAGATCTTCGATGTCATCCGCGAGCTCAACTCCCAGGGCACGACCATCCTCCTGGTCGAGCAGAACGCCCTGATGGCCCTCTCTGTGGCCCATCGCGCCTACGTCCTCCAGACTGGATCCATCGTGCTTTCAGGCAAGGCGGTGGACGTCGCGAATGACGAGAACGTCAGAAAGGCCTACCTGGGGTTGTAGGGGCAGGGTTTCCGGTGGCAACCCGGGCGGGGCGGCTGGTCGGAAACCTGGCAGAATCCTGCCGCTGATACCGACCAATTTGTATCAATTGTTAAGGAAGGCCAGAGCGCGAATCGTCGCTCTGGCCTTTTCTTCTTGTCGTCTCCCCTCCATGCGCGTATCATCGCGCCGGTACCAATGCTGTTTGTTTTTCCGGAGGGGATATGAAGAAGAAAGGCTCGATAGTGGCCAAGTTAGGCCTCGCCCTGCTCGTGCTTGTTGTGGTCCTCGTGCTAATCGTCGTCGGCTACCTCAAGGTCTGGCTTCCCGGACCCGAGGCTGCAAAATCCTTTCCGAAGCTTGACGGCGAGCTCAAGGTCGCCGGTCTCCGCGCGCCGGTGGAGCTTATCCGTGACAAGCTCGGGGTGCCGAGCATCTATGCGGCCAATCTCCACGATGTCTTTTTCGCCCAGGGCTATGTGCACGCCCAGGACCGCTTCTGGCAGATGGACGCCTGGCGACACATAGGATCGGGAACCCTGTCGGAGATGTTCGGGAAGGCCCAGGTCAAGACCGATGCCTTCCTCCGCACCCTCGGATGGAAGCAGACTGCCCAGGCTGAATACGATTCCATGGGCCCGGCAGGACGCGAAATCGCCGAGTCCTACGCAGCCGGGGTCAATGCCTGGCTTGCTGGCCGCAAAGGCTCTGAACTCAGCCTCGAATACGCAGTCCTGGGCCTTCTGTCGCCCTCCTACAAGGTCGAGCCCTGGACGCCGGTCAACTCCTTCACCTGGGGCAAGGCCATGGCCTGGGATCTGGGCGGCAACATGGATGATGAGATCGAGCGCGCCATCCTTTTGAAAACCCTGAGCTCCGCCCAACTCGGCGAACTCTACCCCGACTATCCCGCCGACTATCCCGTCATAGTACCGAAGATCGGGAACGGCGCTGTCACGCAGTCCACCAAGCGCTCCTCTGCCATCACAAGCCCTGCCAGTGCCGTCGCCGACCTCGATGCGGCTTCGCTCCAGGAGATCTCCGCCAACCTGAATCGCCTCGAGGTGGCAATAGGGCCAAAGGGACCTGATATTGGCTCCAATTGTTGGGTAGTTTCCGGAAGCCTCACCGCGACAGGAAAGCCCATCCTCGCCAACGACATGCACCTGGGCATCCAGATGCCCTCGATCTGGTACGAGAACGCCCTCCATGTCTCCGGTGGCACCGACACCCTCAACGTCACCGGCTTCTCCTTCCCTGGTGTTCCCGGCGTCATCACGGGGCACAACGACCATATCGCCTGGGGCTTTACCAACCTGGGACCTGACGTGCAGGACCTCTTCATCGAAAGGGTCAACCCCGCCAATCCCGACCAGTATGAGGTGGAGGGGAAGTGGGTCGACTTCGAGAAGCGGAAGGAAACCATCAAGGTCGCCGGAGGAGCCCCGGTCGAAACAACCGTGAGGATCTCCCGCCACGGTCCCATCGTCTCCGACAACTACGGTTCCCTCATGGATAAGGCTGCCAGCAAGGAGGCTCCCGCCTCGGCGCTCAGGGACCGGATCGGTGTCAGTCTGCCGGCACAGTACGTCATAGCGCTTTCCTGGACTGCCCTCACTCCGAGCTCACCCTTCGAGGCGGTGTGGAATTTCGACAAAGCGCGTAATTGGGATGAATTCCGCCAGGCGGCCCAGGGCTGGACCGTGCCTGCCCAGAATCTCGTCTACGCCGACGTCGATGGGAACATCGGCTACCAGACCCCCGGCCACATCCCCATCCGCAAGAAGGGCGACGGCACCCTGCCCGTTCCCGGCTGGTCCGGCGACTACGACTGGACGGGCTTTATTCCCTTCGAGTCCCTGCCCTGGGTCCTGAACCCCGAAAGCGGCTACATCGCCACCGCCAACAACCAGGCCAACCCCAGGGACTATCCCTATCTTTTGACCAAGGATTGGGACTACGGCCAAAGGGCTGCCCGCATTGTTGACATGATCACCAAGGCACCGGGCAAGATCGACGCAGCCTACATCCAGGGCATGCACGGCGACTCCAAGAGCCTCAACGCCGAAGTCCTTGTCCCGCTCCTCCTGGGCCTGAAACTGGACCCGGCACTGGCAGCCATGCGCGACCGCTTCCTTAAAGACTGGGACTACCAGGAGAAGATCGACTCAAAGCCGGCCGTACTCTTTGAGACCTTCTGGGTCAGGCTCCTGTCGGATACCTTTGACGACCAGCTGGTTGCCGGGCACCGCGCCGAGGGTGGCTCGCGCTGGTACACAGTGGTGAAGAACCTGGTGCAGACCCCCGATAGCCTCTGGTGGGATGATACCAACACCAAGGACCGGGTCGAAAAACGCGATGACATCCTGGCCCGGGCCTTTGCCGAGGCTGTCGCCTCCCTGGCCAAGGACTATGGCAAGGACCTGGGGAAGCTCCCCGCCTGGGGCAGCCTCCACACGGCCACCTTCGCGAACCAGACCCTCGGCAAGTCGGGTGTCGGCCCGATCGAAGACCTCTTCAACCGCGGACCCTATCCCACTGGCGGGGGCAAGAGCCTCGTGAACGCCACCGGCTGGGTGGTGGGCAAGGGCTTCGGAGTCGACTGGCTCCCCTCCGAGCGCGAGATCATCGACCTGTCCAAGCTCGACGCTTCCTTGGTCATCCATACGACCGGGCAGTCGGGCCACGCCTATAATAAGCACTATGACGACATGATCCCCTACTGGACCAAGGTAGAGTACTACCACCAGTGGTGGAAGAAGGAATCGGTAGAGAAGGACGCCGAGGGGAAGCTGCTGCTGAAGCCCTGAGCATCGACGCCCGTTGCCTGCGCCTGTCGCCTACGCGCGAACGCGCAAGGTGAGGGGGAGCGACCATGGGGTGGCTCCCCCTTTTGTTGCAGCCCCGCCACAAGGGTGCTTAAGTAGGCAGGATTTCACCGTCTATAAATGGAGTCATCCTGTGAAGATGTTGCACCGATCCGTCCTGCTCGGCCTTGTCCTGACCGCGCTCACTCTGCCTGTCATAGCCCAGGGGGGGGCCAGCTCGACACGGGGCGTGGCCCTCGTCATTGGTAATGCCGCATATATAAAGGTGAAGGCCCTGGCCAACCCGGTCAACGACGCCACTGACATCGGGGCGGCCTTGAAGTCCCTGGGCTGGCAGGTCATCGCCATCACCAACGGCCGCCTCCCCGCGATGAAGCAGGCAGTCCGCGATTTTGGCGCGCGCCTGGACGAGCGAACTCCCGGCCTCTTCTACTATGCAGGCCACGGCATCCAGGTAAGCGGGGTCAACTACCTGGTTCCCGTTGATGCCGACATCGCCCTTCAGGCAGAGGTGGCCGACTCGACCTTGTCGGTGGACTTTGTGCTCTCGGTCATGGACGAAAAGAAAACGCCCCTCAAAATGGTCATCCTCGATGCCTGCCGAGACGATCCCTTCAAGACGAGCAGGGGAGGGGGAGGAACCAATCGGGGCCACGCCGTCCTGGGCAAGGCGCCCACGGGGACAGTCATCGTCTACGCGACGGCGCCCAACGACGTAAGCCAGGACGGGACGGGGAGGAACGGCGTCTTTACCGAAGCCTTCCTGGCCAATCTGGCGACGCCGGGCCTGGAATTCCGCGATATCTTCGACCGGACCGGCGAGTCGGTGCGGAGCCGAACCGGCGGCACCCAGAACCCCTGGATGAACTCCAGCTACTACGGAAAGCTCTACCTCGTCTCGCCGGCCGAAGCCGAAAGCCAGGCCAGCGCCCGGCTCGACAGCGCCAACGCCGAGCTGGCCGCCCTCAAGGCCCAGCAGGACGACCTGGCACGCCAGCTCGCGGCCGCCGGAAGCCAGGCCGAAAAGGACCGCCTTGCCACCGAAGGGAAAAAGGCCGCAGCACTCCAGGCGGCCAAGACAGAGGAGGCCGCTGCCCTCGAGCAGATGCGCCAGCTCGCTGTATCCCGCGTGGCCGAGGAAAGCAAAAACCGCGCTGCCAGTGCCTCCCGCGCAGAGGAAGCCCAGGCCCAGCTTGCCTCGCTCCGCGACCAGGTGGCTGCACGCAGGGCCAGCCTTTCCACTGGCGCCCGCGCTGGCGACATGGCCAAGGCCAGCTACTTTCGCCTGAAGTCCTACACCGATTCCATCGCCGAAAACAAAAAGCGCTTTGACGATTCCCTGGCCCTCAGCTTGGCTGAATCGGAAAAAGCCCGCTCTGCCCGCCTGGCATCCATCGATGCCTATGCGATAGAAGCCTGGGAGAGTCCCGGTGAGCTGGCTTCCCGCAAGGCCGAAGCCCTGAAAATCGCCTCGGGCGACTACAAGCGGGAGGTGGCGGCCCTCCGCTGGCGCTACGCCGAGGCAAATGACCGCGAGAGTGCTGATCTGGTCGCCGCCCAGGAAACCCTCATTGCCACGGTCACGACCCAGACCTGGCCCCTGAACCTGAAAAACCTCAAGCTGAGCCGGGGAGATTTTGACCGCGTGGCCAAGACCTGGGTCTTCACGGTGAGTGCCAGTGAGCCCGCCCTCTCCGCCGCGCTCGTCCTCAAGGTTCCCTACAGCACAACGGCCGAACTCCAGAAAAAATTCACCGCCCTCGACGCGGCCTGGACTGCCGGTGCCATCGAGGCCCGGGCGAGTTCGGCCCTCCGAAGGACGCACAGCGGAACCTGGGAGGCCTACCTTGCGGAGCTCTCCTTAGTCCAGGTCGGGACCTCTGAGGAGGTCCTGGCCCGGCTGAGCCCCGGCGCCCCAGTCTGGATCCCTGCGCGGAGCCTGGGGACAGTCACCCTCGGCAGCCTCCCCCTGATTGGCACAGTCGCCGTGGCGGGAAAAGCGCAGGCGGTCGCAGCGGCCGCAAGCCTTTCCTTTGACTCCCTGCCCATCGATGCTCCCGTGGAGATTGTCTGGAAGGTGCCGGAAGCCACGAGCCTCGACCTGCCCAAGGAGACGATCAGCCTGGCCGAGGGCGAAACAAAGAGCCTCAAGGCCAGGACGGGCCTTCTTTCCATTCCCTACCTCCCCGCAGGCTCCCGACTCGCCGTGGGACCCTCGGGAACAAGGCTTTTTGAGGCACAGAAGGGGGAGGCCGGAAAGACCTTTGCCCTCGTCCCCGGAACCTACAGGGTCAGCCTGAGGGGGACAGTCACCGAGTCCTGGACAGTCCACGTTCCCGAGGGCGGAACCGTCACGCCCGAAAACTTCGACCTCAAGGTTAAATTCCAGCTGCTGGCCCGGAAGTCCGCCATCGCCAAAACCCTTGCAACGCGCGGCGGAATCGCTACCCTGGGCTTGGCCTCTTTGGGAGGCGGAGCCCTTGGCTTTGCCGCCTCTGGTGCCCTGTATTGGCTTGGAAACCTGGCCATGGCCGAATACAAGAAAGCCCAGGGGAGTGCCAGCGCGAGCAGTGCCCACGCCAAGGCGGAACTCTATGCGACGCTGATGCTCAGCTCCTTGGCCGCCGGAGGAATCGGCACTGGCTTGGGCAGCTGGGTCCTTGCTACGCAGCCCAACTCCACGGCCCTCGAACTGAGCATCAAGGCCCTCGATCAGGAGATCTGGGCAATGGGGAGGGAGGGATATGAGTGAGTGTGTGCTTCCCCGAGCTGTGATCTGTGCCAACAAGAACCTCCTCCTTCCCCGGAGCACTCCATGACCCCCAAGTTCCCCCGTCGCCCCCTCGCGTTCCTTCTCCCCCTCCTCCTCCTGGCTTCCTGCCAGCCCTTCGGGAGCTTTGACAACCCCGCCGACCCGAAGGCGAGCAATTACCAGGGCTACCTGACAGTAACCAATGCGGACGAGATTGCCATCGTGTACCCAGCGGCAGGCGGAACCTTCGATGGAATTACCCTCACCCTGACACCGCTTGTGGGTGCGATAGGCTACGAGGTGGCAGTCGCCGCCAGCGAGGCAGGACTTGCGACCGCGAGCGCAGCCTCGTCAATCACCAGCAAGGTGGACATCAGTGCGGCAAACCTGGCTGACACCACGGCCTACTGGGCCAAGGCTCGAGTCAAGAGCGCCGACGGAATATGGGGCAGCTGGACTGCGGCGCTCAGGTTTACGACAGCCTACTCCCCGGCAGCGACGCCGAGCTTTGACCCGGCAGGTGGGGTCTATTCGAGTACCCAGCCGGTCACCATAACCTGTGTGACCGTCGGAGCGACCATCTTCTACACCAGCGATGGCAGCGACCCCGCCAGCTCGGCGACACGACTTTCCGGCGCAAGCCCGCGCGGGCCGGTCACGGCTAGCCTTGGCACAACAATTAGGGCGATTGCAACAGCGTCCGGCTACAGCCAGTCCGCCGAGGGGACAGCAAGCTACAAGGAGACCTACGCAGTTGGTGATACAGGCCCTGCCGGTGGCATCGTCTTTTACGACAAGGGGAGCGTCTCCGATGGCTGGCGCTACCTGGAGGCGGCGCCGAGCGACCAGAGCGCGGGCATCCGGTGGTACAACGGCACATACATTTCAGTTTCGACAGGCACAGCCATAGGCAGCGGCAAAGCCAACACCGCTGCC
>JBAXTA010000228.1:0-7698 GCA_037130415.1 Spirochaetota bacterium
CGGCAAGGCCCTCTGGGTGGATGTGATGTTCATGGCCTCGGGAGCACTCGTAGGAGGCTGGCTCGGTGGCAGGGTGGCGGGGAGGCTCAACCCGGAGGTCCTCCGTTGGACGGTGGTGGCCGTCGGCCTGGTTGTTGGCCTTGTCTACCTTTTCAGGGGCTGACTTTGACGTGGCTGCCCCGCTGCCCTATGATTGACAGCGAGGCCCGGATACCGGCGACTGAATGGCTGTCTGTGGCCGCCGGGTCAAGCCGCCGGGTCAAGCCGCCGGGTCAAGCCGCGGGGTCAAGCCTGGGGGCGCCGGGCAGCCCCCAGCCTTCAGTGCCTCCGGGTCGGCATCCACAGGCAAGGAGCCAGCGATGAAGCAGAAGCATCCAATTGGCGCTTTTCTCGTTTCCATCCACGCCATGACGGAGGCCCAGGTCGAGATGACCCTGGAATTCCAGAAGGCAGGCGATGGCCGGATCTTCGGCGAGATTGCGATCGAGAAGGGCTTCATCGACGACTACGCCTTGAAGCGCTATGTCGAATACCAGCAGCTGGCAAGGGACCTCGAGGAGACCTGAGACAAGGCCCTGAGGGCAAATTCCCTTTGCCGATATGCCCGGAGCGGACTATCATCGTGACGGTCTGGGGCATGGAGCTGCTTCCTCCAGTCAGCTGGGTGTCGCTTCACGAAGTACGGAGCGGGCCGATGCCTCCCTCCTGCCCCCGATCCTGGGAGTTGTAGATGAAGGACCAGGGAACGAACAGGACGCTCAAGAGAAGCCAAATACTTGCCATCCTGGTAGCCCTGGCCGCGGTCGGGACCTTCATCTTCCTGTACAGCCTGCTTGTGGATTCCCGGCTTCGGCCTGCGGTGTTAGCCGCAGTTCTGGTTTCCATTGCAGGAATTGTTCTCGCCCTACATAGACGCTACCTCTGGGCGGCCAGGCAGCTCGCGATCTCTTTCGGCATCCTCATCATCGCCAGCACCTATGTGGGTGCACGCAGGACTATGCCGACTTTGTCGGAGCCTGGCTTCTTTTGGCCTTGGGCTGCCTCTATTTCGATGGGCAACGGGCCCTCCTGGTTGCTTCCCTTTTCGGAGTCGCCAACACCCTGGGATGGTATTTCCGGGTCGGGCACCAGATCTATGCAGTTGACGATTTCCTCGTACTCCTGGCCATCTTCGGAATTACCCTATCCGTCTCCTGGCTTGAGGGAAGGAGCCTGGCCCTTTCGCGGCTCGATACCCATGAGCTTCTCCAGGAGCTCCACCACCGGGTCAGGAACATGCTTCAGTCCCTTCTTGCACTCTGGCATCTCGAGGAAGAATCTGGCGACAGGGGGGAGGGGCGGGCCATCCTGGGGTCCCATCTCGGAGCCCTTGCTACCATCCAGTCAAGGATTCCCTCCTCGCCCGATTTTTCCACCCTCGACCTGGCTGAGGTTCTGGACGAGGTTGCTGTGCAGGTAGGCAGGGCCCTGGGGAGGCCTTCTCCGCTCAGGCTCAGGGGAGGGGGCAAGCTCCATGTCTCGCAGGCAGCCCCCCTCGCCTTGTTGGCGGCAGATCTCGCGGCGAGGGCTGCCAATCGCCCCGGGACTCCGGAAGCGCTGCTCGAGGTTCTGGCCGACAAGGCGGGTGTGGTGCTCCGTATCTTCCGCACCGGCGAAGCCCGGAGTGGGAGGGAAGAATCATTAAAATTGAGCTTGATAGCGGAGGGCCTTCTGCAACAGCTCGACGCAACTGCCCTGTCCCTTCGCCCGGGCGAACTCCTTTCCTTCGCCTTCAAGGCCAGCCCCGTCGGCCTCGACGCGCTTTCCTCGCTCAGGGGTTCGAGCGGGCTCCAGAAGCGTCAGCTTTCACCATTCGTAGAGTTTCTCATGGGGAAGCGACAGCTCTCGGGTTCCTGGTCGGTCAGGCGAAGGGCAGGAAGCCTGGCCTGGGTCTACCTCTGTGTCTTCGCGGCGTTCATAGCCATCGAGGCCTCCTCGCTCGCCGCTGGTACGGGCTTCCGTGTCCCCGGCCTCGCCCTCCTGGCTTCGGTGCTTGTCGCCTGGCCCATCCTCAGGTTCTCAGGCCTGGCAGCCAGTGCAGGAGCCTTCGGAGTCCTCCTCGCTGCCATTGGCACCTGGGCAGCCCTTTGGGGCGAGCAGTCCTCGCTGGGCATCCAGCTCTATGTTGCCCAGGCCCTCTTCGTCAGCATGCTGTACTTCGTGGGACGGAAGGCTGCAGCCGTCGCGATGGCCTGGGGCGTGGCTTTGTACCTTGCCTGGCTCTTCTTCCATCCAGCACACGAGCTACCAAGCCTTTCTGTCTTGTTTCTCTTCCTGACCTTTGTCCTCTTCGCGATCCTCGCCTACTTCGTTACCGTAGCGCATGCCAAGGACCTCATGGTGAGGGAATCCCTCGTGCATGAACTCCAGCATCGACAGGGCTCCTACCTTGAGCTGGTCGGTGACCTCGCTGTCAATCCAGCCCTGCGCGCCGACGAAGGCATCAATTTCAGGAGGGTCCTCGACGCATTGAGCCTTGGCCATGACATCGTGACTGCATCCAAGGATCTTGAGACCATCGAAATTTCCGAGGTGCTCGAAGGCTTCGCGCGGAGCTCGGTCGGGCTTGCCAGACCGAAGTCCCTGGAGATCTCGATGGAAACATCGGGGAGCCTCCCGGTTGAAAAGGCCATCCTCCTCATACTTCTGGCCAGCGAACTGTCCTGGCTCCTGGCCCCTGCGGGGACAAAGGCAGGCAGCCTTGCCGGAGCGGGCGCAGTGAGTCATTCCCGCCTGGCCATCTCCGCGGCAGTGGAGGATGGGCAGTGTCACATCGAGGTCAGCATGGCGAGCACCGAACCTGAAGGCTTCCGCCCCGCGAGGCTCAGGTCCCGCAGTCTCGACTTTCTCGAGACCCGCCTTGGGGGCACGCATCTGCCATCTGCCGCAGGCAGCTATCTGCTCGTTTTCCCGCTCTGAACCCCGCCCTCCTTGGTACCCTTTGAAAGCGGGAGTTCCATGAGATGCGATTCCGGGCCGCTGCGCATCCGACCTGCTGCATGGGCTGCCTCCGGCCAAAAGGGAAGCGGGGAGTCATCCACGCGTCCCTCCCTCGTATTGCCCCAGAGCCCATTTGTGCTATAATCCCTCTACCGTGAAACCACGCCACTCCCGGTCCCGACAGGGGGCCGACGAAACGCGGGCTGAGAAGCCCGTGGATACCGGTCCCCGTCTACCCTTCCCCGATCAGCCGCAACCCTCGGGTGGCGAGCCTGGGGGAGGCGAGGGCGAGGCACCAGGCCAGGATGGCAGGTCCTCACGGAGGCGACGCCGCAGGCACAAGCGCCAGGACGGTGCCAGTGAGCTCTTCCCCGGCACCGATGCCCCGGCTCCCTCCGACGAGGGGCTACCAGCTCCACCAGTCCATCCATCCGCTCTGGCACCCGAGCCTGCGCAGGCAGGAGAAAAACGCGAAGGTGGCCAACCCAGAGGGCGCGGAGGAAGGGGCGGAGCCAGGCAAGGCGGCAACCACGGCAACCAGGGCCAGCCGGGAGGGTCGCCACCCCGTCAGGACGAGGCTCCCCGCGAGGATCAAGGCAGCGGCCAGGGTGGCAGCCAGGGCCGCCCGAGCGGCAGCCAAGGCGGGCAGGGCCGGCATCAAGGACGTCCTCTGCACTCCTCCGAGCGCCAGTTTGCCGACAGGCCCCAGGGTGATCGGAGTCGACGCCCACAGCATGAGGGGAATCGCCCCCAGAGCGACCCCCTGTCGTATGGGCCGCCACGGTCTTCAGGCTATCCTCAGGATGGACAGCGCCCGCCCAGGGATGGCCAAGGCTCTTTCCCGGGCGGCCAGGCTTATCGCGATCGCCCGAGCCACGACCGACCAAGCCATGACCGACCGAGCCAGGGATGCAGACAGGGTGATGGCCGCGGGCGGCCGACCCGCCCGGACCATGTCGACTATCCGCCGCGTCCCCAGGGCCCGGATACAAGGGCACCGCTCTTTGGCGCCAATTCTGACGATATCGAACTCCCCCCCGGCATATCCGGTTTTGATGCCGACGGCAGGCCCATTTTCTCGCGACAGAAAACCCCTTCCAGAAAGTCAGCCTCACCGGTCCGGCGACTTGAGTCTCTGGCACCCTCCGCACAATGCTTGGCCCTCCTCGACCGCCTCGACGAAGCCGTGGACGAGGCTTCTCCCCTCCAGGCCCGCCACCGGGCAGCGCTCCGCGTCGATATCCGCAAGCTCTGGGAGGACCTTACCTCCGACCGCGAATACCGGCCTGCGGATTACCTCGGTTCGCCAGGGGCCCTCTCTGCCTATATCCGGTACTTCCTCCCCTGGAACGTCTATCGCCTGGTCTCCATACTTGCCAACGCAGACTTCTGCCTCCCTGACCGCGCCGTAATTGTCGATATCGGCTCGGGTCCCCTCACCTTCGTGATATCGCTCTGGATCGCACGCCCCGAACTCCGGGAAGTGCCGATGACCATCCACTGCATCGACCGCGTCGAGCGAATCATGGAAACCGGTCTCATGATCTTCGAGAACCTCTGCATGCGCGCTGGCACGGCCCTTCCGCCCTGGAAGCTCGAGCTTCACAAGGAGGGCTTTGGCAGCCAGCTTCCCGAAAAAGCACACCTTCTGACTGCGGCCAATGTCTTCAACGAGTTTTTCTGGAAGGACAAGGCTCCCATAGGCGAGAAAGCCCTCGAGGTTACCCGGACCATCTTGTCCTATCTACGGGAGAGTGGCAGCCTTTTTATCATGGAACCCGGCGATCCCCGTTCTGGCGCCTTCATCACAGCCCTGCGCGCCGGCCTCATCGCCGAGGGTGCCACCCCCTTGGGTCCCTGCCCCCACGCGTACAGCTGCCCCCTGCCCGGCATCTTCCGCCAGCTTATCCCCCAGGATCAGGCGCCCCGCCCCAGCCGCGGTGACCCGAACGTCGCGCCTTCGCGCTATCACCTCCACCCCGTCGTGATGCCCAAGAAGCGGGACAAGTTCCCCTGGTGCCACTTCGGTGTCGATACCGATCTTGCCCCCGCCTGGCTTCGTGAGCGCTCCGAGGAGGCAGGCCTCCCTAAAGAGCGGGCTGTTCTTTCGTATCTTTGGGCCGCGCGTGGAATCGTTGCCCGTCCCTTGGCTGCCCCGATGCCCAATGTGCATCCGAGCGAGAAGGAGAGGAGGGCACGCGCAACCCACCACGGCATTCTCGTGCGTGTGGTCTCGGAGCCCTTCCCCCTGCCCGATGGCTTTATCGGCCAATACGGCTGCTGCAACCTCGGCTACACCCTCCTTCGCCGCCACCACGAAGACAGCCCCTTCGAGCCCGGCGACCTCCTCGAAGTGCAGTCTGCACCCATGCAAAGGAACGACGAGAAGTCCGGGGCGGTAATCCTTCCCACTTGACCTCGCCCTGCCTCCTCTATATGATTCCGCTTCGTCGGCAACGACACGGGGGCGTGGCGAAGCTGGTTTATCGCGCCGGCCTGTCAAGCCGGAGATCGCGGGTTCAAGCCCCGTCGCTCCCGTACTGACCCGCGGGTCAGCAAGCTCCGTCCCCCGACGGAGCTTTTTTTCAAAACGGGCTGTAGCGCAGTGGCTAGCGCGCTTGGTTCGGGACCAAGAGATCGGTGGTTCAAATCCACTCAGCCCGATGAGAAGACGGACGCCTACTGGCGTCCGTTTTCATTTAAGGGCTGAGAGGATTTGATCCGGAGTGGCGACCCCCTACCTCGCGATCATTTGAGCGAGGTAGGGGGGCACGACGACAGGGATGTCGTCGTGAGCCACGGAGCCGGCCCGGAGATGCGAGGCACGATGCCGAGCATCGGAGGGCAAATCCTCTCAGCCCGATTTTATTTCCTTATTTAATAACATTTTACAGGAGCGACCGAAATCGGAGCGACCTGTTTCGTACCAACTCTGACACTGACTCTGACCTTGAGGTTTGGGTTGAAACATGGAACGACCGAAGCGGCCGTACTCCGTCCATCGCAGGCCGAGCGCACGCAAGAATCGTCACATTAATTATGTCCGCTTCCGCGACCCTTAGACTGCTGCCTACCAGTCTGCCGTTTCCACAGGCCTGACGAGCAAGGCCGGCGCCTGCAACTGGGCTGACGAGCGACTCAAGGCTGGCGGGGTGGTCAAGACCACAGGCAGGCGCTGCCCGACCTTTGTACAGTTCGCCGAAGATTTCTGGAACTGGGAGAGCTCGCCGTACATCAAGGCCAGGCAGGCACGGGGGCGGCATTTTTCGCGTACCTACGCGAACACGGCGGTTGGCTATGTCCGTCGCCACCTCGTCCCCGTCTTCGGGGACAGGAGAATCAACGAGATCAGGCACTGTCACATCGAGGACTGGGTGCTCGCCCTCTATCAGGAGGGGAAGGTCTCACCTACCTCGGTAAACCGTTACCTGTCCGTGCTTCGCATCATCCTCCGGGAAGCCTTCGAGCAGGGTCTCATCGGGGCGGATCCCAGCAGCAAGGTGAAGGAGGTCGCCGAGCGCCCGGCGGTGAAGGGCATCCTGAGCCCCGAGGAGACCCGTGCGCTTTTCGATCTGGAAAACATTGACCGTGTCTGGGATGGGAACAGGAAATACTGGCTCGCCAACCTGCTGGCAGCCTCGACGGGGATGCGTTCCGGCGAAGTCCGGGGGCTTCAGATGCGCCATGTCCACGGGCACTATCTCGAAGTCCAGAGGTCCTGGGAGGAGGGCTATGGATTGAAGGGAGCCAAGTGGGATTCCGAGCGCATCGTACCCACCCACCCGCGGGTATCCGCCTCCCTCGCCCAGGTGGTCGCCGAATCCCCTTTCCCGCAGCCCTTGCCGAGAGCGAGCTGTTCGGCCATGTCCGCGGTGCTTTCACGGGTGCCGACCGTACTCGCACCGGTAAGTTCCGCGCGGCCGCAGGCGGCACACTTTTCCTCGACGAGATCGGGGACCTTCCCCTCGAGCTCCAGGCAAAGCTGCTCAAGGCCCTCGACCAGGGCCGCGTGACACCCGTCGGTTCCGACGACGAGGTCAAGACCGACGCGCGCATCATCGCGGCGACCAACCATGACCTCGAGGATCTCATCGCAATTGGTAAGTTCCGCCGCGATCTCTACGAGCGGCTCAAGGTCGTCGTGGTGCGGATGCCGTGCCTCGCCGAGCGGGTCGAGGACATCCGGCCGCTGGCCACGACCTTCCTCGATGCATGGAACCTTCAGTACTCAGAACATCGTTTTCTCACGGAGGAGGCACTCGTCGCGCTCGAGGGCTACTCGTGGCCAGGAAACGTGCGCGAGCTCATCAACACGCTGCGTAGCGCGGCTTGTACTGCGAACGGTTCGGCCATCGGGCTTGAGGTCTTGCCCGCGGAGATCCGCGCCGCAACCCGGGGAGCGGGCGCGCATGCGGCTGCCGATTGTATCGACGAATTGCCTGCAATCTCGCGCGATGGAGTCAACCTCAGGGCAAAGCTTCTCCAGGTGGAGTGGGGCTACATCCAGGCAGCGCTTCGGCAGACTGAAAACAATCGCGAGGCTGCGGCGAAGCTGCTTGGGCTTACGGGGCACGCGCTGAGAAAGGCCTTGCGGGAGAGGCTGGCGGGGTTTGTGGAGGGGGAGGAATGAGAATCAAAGGCAAGACTCCTCGATTTATCCGCTACCGTGATTTTCTCAAATCAAGCTGCACTTCATGTATAAAAACAGGCAATTTCAGA
>JBAXTA010000229.1:0-7693 GCA_037130415.1 Spirochaetota bacterium
CGGCACGCTCGGTCTTCAGGTCACGGAGCTTGGCGATGAGCCGGCTGACCTCGCCATGGTTTTCCTGGGGCGTCACGAAGGAGTAGACCTGGATCCTGGGCTCCTTGGAGCAGATCTCCTGCATCACCGTGCCCATGACGTTGTAGTGCTCGATGAGCTTGGCTTCCTCCCGCCCCCTGGCGCCGGAGTCGGACCCGTGCGAGAGGATGTTGAAGCTGACCATGGCCTGGCGGTACAGGTCGTCCATGCGGGAGAGGATTTCCTTGTCCGAGGAGCTCAGGTAGCCGTCGAGATCCTCGGCCTTGAGTATCACCTTGCTCATCTCGGCGCCGCCTGGCCTTTGCTCGCCTGGCGAAGCACCTCGCCCATCGTCCCGTTGCCGATGCCCACGGCATTGCCCTCGTCGAAATCGAGGTGGCATTCGAGGGCATAGGTCGGGTGCACCCGGCATACCACATTCTCGAAAATCGCAGAACGCTCGCCGCCCACGCGTATGGATACGAGCTCCTTGTCAACTACGCCAAAGAGAGCTGCGGCAGGAGGGTCGAAGTGGATATGTCGCTTGGCGATGATAAGGCCCTTGTCTTTTTTCACGCTTCCTGCGGGACCGACAATCTCCATGCCCATCGAGCCCTCAAGCTGGCCTGACTCACGGGTCGGACAGCCGGGAACGCCGAGCTTGAATACATCGGAGGCGAGGATCTCGCACTGGGTTTCCTTGCGCTCGGGTCCCAGGATACGGACAGCCTCGAACATGCCCTTCGGACCCTTTATCGTGACTGTTTCGTCACAGGCAAACTGTCCGGGCTGCTTCAGGTCCCTGGTTTTGGTGAGCTGGTGTCCCTTGCCGAAAAGGGCCTCGAGATCCTCACGTGATACATGTATATGGCGGTTGGAAAGGTTGACGACTACTTTGCTTTCGGAGCCAGTTGATTCGGGCATGGCATCCTCCTTCAGGTGTCCGACAGAGTAGTCCGGAGGCTGAAGGGGGTCAACGGGGCTCTGCGGCGATCAGGGCTAGAAAAGGGAAAGCTGGTCAGCCTCAGTCTTGAAGGATTCAATCAGGCCTGGCAATTCGACAAGGCTGTGGATGGTCGGAAAGGATTCCTCGCCGTAGCGGCCAAACTCGTCGAAAAGGAGGCCATGGCCTCCAGCCTCGACAAATCCGCGGACATATTTCGGAACATCGTCGACAAGGAGGCTTTCGGAGGGGCTGGTGCCGCAATCGGATAGAACGCGCCTGATGGCATCGCCATGGGGCTTGCCCCTGAGTTCGTTGTAGCGGATGTCATAGGTTCGTTCGAAGAGGTCTGCGACACCGAGCTTCTCGAGGACCCGCTGGGCATGTTCCATCGGGGAGTTGGTAAAAATCACCTTTGGCAGGTCGATGGACTCAAGGAGCTTCCGGAGCGCGGGATCGTGTTTGATGACCGACTCCTCGCCCTCAGGATGGACAGCCCTGAACCAGGCCTCGGGATCGGTGAACTGGTGCTCGGTCATCAGCCACTCAAGGGTTGTACCGTAGCGCCGGGCCCGCTCCCGACGCATCTCTGCTGCTTCCGGAACGCCCAGGCCCAGGAGCCGGGCGACAAAGTGATTCATGCGTTGGAGGATGTCACGTTCCATGCCGAGGGTATCCGAGTAGAGCGTGTTGTCAAGATCAAAGAGCACAATGCGAAGCATGGCCGAAGGTTCGCATGAACCTGCCCTGGCATTCAATAAGCTGGGCCTGGCCGCTGACAGGGCATGACGCTGCTAGGGCAACCAGGTTACCAGGAGATCACGATAGCCCAGGGCGCTCAGCCTTGAGGTGAGTTCCGCGAGCTCCGATCCTGGCACCATGGCGAGTACAATGCGCCTGTAGCTACCCGCGACTTCGATCGCAGCCTTGATTCCCGAAAGCCTCAGGCGCTCAAGCGTAGCCTCGGCGTTCTTGGCATCGCGATAGCTGGCTACCTGGACCCGGCAGTTCCTTGTCTGGGGCGCAACTGTGGTGCCTGGCCCCTGGTCGGGTGGCAGGGGAGTCCCGAAGGCGGCAGCATCAGCCGGAGACAGCACGACGCAGCTCACCCAGCCAGTACCTTCGGCAACGAGGCCGATGAGACGTGCAGCAGCCTCCGAGAGATCGATGACGCGGTCCCCGACAAAGGGGCCACGGTCATTGACCCGCACAACCGCGCTGGCACCCGAGGATCGGGCAGTCACGCGAAGAAGGGTGCCAAAGGGCAGGCTGCGGTGAGCTGCCGTGAGGCCCGCCCTGTCGAAGAGCTCACCGTTGGCGGTGGGTCTCCCCTGGAAATCGATTCCGTACCAGCTCGCCCTGCCCTCGAAGGAAAAACCTGGAGCGACCGGCTGCGCCTGGGGAAGGCTCTCCGTGCTCGCAGTCTGCGGCGCGGTGAGTGGAGTCTGCTGCCCGTACAGGGAAAAGGAACTCAGCATACAGACCAGGAAAATAGCTGTCAGCATTCCCGCCCTCATGCCCTTGCCTCCAGCGCGCGGGCGGAGGCGAGGATGGCAGCATAGAGCTCGTCGATATGCTCAGCCTCGACAGCCGAGAAGGCAACCCGGAGGTGCTTTTCACCGATCGCGATGGTCCCGATCCCCTCATCCAGCAAGCTCAGACGGAGGGTCTCGGCCGAGATGCCCCTGCACTCGAAGCTCATGAAATAGCCTGAGTTGAAGGGAAGGGGCACAAGGGAAGCAGGAATGGCGGCCTTCGCCAGGAAGTCGCGCACTCTCCGATAGCGCTGGGCCAGAAGTTCCCGGTAGCGCGCTTTTTGGGCTTCGTAGCCGGGTGCCGTCAGGGCTTTCAGGAAGATGGCCTGGCCGGGGCGGGTCGAGTTGGATACCGAGGAACGTATGACGCCCATCAGCTTCTTTTCGAGGGCCTCGGCCTGGGCCGCCGACAGCCCCCTGCCCGCAAAGGTAACGAAACCCACGCGGAAACCCCAAACAAAGTCCTCCTTGGTCGGACCGTCGGCCTTGGCGACAAGGACGCGCTCGTGGGCGTCCGCCAGCCCTGCAAACATGGACTCAGCGAGGACGCCCTCCTCGTAGGCGAGGCCGAAATATGCGTCATCGCAGAGCACCAGGATGTCGGCCCCCGAGTCGGCTACCCGGAGGATCGCAGCCTGGAGGCCAGCTGCCTCCGCGAGGGTTGGCGAATAGCCCGTGGGATTGTTGGGGAAGTTCAATATTGCGATGGCTTTTCCGGCCTTCGCCGCGGCTTCGCGGAGCCTGGCCTCAAAACCCCTCACATTGAAGCCGGAGCCCTCGAATATCGGATAGGTCAGCCCCTTGGCGGTCTTCCGCTCTTCCACAATAAGGCGGTAATTAGGCCAATGCAGGTCGGGAACCACGACCGCTTCGCCCGAGTCGAGAAAGAGATCCGCGACGTAGGACACCGCGGCGGTCAGTCCCGGTACGACTACCGGCAGCGAGGAGGACTTTCCTGCGAAGGAGGGATTCTTCCGGTACAACCCTTCCTTCCAGACAGCGCGCAGCTCGGGCAAGCCGGCCGTACTGGCGTAGGCTACCGCGTCCACGGGCTTGAGCCCGGGCATGGCCTGGCGTACCGCGTCGAGGATCATGGGCTCTCCCTTGTCGAAGGCCATGCCGATCGTCGCGTTGAAGCGCGTGGCTCGTTGGTCAGCCTCCGCACTCTGGGACAGGAGGCCCTTCGGGAAATACATGCGTCGCCCGAGGGGAGAAAGAAGGCGGCCGGCTGCCGAGCCTTCAAGGATCGCGTTGAGTTCTTCTGCCAGTGTCATCTGGAACCCCGTAGTGAAGTGCTGTGTCACGGTAGCGGGGCGCCCTTCCCCTTGTCAATGAACCGCGCCGACACCGGGGGCATCGCCAGCCGGCGTTAGGTGAAAGCACTTGCCCACAAGCCCCTGGAAGCGTCACACTCCCGGCCCGGAGGAATCGCATGACCCATTCGTTCAAGGGCATAGCCCCTACCCTTCACGCTACAGTGTTCATAGCCTGGAACGCCGAAGTCTCCGGCAATGTCAGCGCTTCCGAAGGAGCCTCGGTCTGGTATGGAGCCGTTGTCCGGGGCGACATGGCAGCCATTTCGATTGGCAAGGACTCCAACATCCAGGACTGCGCCGTCCTCCATACTGTCGACGGTGGTCCCTGCCTCGTCGGGGATGGCGTCACGGTCGGGCATGGTGCCATCGTCCATGCCTGCACGGTCGGAAACCACAGCCTCATCGGCATGGGGGCCATCCTGCTCGACGGCGCGGTCATCGGCGAGGAATCCATTGTCGGCGCCGGGGCCCTTGTTACCCAGGGCAAGAAATTTCCTCCCCGATCGATGATCCTTGGCAGCCCCGCCAAGGTCGTCCGCAGCCTGACCGAAGAAGAGATCGCGAGCCTGCGTGAGCACGCCGTACAGTATGTCGAGCTTGCGGCCAGCACCAAGGCCGAGGGTGGGGAAAGGGCTTGGCAAAGCTGAGGTAAACTCCCCTGCGCGGCACTCCGATACTGTAGGCCAAGGAGCAACGCGCATGAAACAGTTCGCCATACGGAGTGCTGGAGCGGATCCCTCAGTCCTCGAACTCATGTCCGAGACCGAAGGAGGGTTTTACGTGCGCATCACCCATCGCCACGACGAATGGGAAGATGTGCGCGAGGAGTTCCTGGCCAAGGAGCTTTTCGATACCTGCGTCCGGACAGGGTACATCGCCGAACTCTCGGCCTGAACTGCGCTGCTAGGGCTTGAGCGTTTCAGCGAGCCAGAAACCCAGGACAACCAGGCCAATGCCCAGGACGTTTTCCAGGCCAAACTGGAGGAGGGCACGGCTCCAGTGGTCGCGGCGACCCAGTTCGAAGAGACCCCAGGCATAGGTCGAAAAGGTTGTCAGGCCACCGAGGAAGCCCGTCACAAGGAGGGGCCGCGCACGCGCAGGGATCAGACCGAAATCGATGGCACCGACGGTAAGGCCGATCAGAAAACATCCTGCCAGGTTGACGGTGAGCGTTCCCCAGGGAAAATCACTCCCGAACATGCGTATCGAGGCCAGGCCGATGGCATACCTCGCCATGGCTCCGACGCCGCCACCTGCAAATACGAGGGCGAAATCGCCGAGCACGGCGGCAGTTCTGCTCATGATCCCTTCTTCCCTGGCGGAGCCGCCTGTGGAACCGGCGGCTGAACAGCTGACAGCTTGTTCCAGTCGAGCCCACGTCCCGTCCTGTCACTCTGGCAGCCTGGGCAAAAGAATGAGTCGAAGCCAAGGACGCCCGCCTTGCGGATGGTCGCCCCGCAGCGAGGGCAGGCCTGTCCTCCCCGGTTCCTCACACGCATGTGTCCCCGCACCTTATCCTCAGTCGGCCGCTGGGCTTTTTCCACCTCGTCGGTTCCCCAGGCAATGACAGAGCCAATTGCCTCGAAGAGCTTGTGCTTTTCAGCCTCCAGGAGCTTGCAACAAGGAGTCTTGGGGTGGATACCTGCCTCGAAAAGAATTTCGTCGGCATAGGCATTGCCAATAGCCGACAGGATTCTCTGGTCCATGATGAAAACACGCGCCTGGTTCCGCTTGCCATCGATCAGCACGGAAAAGAGTTCCCAGCTGAAGTCGCCTCCGGTGATATCGATGCCCTGCGAAAGATAGCCAGGGATGGATTCGAAGCACCCCTTTGGGCAGAGGTAGACTTTTCCCATGTTCTTTTCGTCGCCATATGAAAGGCGCCCCTGGGCATCAAGTTCGAGGGTGAAGGCAGTGTGAGCAAGCCTCTTTTCTTCTCGGAGACCCAGTCGCAGCCTGCCTGCGAGCATGAGGTGCATCACCAGGTCATGCCGCTCGAGTTCCAGGCGCAGGAAGGGACCGTGCCGCCGGAAATCCCGGATCCTTTGGCCAGCGAGCAGATCCTTGAAATCGCCGTGCTCAAGAATACGTAGCACAATCGGCTCGCTGACTGTCGCAGCTTCGATGACACGGCCAATGAGCTCTGGGGCAATCCGCTTTTGGATAACAAGAAGGTCGGGCAGTTCGGGCATGGGCTACAGTATCGCGGGGGCCACATCAGGAGGCAATACATAGGTCCGGTACTCTGCGAATCGATAAAAAAACCGCCCCATAAGGGCGGCTCTCTACAATGTGGTACCTCGGCGCTGGTCGCGCTTTAAACGTACTTGACGATCTTCCCGGCTTTTAGGCATCGGGTGCAGATCTTGAGTGTTTTCACGGTTCCCTCAACCTTGGTCCTCATCTCGAGGAGGTTGGGAAACCATGTCCTGCGCGTACGATTCTTCGCGTGAGAGACATTATTGCCGAATGCGGTACCTTTACCGCAGATTTCACACTTACGGGCCATATCTCGCTCCATACAGACAAGCTTGTGCTGGCGACAATCTAGCAGGAACCGCCTGTCTTTGTAAAGTGGGCGCCGTTCCAGAAGCGGGCTCCCCCCTATTTTCCAGGAGGCGCATGGATCATCCACTCGTAGGCTGAAGGAAAGCGCCGTGCCCAGGCACCTTCATTATGGATACCCTTGGGATCAAGCACAAAAGCAAGGCTTGCCTGCCCCAGCCCTGCGGCGAGCAATGCCTCATAGACATTCCGGGAATCTTCAACCATTGCCTGGTCGCCAACCGGGAGACCCTCCTCGCGGCTTCCAACATCGAGATAAACCGCGATATCCGGGGAGATGCCCTTGGTCTTGATAAGCTCAAGCATCGCATGATCGCCGAACATGAGGGCTGAGGAAAAGCAGAGCGCCTTCGAGAAGGTCTGGGGATGTGACCAGAGCGCATAAAGGCTTATGAGCCCGCCCATGGACGATCCACCTATCCAGGTGTATTCGCGTCCGGCCAGGGTCCGATATCGCGCGTCGATCCAGGGTTTGAGATCCTCTACGATCGATTCAATATAAGGGGAGCCCCTGGGCCTCGGTGATCTCGCATCGACAAAGGGTGAATACTCATTGAGGCGTTCACTCCCTCCGTTGTCGATGCCGACCACGATGGCTGCCAAAGGAATGCCGTTGCCCTCATCGCGTCGTGACAGGACCGTCAGGGCTTCGTCGATCTTCCATTCCCCGGCAAAGGAGGTGGCAGCGTCGAAGAGGTTCTGCCCGTCGTGCATGTACAGCACAGGATAGCGCCGGCCAGTCTCCGCGTAATCGGGAGGCAAGCAGATCCTGAGCGTACGGTCCACACCAAGCGCAGCCAGATGGAAACCCTTAACGATCTCGAGGCCGGGCACGGTAGTGGCGACCTCAGCCTTTTTTTCCACCTGATCCCTCCATGTACCAACCTTGACCTCGATACGACACTCCGCAGCGGGAGCCGGCACCACCAGCTGCCGGTTGGGGAGCTCAGAGCCATCCTCGGCCTTCTCGACGAATTCCCAGATGCCCCTTGTGATCTTGTATTCCAGCTCTGTTCCAGACTCGAAGGCAAAGCTGCCCGCCCAGGTCCCATCCGGCTGCCTGACCAGTGCGAAACGCTCGTCCCTGGGGTTCCAGCCATTTACGTTCGATGCGATGTAGAGGGAGGCAGAAGCGGGCGTGGAGCCAGGAACTTCGACAGTAAAGTCCACCATCCTGGACTGTCGCAAGCCAATCTCCCGAAAGATGGCGGGAGCCCCAGCGCAGGACACCAGGAGGAGTAGGCTGGCGAGAGAGGAAAAAAAGAAGGAACGCATGGATCCTCCTGCTAGGTCTGCGTCGCCTTCCGCTTGGAATC
>JBAXTA010000023.1:0-24918 GCA_037130415.1 Spirochaetota bacterium
GGAAAGAGCGTTGACGGTCTGATCCTCTGGGGTTGCCGGACAGGTCGGAACGAAGTACTCGCGGCGGCCGGCAGCATCCCTATCGTTGCGATTGATTCCAATTTCGATGATAAATCAAGGAACATCACCATCATAGAAGCGGACAATGAGAGGGGCGCACAAAACGCGGTAGGGCACCTGCTGCGGGCTGGGCGGCGGCGGATAGGATACCTGGCCGGTCCCGAGCAGCGGAAAACGGCCGAAAGGCGTATGTCTGGATATCGTCAAGCCTTGGCCGAGGCTGATATCGCCTTCGATACCTGCCTGGTAACCCCAGGGCTTCCATCCATCAGGGGCGGCTACAAGGCGGCCTTGCGCCTGCTGGACTGCCAATCGATCGATGCCCTGTTCTGCTACAACGATCTGATGGCAATAGGTGCGATCGTTGCCTGTAGCCATAAGGACCTTTCCATTCCGGGTGACATCGCCCTGGTTGGGTTCGATGACATCAGCATGTCGGCGCTCATGAGTCCTTCTCTGACAACCGTTCGTATCGCACAATATGATTTGGGCAAGCTATCTTCCGCCCAGTTGCTCGACCGGCTCCAGGGGCGGGTATCGGAGCCGAAAAAAATCATATTCCCGACAGAACTGCAAATCAGGAATTCCTGCGGGACCAGGGTCCTGACCAGAAAGGAAATCGACAACATTCTCGAGAATATGGTCCAATCGATCGCCGTCGATCTTCCAGGCAAGTACCCGGGAAATTGTGCTGGGGAAGAAACGACATGATTGCTACCATGCAGAAATCCTTCAGGCGCGATTTCGCGTCCTGGTCGGATCGCCGTGCAAGAGGAGAATGCGTATGAACGAATCAGGTACTTCCCCCAACGTTCTCGAAATGCGCGGTATCAGAAAAGCATTCCCCGGCGTACAGGCCCTCGATGGAGTTTCCTTTGACCTTCGGGTCGGCGAGGTTCATGCGCTGGTCGGCGAAAACGGAGCAGGCAAGAGCACCCTCATGAAAATACTGAGCGGCGTCTATCAGCCTGATGGTGGCGAGATTGTGCTCGGAGGCACGACCGTCTCGATCGCCAATCCACGGTATGCGCAGGAACTGGGGATCGCCATAGTCCATCAGGAACTCAGCCTTTTCCAGAACCTCACGGTCGCAGAGAATATCTTCAGCGGCAATATGCCCTCAACGGGACCGCTGGGCCTTGAAGACCGAGGCAAGGCGAACCGGATCGCCAAGGAGATCCTTGCGCGTTTCGACTTGCCTATCGATCCCTCGACTCCTGTCGCATCGCTGAGCATCGGCCAGCAGCAGGTAGTTGAAATATGCAAAGCCCTGTCACAGAAAGCCTGCCTGGTGATTCTCGACGAACCGACCTCCTCATTGACTGACCACGAGACCGAGCTGCTTTTCAAGACCATCCGACAGTTGGCTGACGAGAAAATCCCGGTCGTCTACATCTCGCACAGGCTCGAAGAAATCTCTCATATCGCCGATCGTGTCACGGTACTTCGTGATGGACAACTGGTGGGCTCGCGGATTGTCGGAGAGATCGACCTCGGCACCATCGTCCGGATGATGGTGGGCCGGAACCTTGAGTTGGGTAGCCTGTATGGCACAGGAGAAATCCAGCGCGAGGCTGTGCTGCTTCAGGTCGAGGGGCTTTGCTGTGCCGGGCGCTTCGAGGACGTGAGTTTTGACCTGCGCAGTGGGGAGATCCTCGGCATGGCGGGGCTCGTTGGAGCCGGTCGGACCGATGTGGCCCTCGCCATATTCGGTGCCCTAGCAACGACAGGCGGCACTGTCCTTTTTGAAGGCAAGGCCCGCGCCATCAGGTCGCCACACGAAGCTGTCACCGCCGGCATCGCCTATCTTCCCGAGAACAGGGGATTGGATGGCATCTTCCACAGCCTCTCCATACGCGAGAATATTTCCGTCACGAGCCTCGATGACTATGCGCGGTTCGGCATCCTCGACAGGCGCCGCGAGACGAAGGCGGCCCAGGACTTCGTCGATCGACTGAACATCCAGCTGACTGGTCTAGAGAAGGCCGTATCCAACCTGAGCGGCGGAAATCAACAGAAAGTCATCCTTGGCCGCTGGCTGGCGATCCATCCAAAACTGCTCATCGTGGACGAACCGACCAAGGGCATTGATATCGGCGCAAAACAGGAGATCTATCTGCTGCTCCACAAACTGGCGCAGGAAGGAGTCGGGATCATCATGATCTCTTCCGAGATGCCGGAAGTTCTGGGACTAAGTGACCGCATCCTTGTCATGCATGAGGGACGCCTGGCAGGAATCCTGAAACACGATGAAGCCAGCGAAGAGCGAGTCATGATGCTGGCAACCGGCCAGGGCGGAGCACGACAACCCGTCTGAGGCGGAAGGTCCCAAAGGAGGAACTATGTACTATAAGGAAGATTGGGAATCAGCACGCAAGCGTCTCGAGCTTTTCTGGAATGAAGGCGAGATCACGGACCGTCCCTGCGTAGCTGTTTTTGCACCCCGGAAGACCTCAAGGCTTCCTTCCTTCCCTGAACTGCAATGGGGCCCTTGGCTAGGCGGACTTGAGACCTTGGCCGACGACGATGAAAAGACGATCAGGGAGTGGTGGGTCGATCCAGAGCAGAATTACGCGAGGATGCAAACCTGGTTCGAGAACACCTGGTTTGGCGGCGAAGCCATTCCCTGCACCTATGTGAATTGGGGAGCCATGGCCATGGCCTCCTTCTATGGATCTCCCGCGGTTTTCAAGAAAACCAGCGTCTGGTATCCCGAGGTCATCCGTGATTGGGACGAGTGGAAATGGGATTTCGACAGGGCAAAGAACAAGTACTGGCTTCAAACCCTCGACATCGTCAAGCTGCTGCTTGAGCGCAACAAGGGCCGCTATTTTATCGGAACTCCCGAACTTGGGACGGCAGGAGACCTCCTCTCCCTGATGCGCGGCATGGACAATCTTGCCCTGGATATCCTCGATCGTCCTGAGGAAATCAAACGCGCGATCAGCCTCCTTGGTGACACCAATGTCGAACTCTCGGAGCAGGTGTATCACATGACTTATGAGGCCAATGACAAGGGCGGCGTACTCGCCTGGATGAGTCTTTGGTCCCCTGGTCGTCAAAGCCAGCTTGCCTGCGACTTTTCTACCGTGATTTCCCCCGACCTGTTCAAGGAATTCTTCATCGGAGAAATCGAGAAGGAAGCAGCCTGGGGCGACTACGCAACCTACCACCTTGACGGCCCCGATGCGCTTCGCAGCCATCTCGATACCCTATTGGCTATACCCTCTATCAACACGATCGAGTGGACCCCGGGTGCAGGCAGTCCACCTACCTACACGCCCGAATACCTACCAGCCTATAGAAAGATCCAGCAGGCGGGAAAAAGGCTCTACCTCCTCGCCGAGCCAGAAGAGATAGAGCCACTCATGGCCGAACTATCGCCAAAGAGACTCTTCCTCTGCACCCACGCCGATTCGCAGGAGGAGGGAGAGTCCCTCCTTGAAAAAATCGCGGGTTGGACCAGGAATATGCCCACGTAGCGTCTTGTGCTCCGGCACCGGCGGACATGGCTCTTCCTGTTTCATCCGGACAGTTTCTTGAATAGACCCATTTTTGTATGAAGATGGGATTTTGATTTGGGGAGGAAGAAAGCAATGAAGAAGCTTGTCATCCTTTTTCTGCTTCTTGCGATGGTAATGGGCTTGGCTATGGCCGCTCCCAATGTGGCCGGTCAGCGCTATGTGATGGTCGTAACCATCTCCGGGCATCCCTTCTGGAATGATATCAAGAAGGGCGCTCAGGATGCCGCCAACCAGCTCGGCGTCAAATTTGAATTCACCGGTCCGGTCGAATTCGATTCCGCTGCCCAGGCCGCCCAGGTCGATACGCTCATCGGAACCAAGCCCGCCGGGCTCATCATCGGTTCCTATGATCCGTCGATGACGCAGAGCATCAACAGGGCTATCGCTGCCGGCATTCCCGTCGCGACTTTCGACAGTGACGCTCCCGACAGCAACCGCCTTGTCTATGTCGGCCCAGACCATTACCAGATCGGCTGGGAATACGGCAAGAAGATGTCAGCCTTGCTCAACGGCAAGGGCAAGGTCGGACTCCTGACCGTCGTGTCCCAGACGAACCTCATGCGCCGCGTCCAGGGCATCAAGGACTATTTCGCTGCCAATGCACCAGGCGTTACCGTTGTAGCAATGGAAGATAACGGTGGCGATGACCAGCAGACTGCTGACAAGACAAAGTCGATTATCCAGGCCCACCCAGACATCAATGGTATCATCGTGTGCAATGCTACCGGCTCCGGTGTCGCCACTGCCATGAAAGAGCTCAAGAAGGTGGGAGTGATCAAGGTAGTCACCTCCGATGTCTCAGACCCGATCCTCAAAGGGATCATGGAAGGCGCAATTGATACGACTTCCTATGTCAACATCTACCTTGAAGGTTACTATTCGTTGCAGCTCCTCTTCGACTATGTCAACGGGAACACTTCCGGCGTGCCAGGCGCCAAGGTCGGTACCAATAGAATCCCCGTGAACGTCAATCCCGGCATGTTCTTCATCACCAAATCGAGCGCCGCGGCTTTCATGACCGCGAAGTAACGGAAGGCATATCTGTCGCCCGGCCATTGGGATTCCCCCGTGGCCGGGCGCAAAGGAACGACCATGGCTACCTCGCAAACCTCGGCCCGCAGCGCCAACAGGGATTTACGTGGCTTGATACTCGGCATCATCGGAAACCGGGAAATATTCCTTATTATCTTTATCGTTCTATTTGGCTTCATCGCCTCCCGCTTCACGCCATATTTCCTCAACATGGACAATTTCCGCCAGATACTTATTGCCATCGCCCTTGACGGAACAGTTGCTGTCGGCATGACCATCGTCCTCGTGGGTGGAGGAATCGATCTCTCGGTAGGTTCGATCATCGGCCTGTCTTCCGCGATCATAGGCCTGTCCTTCAAGAGCGGGTTGGGCATCCCCGCCGCCCTGTTGCTCGCCGTCGCGGCTGGGGTCCTCGTCGGCGCCGTCAATGGAACGCTCATTTCCTACGTCAAGATAAACCCGATAATCACCACGCTGGCCTTCATGGGCATAGCACGCAGCGTCACCTACATCGTATCAGGAGGCTATGCTTTTTCCTCAATCCCCGCCGAGTTCGTAGCCTTCGCTGCAGGCAGTGTCCTCAACATACCGAACACTGCAATCGTAGCCCTGACCTGCGTCCTGGTCTTCCATTTTCTGCTCAATCGCAGCGTCTTGCTCCGGAAGTACTTCTACATCGGCGGCAACGAAGCCGCAGCCTTCAAGGCAGGCTTGCGCGTGAACCGCTACAAGTTCATGAGCTATGTCATCGTCGCAGCCTTCAGCTCGCTGGCCGCAATCCTTCTCGTCTCCCGTCTCGGCTCAACCTTTCCCCATTCGGGCCTCGGCACCGAGCTGCGAGTGGTAAGCGCTTGCATCATCGGTGGCTGTAGCATGAATGGCGGCAAGGGCACGATCCTGGGCTCCTTCCTTGGCGTACTGCTCCTCGGCCTGATCAGCAATATTCTCGTATTGCTCAACGTGTCCGTCTATTGGCAAGGTATCGCTACTGGAATTATCCTTGTCCTTGCTGTGGCTTCTGATGCGCTGATCAGCGACGCGAGGAAATAGCTTCACGGGGCCGCTTATGCCCCGGAATGTACCTTTGGGAGAAACGCCGATGACAGCCCGCGAATTGGTCCTCGAATCACTCGCCCACCGCCGCCCGGCGGTCCTTCCCTTCCAGCTCGACCTGACCGACGATGTGCGGGACCGTCTGGCCCTCCATTTCAATGACGCGGGCTTCGAAGACAAGCTGGGCAGCGCCCTGGCCCAGGAGCGCAACGAACTCCTCGTCCACCTCGACCCCACCCACTTGCGGGACATGTTCGGCGTCACCTGGACACGCGAGCAGAAGGGTGACTTCGGCGTCGTGCAGGACTACATCCTCAAGGAGCCCGCCTTCGGCGACTACCGCTTCCCCCTGCCGGACGAGGCTTCCATCAGGGAGAAGTGCGAGCGACTGGTCGCTCGCCGCGACAGGCAGTTTACGATGTACATCATCGGCTTCTCCCTTTTCGAGCGTGCCTGGTCGCTGCGCGGGATGGAGGACGTCCTTGTCGATTTCATCATCAACCCAGGCTTCGCCGATGAACTCCTCGACCGCATTGTCGACTACAACCTGGCAGTCGTCGATCTCGTGGCAGATTATCCGATCGACAGCGTGTTCTTTGGCGACGACTGGGGCCAGCAGAAGGGTCTCATCATGGGGCCTGAGCACTGGAGGCGCTTCATCAAGCCACGGCTCCAGCGCATGTACGCCCACGTGAGGGCGAAGGGCATGATCGTGGCCCAGCATTCCTGCGGTGACGTCAGCGAGGTCTTCGAGGACATGGTCGCGGCAGGCATGGAGATCTACAACACCTTCCAGCCCGAGGTCTACGACATTGCCAAGATGAAACAACTCTACGGATCGCGCGTGACCTTCTACGGCGGGGTGAGCACGCAGCGCCTCCTGCCCTACGCAAGTCCCGCCGAGGTCAGGGCGGAGACGGAACGCCTGATGGGCGTCCTCGGTACCGACGGCGGCTACATCGTCGCGCCGACCCACGCAATACCCGACGACGTACCAACTGAGAACATATTGGCCTTCCTGGACGCCGTTCACTTCCAGGAAACAGTGCGCTTCCAGGAAGCGCGGCAGAAATGAGGGAGGCAAGCATGAAACCCTGGGGCAGCATCAAGGGGCAGGAAGTCGGGCTTTATACCCTGGCCAACGCCGGCGGCATGCAGGCAGATATCAGCAATTATGGCGGCACGATCGTGAGCCTCCGCGTTCCCGACCGCAACGGGACGCTGGCCGACGTGGCCTTGGGCTACAGGACTCTTGATGAATATGCCGTTTCCGCATACTCGCCCTATTTCGGAGCCCTCATCGGACGCGTCGGCAACCGCATCGCCCGCGGCCGCTTCAGCCTCCATGGCCGGGACTATCGCCTGGCCACCAACAATGAGCCCGGCGGCCTCCCCTGCCACCTCCATGGTGGACTCAAAGGCTTTGACAAGATGGTCTGGAAGGCAGAACCCTTCAAGAGGAATGGTGCCGAGGCGCTACGGCTGTTCTACACGAGCGCTGACGGGGAGGAGGGCTATCCTGGCAATCTCGAGGTCATTGTGACCTACAGCCTCGGTGCGGATGGAGCGCTCTCCATCGAATACGAAGCCCACACCGACAAGCCTACACCGGTCAACCTTACCAATCACTGCTATTTCAACCTCAAGGGCGAAGGCGAGGGCGATATCCTGGATCACCTGGCCGAGATCAGGGCCGCCAACTACACTCCCGTGGACAAGGGCCTCATACCTGTCGGGACCATCGAGCCAGTGGCCGGAACGCCCTTTGATTTCGCCGCGCCGCACAGGATCGGCGAGCGCATCGAGGACAGGCATGAACAGCTGGTCCTGGGTGCCGGCTATGATCACAATTGGGTGCTTGACGGTCAGGGTGGGCTGCTGTCCCTGGCGGCGAGGGTCACCGAACCCGTCAGTGGCCGCGTGCTCGAGGTCCTGACCACCGAACCCGGCGTCCAGTTCTACAGCGGGAACTTCCTGCCCCTGCCCGGAGCCTTGCCGCCGATGATCGGGAAATCAGGCAAGCCCTACCTGCACCGGGGCGGCTTCTGCCTGGAAACGCAGCATTACCCCGATTCGCCCAACCAGCCTTCCTTTCCTTCGCTCATCCTCAATCCGGGAGAGGTCCGCCGGAGCGTGACGCAGTACCGTTTCAGCGCCAGTGCTCCAGTTTCCTTATGATCGCCAGTTCTTCATCCTCCGAGGAGGTCCCGACACAGAGGTAGATTCCCTTAGGCGGGACCTCCCGCATGAAGGGCTCGAGTTCGGCGGGCTTCAGGTCGACAACGATCCCCCGGCCTCTGTCCTGTATCTTCCTGATGAGGGGGATCCACTGCATGATGGGCTCGTCATCGCCAACGCCCTGGACCCATTGATAGCCTTGGACCCCCGGAAGTTCAAGGAGGCTGTCGAGATGGCGCGCGACTCCCTTGCCGTCGACATGGAAGACGTTGTGCGACATCATCCGGCATTCGCGCTCGAGCTCAGGCAGGACGAACTCCTCGAAGTGCCCGGGCGACAGCATGGAAGCAAAATCGCAGCTGGGAATATGCATCGTGCCGGGCACGGGTATGCCCATCCAGGTGACGGAGGGCTGGTCGGCAGCCTTGAGCGCCGCATCGAAGCGGCCGTAGATCGCCGCAAAGTCCTTCGCAGCCAGGTCGAGGAGCTTGTTGGCGAAATCGGGGTCGTCGTAAAGATCGAGGCAGAATTCCGTCTGGCCTCGGAAGGCCACGGCGGTATCGATGCCGGGATGGAGGTCGGTATAGCCGACCAGGAAGCGCCCAGGAGCCTCCTTCAGGGCCGCCTGGGTCAGGGCCTCGAGGGTCGTCATGAAGGCGCCATCGGTGTCGAGGTGCAGTGTCCCGATATCGGCTTTCTCCCTGACACAGTGGACCGACCATGAAGTAGCTTCCCCGTAGATGAGGGGACAGCCATAGAAGGCCGCATAGACGTCAGGACCGAGGTTGGGCCAGTAGATCGGGAAGGTTTCGCCGTTGAAATGTCGCCCCTCGATGGAGGCCAGGAAGGTCGTGATCTGGTATTCGACGTCGAACCAGCGCCTTCGAAGGGAACCTTCATCCAGTCCGCTGTCCTGCGCCTCGAACTCGGCATTGTGGCGGGTAAAACGGACGGGGGGCCTATCCTGCAGTTCTCCCGCAAACCAGGCCTGCACCCGTTCCATGGCCCGACCGAAATCGGGCTTGGTCTCGAGTTCTGTGACCATGCTCATAGTGCGTACCTTGTTTTCCGGATCTCGTCGATCATGGCGTCGAAATTCTCCAGCGGCGTATCGAGCTGGACGTGATGGGTCGGCCCGATGATGAGGCCGCCCTTTGCGCCCAGAGTCTCGATCCGAAGCCGCACTTCCCTGCGCAGGTCCTCGGGGCTGCCGAAGGGCAGGCTGTACTGCTCGTCGATCGAACCCCAGAAGCAGAGACGATCACCGTATTTCCTCTTGATCACGGCCGGATCCATGCAGGCTGGCTGGATGGGATTGAGGACGTCGAGGCCGATCTCGATCAGCTCGGGAATGATTTCCTCGATGTCCCCGTCCGAGTGATAGGCGATCTTGATGTCCGGATTGATGGCCTTGACTTCGGAAATGAATCTCGCCATGCGCGGCTTGAAAAAACGCCGCCAGGTCTCAGGCGAAATGAGCATGCCCTTCTGCGATCCGACGTCGTCTCCTGTCCAGATCATGTCAACACCCATCTTCGCGAGCCTCTTGGCTGCCAGAAGGTGGTAGGTAAAGGGAATGTCGAGGATGGCATCGGCGAGATCCGGATCGGCCAGCATGTCCATGAGCATGGGCTCGAGGCCGCGGAGGGCCCAGGCCGTCTCGAAGATCGTCGTGACCGTCGCGCCGACTATCCAGTATTCCTTTCCAAGCTCCTCGATCAGCCTGGCAGTGTCCACATAGAGTTCAGGCCTCCCAGGATCGGGAGCCCTGTAGGAGGCCAGCGCGGCTTCGTCAGCGAGTGGATGCTTGCATATCTCTGTGTACCGCCCCGTACCGAAGGGCGTCCGGTACTCCGTCGAACTCCAGCCGACACCCCACTCGTCGGTGTAGGCATCCCCAGAGTAATAGGAATTGGCCCAGCCCACCGAGGATATGAGCATATCCTCGTCGAGGCCGATCTCAAGATCATAGGCATTGCCCCCACCATGGGGGTTGTGTTCCTTGCCCGATCCCTGCCCCTTCCGCGTCCGGAGCCTTGTCGCAAACTCCGGCGTGAAGCTCACCTGCATCGGGCAGCGATCGGGCGCCTCATGGGCAAGCGCCATTGCAACTCGATCACGGTGTTTCATGCTCATGACTGTCCTCTCGCTTTTGATGTGCGTTTCCCATGACAACTGCGATTACCCCGGACCGTCGCTGCTTCTGTCATTATTTCAGCCGCTTGATCAGCACTGCCTGGAGCGAAACCGAGATCAGGACTATCAGGCCGTAGATCACGTTCGTCCAGAAGGCAGTCATGCCCGCCGCCACGATCCCTGCGTTGATTGCACCAATTATAAAGCAGGCAATGAAGGTACCCAGTATCGTGCCGGTGCCACCGTAGGGGGATGTGCCGCCCAGGAAGACCGAGGCCAGCGTGTTCATCATGTAGCCCTCACCGAGGGTCGGCCAATAGTAGAGGACTTCCTCGCTTACGACAAAGCCGGCAAAGGCCGCGGCCACGCCGAGGATGACAAAGCTCCAGATCTTGGTACTGTCGACATTCACACCCATGAGCCGTGCGCTCGCGATGTTGTCGCCGGTGAGGTAGACATGGGCCCCGAAGCGGGTCCTGTTGAGGATGAGCCACAGCACCAAGGCAATGCCTATCGTCCAGGCAAATTGCGCAGGCACGACGCCGCCTATCCTTCCGACAAAGAGGGGATAGAGGATGGTATCCTGGATGGGAGTCATTCCCATGCCCTGGCCATTGGTTACAACGAGGATTACGCCACGCCAGAGATACTGGGTGCCAATGGTCGCCACGAGGGAGGGTATGCCGATCTTCACGACGAGCACGCCGTTGAGGTAGCCGGCTATCGCTCCTGCCAGGATGCAGGAGAGAAAGCCGACCCAGACATTGCCGGTCACTGTGTAGGTCACATCGAAGGCCAGCATGCCAAGGGACATGATCGAGGGGAAGGAGAGATCGATCTCGCCTACTATGATGATGTAGGTCAGGGGAATGGCCATCAAGGCGAAAAAGGGAGTCGTCGACATGAAGGAGATGTAGATCGAACTGGAAAGGAAGGTCCGGGGAGCGGCGGCGAGAAAGAGGAGCCAGATGAAGATGCCGACAAAGAGAATGCCTATCTGCATCGAGTAGCGGCGAAAGAAACGCTTGAAGCCCAGGGCCGTCGGGGATTCCGCTGCGGCCTTTGCGGTCGCGTTTTCTCCTGATTTCATGCGGTGCCTCCCTCGGGATGGATGTCCTGCCCTTCCTGCCCCTTCTCGAGGCTGCCCGTGTGGGCGACGAGGTAGAGCTTGTCGATCAGCTCCTGCAGGGTGAGCTCGTTCTTCCGGTATTGGCCGGCCACCGTCCCGCGGTCCATCACGACGATCCTGTCACAGACGGGGTACACGTGGAAGATGTTATGATCTATGAAGATACAGGACTTCCCCTCCCGCTTGATCTGGTCCACGAAGTCGAGGCATTTCTTCGTCTCGGAGAGCGAAAGGCCCATGGTCGGTTCGTCGAGGATGATGAGCTCGGCCTTGAAATAGAGGGCCCTCGTGATGGCCACACCCTGACGCTCGCCACCGGAGAAGGTCCTGACCGTCGACTCGGGGGTGATGGCCTTGGAGGTGAATCCCATTACAGTACTCATGAGTTTCTTGGTTTCATTCCTCATTCCCTTGACGTCGAGGAGTCCCCACTTGTTGACCTTCTCGCGGCCAAGGAAGATGTTCCGCCACAGCGACTGCTCGTCTGCGAGGGCCCGCTCTTGATAGACGATTTCGATGCCTTTTTTCCGGGCCTCAGGTACGGTAAAGCGGCTGATTTTTGTGCCCTTTACATAGAACTCTCCACCAGGGTCGGGTTGGTGATAGCCCGTGATTATCTTGACGAAGGTTGACTTCCCTGCGCCGTTGTCGCCGAGCAGACCGACAATCTCGTTCGTGCCGATCTCGAAGTTCACATCGTGGAGGGCTGATACCTCTCCGAAGGTCTTCGACACGTTCTTCATCTGGAGAAATTGTTCCATGGGTCATCCTTCCGCATAAAAAAACCGGTGTAGCGCCGAGGACCGCCGCACCGGTTTCATCAAATCATGGTCCGCAGGCTATCCCTGCGCTTCCTGGATCAGCGAATGTTCTTGGCTGCGAGCGGGGCAATGATATCGACATTGTTCTTGTCGACAAAACCTGCGCCCGTGTCGATGTGCAGACCCGAGAACTGGTAGACCTTGGTGAGGCAGACCTGGAGGACGGGGAGGTAGCCCTGGAGCCACTCCTGCTGGTCGATGACGAGCTGGGTGTAGTTGCCCTTGATTGCGGTGATCGTGGCGGGCGACAGGTCGAAGCCGGCAATCTTGATCTCGCCAGGCTTCTTGCCGGCTGCCTTGAGGTAGGTCTCGGCAGTTGCGGTGAGTCCACCATGATCGGTTACGACAACCTTGACATCCGGATGCGAGGAGACATAGCCGGCAAAGGTGGGGGCGCCAGCAGGCGCATCTTTGTTGGTAGCCGCATCGATCTCGATGTAGTCGACGACAAGTCCGTTTTCCTTGAAGGCGTCGATGACACCCTTGGTGCGCTCGCCGCGGGCGGGCTGGGAAAGAAGTCCCCATACCATGGTGCGATCACCCTTCTTGAGACCGAAGTTCATGACAGCCTGTGCACCAAGTGCATGGCCGGCAGAATAGAGCGAGGCGCCGACGTAGCCAAAACCATTGCCAGCATACTTGGCTTCAGCCTTGGGGAGCTCCGTGTTCATGCTCGTCACGATGATGCCCTTGCTCCGGGCATCGTCGATGAGGGCGTCGAAGGCGACATCGCCCGGATGGCCCATGATGCAGATGCCGTCCGGCTTCATGGCCACAGCCTCGCGGAACTGCTGGATCATCTTCTGCGGATCCCAGTCAGACCAGACATAGTCGACTTTGCAGCCCAGGTCGGCCGCTGCCTGCACCGCACCATTATAGACATTGACGGCAAAGACGCCACCCTGGGGTCCACCAGGGAAAAAGACGACGCGCACGTTAGACGCCCACTTCACCTGGGCCATTGCCGGTACTGCAATAATTGCCAAGAGCAGCACCATTGCGACGAGAATACGTTTCTTCATCATCACCCTCCAAAAGGAATATTGATCGCCCCCAACGGGCGTCCCGATACAAGCTTGGCAGATTGTGACGCATAGATGCCGGTATGTCAATTTTTTTCGTGAAATGCCTTCAATCGCGCCACTGTAATCGTTTACACCCCGCCTGCCACGCGATCGGGCTTGACCGCAAGCCTCATCGCTGGGATAGTCCTCATTAATCCTATCGGGCAGGGGGAGGAATGATGGCAAACAGCAGGATCGACTGGTACCGCACCAGGCTCGAGCCGGCCAGGCTCAAGGAACTCACGGAGCGGCGCGATGGTCCCGGCCTCGCGCAATGTCTCTCGTTCGTGCTGGTCATTGGAGCACTGGGAAGCCTCTGCTTTATGCTTTGGACCCTGAAGCTCTGGATTCTCCTCGTGCCTGCCTGCTGGCTCTACTCGACCTTCCTTTTCCTCGCCAGCATGGCTGCGGGGGTCCACGAGCTCAGCCACGGTACAGCCTTCAAGAGCAAATGGCTCAACGAGTTTTTCTACAAGCTCTTCAGCTTCCTGACCTGGAACAATCCCGTGCACTTCCGCGCGAGCCACGCCTACCACCACCAGGACACCCTGCATCGAGGCATCGACCTCGAAGTGAGCCAGATTCCCGTGGCAGAGAAACTGAATGCCTGGAACCTCCTGCTTTGGTTCACCTTCGACGCGCCTTGGTGCTGGCTCCTGGTCAGCACTGCCTTCCGTCACGCCTTCGCCGACGACCGCGCCGACTACTTCGGCTGGAAGCCTCTCTTCGACAAGGACGACCCACGCAGGAAGGCCATGTTCCGCTGGGCCCGGCTGATGATTCTAGGGCATATGGTCCTTGCTGCGATCTTTGCCGCCTTCCAGCTCTGGATACTCATCTATCTCATCACCCTCGGCAGCTTCTTCGCAAGCTGGCTCGGCAAGTTCTATGGTTCGCTGCAGCACTCCGGGCTCTCCGAGAGCGTTCCCGACTGGCGACTCTCCTGTCACACGGTCGAGTTCGGACCGGTCAACCGCTTCCTCTACTGGAACATGAACTACCACATCGAGCACCACATGTACGCTGCAGTCCCCTTCCACAATCTACCGAAACTCCACGCCCTTGTCGCACCGGACTACCCCCTGCCCTTAAAGGGCCTCATCGCAGGGCTCGGGAAACTCTACGAGATCAGGCGCGGGCAGGCGGAGAATCCCTCCTACGCCTACGTTCCGCCCTTCCCGGAGACAGCCAGCCCACCGCGTTTCGGGAAAGAATCATGACAATACTGTCTTGCTGTCCATGCCCGAAGGAGGAATCATGACACTGCTTTTCTTCTGTCCGCGCTGGGGTTCGGAAAATCTCGGCATTGGCGATTTCTGCGCCAAGGCAAAGGCCGCTGGCTACGACGGGGTCGAGCTTGCCCTCCCCTTCGGCGACCATGGCGGCACCGAAGCCATCCTGGCCGCGATCCATGACAATTCCCTCGAGTTGATAGGCCAGCACTGGGCGACGAGCCAGAGCGACATCGAGGCCCACGCCGAGGAGTTCAGGCGTCAGCTCGAGTGGCTGGCGGACGCGAAGCCCCTCTTCATCAACTCGCAGACGGGCAAGGACTGGTTCCCTGCGGAGTGGAGCGAGCGCCTCATCGCCATCGCACGGGATGTCTCGCAAAGGCGCGGCCTCCGCATCGTGCACGAGACCCACCGCGGCAAGTTCGCCTACTCGGCTGCCGTCACGCGCGGCTTCCTCGAGCGTGATCCGGAACTGCGGCTCAGCGTCGATCTCTCGCATTGGTGTGTCGTCTCGGAGTCCCTCCTCGCCGACCAGGAGGAGAGCCTCTCCCTCGCTATAAGCCGCGCCGAGCACATCCACGCGCGGGTCGGCTTCGAGGAGGGCCCGCAGGTGGCCGATCCCCGCGCGCCCGAGGCTGCGCGCGCCCTCGAAGCCCACCTCGGATGGTGGGACCGGGTGGTGGACCTTCATCGCGCACAGGGAAGGGACGTGCTCACCGTTACCCCCGAGTTCGGTCCCGCACCCTACATGCCCCTCCTCCCCTGGACCGGGCAGCCCGTTTCCGACCAATGGGGCATCAACGTGTACATGATGGAGCTGCTCAGGAAGCGCTGGTCATAGACACCGCCGCACCGCTGTCCCCAAAACGCGCAAGGATGCGCGCCTTGGGGGACCTGCGGGGGGAGCATTCTTCTAGTTGTTACCTCTTTCCGTACAGCGGTCCCAGGGCGGCGCAGGCCCGGTAGTCGGAGCCTTCGGGATCCATGCCCATCGCGCTCCAGTAGCTCGGCCTGAAGATCGCGTTCTCGTCGACGTTGTGCATGCAGACAGGGATGCGCAGCATCGAGCAGAGGCTGATGAGGTCGGCCCCTATGTGGCCGTAGGATATCGCCCCGTGGTTGGCCCCCCAGGCGGCCATCACGGAGTAGACATCCTTGAAGGGACCTGTGCCGGTCGTGCGTGGCACAAACCAGGTCGTGGGCCAGGTCTCGCTGGTGCGCTTGTCCAGCTTGTCGTGCACGTTTTCCGGAAGGCTTGCGGTGACGCCCTCGGCGATCTGGAGCACGGGACCTAGTCCCCGTACCAGGTTGAGCCTCGTCATTGTTACAGGCATGCCGCCCTCGGTGAGGAAGTCGGAAGACCAGCCACCGCCCCGGAAGTAGCCAAGGTCGCCATAGCGCCAGCTGGTCGCATCGAGGCAGTCACCCGCCTCCTTCGCGCTGATCTCCCACCAGGGCTTCATGACGGGCTTGCCGTTCTTCTTCTGCTTGCCTGTTCCGTCCATCGTGGTAGCGCCCGAGTTGATGAGGTGGATGAAGCCTTTGGCGGCGTCTCCTGTCGGCTTCCAGCCCGTAGCGCGCTCGACAGCCTCGGGACTCCAATAGGTTCGGACGTCCGAGAATATCTGTGAAGTACCAGTCAGTAGATTACCGAAAAGCATGGCCACACCGTTCAGGGAGTCGTTCTCCGTGGCGACGACATAGGGTTGGCGGATTCCCGACCAGTCGAAGCTCGAGTTCAGGATGGTCTCGAGGAAGTCCCCGTTGGGGAAGTGGTCGGTCCAGGCGCGCTGGCCCTGGAACCCCGCCAGAATCGCGTTGTGGCCGAGGGCCTCCTCGTTGAGGCCCTTCCTCTTGAGCTCGCCGTTGCCGACCATCAGATCACGTACGATCATCGCCATCTTGACGCTGGTCTCCCAGGCCTTGTCCTTGCGCGCGCGGCTGTGCTGGACTTCGGGAGCGTTTACATCGGAGCCTTCCTTGCAGTTCTCGCGCACCCACTCGATGGCGCGCTTGAACTCCGCCTCGGAATAGAGCTTCTCCTCGAGGCGACGCACGATCTCGCTCATGTCCACCGTCTCGTTGCGCATCCCGAGCCACTGCTGGAAAAAGTCTGGATCGACGATGGAACCGGCGATGCCCATGGAGACGGCGCCGACAGAGAGATAGGACTTGCCGCGCATCCAGGCGGCGGCCACGCCTGCGCGGGCGAAGCGGAGGATCTTGTCTTCGACATCAGCGGGGATCTTGTCGGTGTCCTTGAGATCCATGACGTCATGGCCGTAGATGCCAAAGGCCGGCAGGCCCTTCTGGTTGTGGGCCGCGAGGACTGCCGCCAGGTAGACCGCGCCGGGACGGTCGGTCCCGTTGAAGCCCCAGACAGCCTTGATCGTGAGGGGATCCATGTCCATGGTCTCGGAGCCGTAACACCAGCAGGGAGTGACGGTCAGCGTAACCTGCACGCCCTCACGCGCGAATTTCTCGGCACAGGCGGCGGCCTCGGCAACGCCCCCGATGGTGGAATCCGCTATCACGCACTCGACCGGCTGGCCGTTTGGATGCCGCAGCTTGTCGTAGATCAGGCGGGCTGCCGCCCGGGCCATGCCCATCGTCACGTCCTCGAGGGACTCGCGCACGCCACCGAGGCGGCCGTCGATCGTGGGCCTGATCCCGATCCTCGGGGCCTGCCCCCTCAGCCTGTTCGCAGGCGCCTGCATCCTGAGCGACTCAAGGTTTGCCATGTTCCTCTCCTTCGCCGCCCGGGGACGGCCTCATGCAATATCAATACTGAATATCAGTACTCTGTCTTCCTAACCATGTGAAACGAGCCTCGTGGACAGGCGCAGGATCCTGGGCTTGTCACCGCCATCGCCTGCGATCCGCTCGAGGATGAGCCGCACCGCCTCCTGGCCCATCATCGCGATCGGCTGCTCGACTGCGAAGCGGCAGAAGCACAGGAGGGGCGAGTAGGGCATCTCGTCGAAGGCCGCCAGTTCGACGCGGCCGACGGGGGCACCGGAAGCGGCCGCACGGCCTGCGGTCATCAACCAATTGGTACATCCGATGTGCATGTCGGCGTTCACGACGAAGTAGGCCCTCGGCGAACCGGGCATGGAGAGCATCTCCCCGAGTATCCGGTAGCCCGAATCGATGTGCATCGTCCCGTAGCGCTCGAAGGCCTCATCGCGGGGAAGGCCGAGCTCCGAGAGGGCGCGGAGATAGCCGGCATGGCGCTCCCGTGCTGTAGACAGCCGTGGGTCTCCGCCTATGAGCCCGATGCGTCGATGCCCGAGGCCGGCGAGGGCCTTCGTTGCGGCGCAGGCTCCGCCCTCGTTGTCGACGAGCACGGCATCGGTACCGGCACCGCGGGGGGACCTGTCCGCGAGCACGAGGGGCATCCCCCTCGTTGCCGCCGCCTTGAAGTGGGAACCGGATGCAGTTGCGGGTATCGCTATGACACCCTCGACCGAACGCTCGGCAAAAAAACCCAGGAGGCGCTTTTCCTCCGCAAGACTCTCCCGCGAGGAGCAGAGGAGGAGCCCGTAACCCCGCGCTGCAAGCTCGCCCTCGATGCGGTCGGCCAGGAGCATGAAAAAGTCCGTTGCCAGATCCGGCGCAATGACACCGATCGTCCGGGTCGCCCTCGTCTTAAGGCTGCGCGCCGCATGGTTGGCGGAATAGCCCAGACGGGCTGCCGCATTCCGGACGCGCTCAGCTGTGACAGAAAGGACCTTCGGATCATCGTTTAGCGCCCTCGAGGCGGTCGCGGTGGAAACCCCTGCCTTGGCTGCGACCTCCTTGATGGTCGCAGCTTTCCGGTGCAGCGCGCTCCGGCCCGGCAGCTCCGTCTCCTTCCCGCTCACAAACAGGTCCCTAATGGCTGTCGGCGCGGCATCAAAGTGGGTATAGTCCTTGGCTGCAAGGAGCCAGGACGATGAGTGATGAGGTGCAGGAATTCTGGGAAGCCTTTGAGAACGAGACCGGGGAGAAGGTCGAATCGAGGGGCATGGGTTCCCTCCGGGAGGGAAACGAGGGAAGGGCCAACGAACGCTGGGGCCTCCTCATCATGACCGATAAGGCCTTCCATTTCAGGTCCGTCCCCAGCGCCAACTGGCTTTCGGGACTCCTGTCCCGTGGTGCCAGCAGCAAGCCGCAAAAGGCCGTGGAAATCAGGATTGCCCGCGAGGACATCCTCGAGGTCACGCTGCCGCCACGAAACTTCTGGGAGCGCATCCTCGCTCCGCCCTTTGAGGATGTCTCCATCCGCGGCCGCGCTGCCACCAGCGGCAGCGCAGAGAGTACGACGCTCCGGTTCGGCTTCGAGCGCAAGGGAGATGTCCTCAAGGCCCTGCTGGGCGCCTTCGGAAACAAAGCCGCGCTCTGAAAGACCTTCGTCCCGTCCCCTCCGGCATGATGCCCAGGGCAGGTACATAGGTGCATAGGGGGCAATTCCGGTCAGGATGGGCTACCTCCGCAACCCATCCTGCCTCGGGAGCCGCTTCCTGTCAATCCGTGAATGTAAACGATTACATGGGCGCAGGAAAGACAATCGGCCTCCCGCGCGGAAACCGCTGCGGGAGGCCGACCCGTATATGTGATCAATTAGTACTTATAAGGCCAGCCTCAGCACAGCCTCCACGTCGGCCCTGGCAAGCGGGACAAAGTGCCCCAGGGTCTTGCCTCCCTCGCAGCTCTTGCCGGACATTTCGGCTATGCGATCGGGCCCGATGCCGATGCCAGGCAGGCGAACCGCCTGGCCGATGGAAGACCAGAAGCTCTCGAGGCGGGCTATGCCCTCGCGGGCTGTACGCTCAGGCGAGTAAAAGGCCTGGTCCACTCCCCAGACGCGGACGGCGAGTTGCACGAAGCGTGTAATGTCATGTTTCAGCACATGCTTCATCCAGGCAGGGAAGACCACAGCCAGGCCTGCGCCGTGGGCCACATCGTAGATGCCGGAAAGCTCGTGCTCGATGTCATGGCTCGCCCAATCGCCCTCACGTCCGGTGTTGAGGAGGTTGTTGTGGGCAACCGTACCCGCCCACATGAGCTCGGACCAGGCATCGTAGTCGTCCATCTTCGCCATTACCCGTGGCGCGACATCGATGACGGTTCGGAGGGTAGCCTCAATAAGGCGATCCGTGAACTCGACAGGATGCGAATTGGTGAAGTAGCGCTCCAGGAGGTGGGCCATGATGTCAGTGACCCCGTTGGCCACCTGCTCCTTCGGCAGCGTAAGGCAGAGTTCCGGATTGAGGATCGAAAAGCGCGGGTACACATCCTCGGAGTTGAAGGCACGCTTGAGAAGACCCTCTTCCTTCGTAACCACTGACCCGGAGCTCGCCTCGGAACCCGCCGCAGGAATCGTGAGGACAGTGCCGATGGGCAGGGAGTCCTTGGGCTCGGCCTTGCCCGTATAGAAATCCCAGACATCGCCCGCGTAGGGCACGCCGGCAGCGATCGCCTTGGCAGAATCGATGACCGAGCCCCCTCCCACCGCGAGGATCAGGCCGATCTTCTCGCGCCGACAGGTTTCAATGCCCTCGCGGACGAGGGAAAGCCGCGGGTTCGGCTTTACGCCGCCGAGTTCGACCCATTCGACCCCAGCGGCCTTGAGTGAGGCAGTTACGCGAGCGTGGAGGCCACTCTTCCTGATGCTGCCGCCTCCGAAGTGCAGAAGCACCTTCTTCGCGCAGGCTGCGGCCTCGGCGCCCACCCTCGACTCCATGCCGCGTCCGAACACGATCTTTGTCGGGTTCCTGAAAACAAAGTCATCCATATGGACCTCCTTCTTATCGCTTTGTGTCGGTAGCGGAAGCGCTGCCCAAAAGCAGCCGCACCGCCCGCCGCTGCCAAATTGAGGCGGCGAAGCCGCCCCTCATACTCGTCCGGCGTGGACGAGGCATGCAAGCGGGTCGTATGATGCGCCCATGCAAGAGACTTCCTTTTTTCTCGTCATCTGCCTGAACCCGACCATCCAGAATACGATGGTCTTTCCGAAGCTCGTCCCTGGCGAAGTCAACCGGAGCGCAGAGTGCCGCGTCGATGCATCGGGCAAGGGCGTCAACGTCGCGCGTACCCTCATGGAGTCCGGGCGTCCCGTCGTCCACCTCACCCAGCTCGGTGGCCCGACCCGCGACTGGTTCCTCGCGATGTGCGCGGCTGACAGGCTCGAGGTTTCCTGGGTGGAATCGGCCTCCCCCATACGCATCTGTACCACGGCGATCGACCGTTCCGCTGGAACAACCACTGAGCTTGTCCAGGAGGGCCAGACTGTCGATGCGGGCACTGAAGAGCGATTTCTCTGCCGCTTCACAGAACTCCTCCCGGGCGCCAGGGCTGTCCTGATCTCGGGAACCAAGGCAGCTGGCTTTTCTCCTTCGACCATTCCCCAGATGGCCCGCCTCGCAGCCCGCGCGAACAAGCCCCTCTTCCTCGACATCAAGGGAGAGGACCTTCGCGGCTGCCTGCCCCATCGACCCTTCGCGATCAAGCCCAATCTTGAGGAGCTTCTCCAGACGCGTGCGCCGGAAAAAGCGGAAGCCCTCCGTTCCAGTGGGGACGAAGGCGAGCTGAGGCGCTTTGTAGCCGAGGCTGGCTTCGAGTACGAGGAGCGCCACGGAACAGGGCTTGTCGTTACTCGGGGAGCCCGACCGACCCTATTCTGGGAGGGTGGGCGACTTCAGGAACAGCCGACAAACCCTGTCGCGGCCTTGAACCCCATCGGTTCGGGCGACGCCTTCATGGCAGGCCTCGCGATGATCCTCACAGAGGGGGGGAGCCTGGCCGAGGCAGTGACCGAGGGCAACCGCTTAGGCGGGCTCAATGCTGAGCAGCTCAAGCCGGGATCGATCGGGGAGAGGGTAGATGTGCGCCGGGGAACTCCGAGCCTGTAAGCCTTGCCGCAGCTTTGGGGCAGCCCTCGGGCAGGAGCCGGCCGGAGGGCTGCCTGCCAGTTGGCTTCGCTCAGAAATCCTCTGCCCTTACCTTGAGGATCAGCCCTTCGAAGATGGCCACGGGACAGGGTTGCCGGAGATCGGCCACGGAGGGTAGACCGTACACTCCCGCCGTGCTGCGGTACTGAAGCACCTCAAAGGTTTCCGGGTTGACGATCCAGTATTCCCGGACGCCATGTTTCTCATAAAGCTGACGTTTTTCCGTCTGGTCCACCATCGCCGTGCCAGGAGACAGGATCTCGATGATGAAGTCCGGCGCGCCCCGTATGCCCTCGTCGATGAGCTTGGTCCGGTCGCAGACTACAAGGAGGTCGGGCTGGACAACCTTGTCGATGTCGCCCAAGGCCTCATCGCCTTCGGGCAGGAAGACATCGATGGGAGAATCGTAAAGGGAGCAGGGCTTCCCTTCGAAAAAGCGATCCAGTTGGCTGAAAAGCCTTCCGCTGAAGGCCTGGTGTCTTCGCCGCGGGGCAGGGGACATGCCGAAAAGAGGATAGGCCTTTCCGTCGATGAGTTCCCAGCGCTCGTCTTCCGGCCAGGTCTTGTAGTCTGCATAGGTATAATGCTTATCTGGCTTGATCGCCGAAGTGCCATTGGTCCTGGTTCGCGGCATGGCTTGCCCCCCCTCCGTCCTGATAGTAGCACAGCATGCGCAAGGGGACCAAGGGCGCCCGACACCGTGGACGAGTCGCCCCCGATCCTATTAACTATTTCTTTATCCTCTCCTTGAGATCAGGCATGCTGTAGCCATACTGGTCCTTCATGTCGCGGAGCGGCTTGTCGCGGGCGATGTCTGCGGGCAGTCCCAGCTTGGCGACAACTGCTTCGGGGCTTGCCTTGAGCGCGGCGGCGACCTGGTCGATGCTCATGGTTCCCTCGAGGGTGAAGTCGGCGGGAACGACGAGGGCCGTGGCTGAAGCTGGGGCGGCGGCAACCGGTGTCGCGGCCGGCGCGGCCGGCTTGGTTGCTGCGGGAGCGGCAGGAACGGCAGCTGCAGGCGCCGCAACTGGCGCCGCGGAGGCTTCGGGGCTCCCCGCGACAGGGGCAGCTGCCGGTGTGGCAGTTGCTTCAGCTGGCTTGGACGCTGCCTTGTCCTTTTCGGAAACGTAGGGAACTCCCAGGATCTTCGCGACGGCAACACGCACGGCATCAGCCTCGAAGTCCTTGTATCCGCCAACCTTGCCGGTGTCCTTGAGCATGGTCATGCGTGGTACCTTGTGCATGTCCACTCCGGCTTCACGATAGAGCCTCTCGAGCTCGACGCCAAAGGACTCGGCCACCATGTCCCAGGTGGATGAGCCCTTGATATCGGCGACATTGAGCTTGCCCGCGGCGGCGAGCGCGCTCAGGGGCTTGGCCGAATAGCCGACTACCTGACCAATTACGACTGTTCCGAGGTAGATGGCGAAACCGATGCCCACGATGGTGCCGAGCTTCAGGGCCCGGCCACCGAGCGTGGTCTGGAGGCTGTTGGTCTTGGTCGGGCAGCTCGTCACGCATTCCATGCAGCCGATGCACTCCGGATCGTTGACGGCGTCGGGCTTGGAGACATCGACGTTCATCGGGCAGACCCTGTCGCACTTCGAGCAGGAAATGCAGGTCGAAGCCACGCGCTTGATGCGGAAGAGGGGAATGCGCCCGAGGATGGCGTTGACCGCTCCGAGGGGGCAGACGTACTTGCAGAAGGCCCGGTCATAGACAACCGAGAGGAGGAGGCTGGCCACGAGGAGGATGAGACCAATTGCGAATTCTCCCCAGACCGCGACGAGGCCCGCCGAAAGGTGTCCGTAGGCGGCCCAGGGATCGTAGGGACGGATCACCAGCTCGCCGGTCTTCCAGCTCAGGTAGATGATCACAACTAATACTGGATACTTGATCCAGCGGAGGTACTTGTCGAGCTTCGCCGGAACCAGGGGGCGCTTTTTCTTCCCGAAAAGCTTCTTGCCGATCCAGCCAAAGATGCCCTGGAGGGCGCCGAAGGCGCAGAACCAGCCGCAGAAAAAGCGCGAAAGCACGACTCCGAGGACGACGATCCCGGCGGCCAGGACCATGGTCCCTGCTTCGAGCTTCTTGATGACCACTCCGCTGGCCACAAACTTGAGGAGACTTTCAAAGCCTCCGAAGGGGCAGAGCGCGTCTATCGTGGGGACTCCCTGGATTCGCTGGTGAAGGAAGGTGAGTACCGTGAGCCCGAACAGGATCACTCCGAGTACAACCCTCCTTGTGATCTGGATGGGTTTCATTGCTGCAGCCATGTCAGTTCTCCTCTATAGGTATGGGAAATGGAAAACAATTCCGAGTATATAGTGCAATTTACATGCCAACTCCACTGAACCCCAGTTTGGAGAAATATTTACCCAATTGCCGAGCTATTGAGTAGTATAGGACAAGGATGAAGACCTAAGATGAGAAATATATTCCCATTGGAGATAAAAATATCGTTGCAGGGGACCGATCCTGCACTTGGCACGATACCTGCGATTACCTAGCTGCAGCCTGCTTTCACTAGTTGGCCGCGTTCCAGGAGGAACCTCATGAACCGCATTTTCCCTATTTTCGCCGCCCTCCTCCTCTCGGCGACCATACTCTTCGCTGCCAGCAGCCCCGTAGCCTGGGGCGCCCAGGCCGCGAAGGCCGACAAGGACCAGACCCTCGACGAGATGCTGCGTTATGCGATCGAGGATGAATACCTCGCCCAGGCCGAGTACGCGGCAATTCTCGGTAGCCTCGGTTCTGTGCGACCCTTTTCAAACATCATTCTCACGGAGCGAAGCCACATTTCATGGCTCAGGGATGCTTTCGCGGCTGCAGGCCTCTCGCTTCCAGCGGACAGTGCCTCATCCTTTATTACTGTTCCAGTCGGGCTCAAGGCTTCCCTTGAGGCTGGCGTCGCGGCCGAGCTGGACAATATCGCCATGTACGAGGGCTTTCTCTCCAACCCGCTCCTCCTCCAGCCCTCCAACGCGAGCCTCCGCGGCCTCTTTGCCAAGCTTCGGGATGCCTCGAAGAACCACCTTGCAGCCTTCCGGAAGAGCCTTTCGCCATGACCTGGACCAACCTCAAGGGCGGCAGGCTGCGACACGCCGTGCTGGTGAGTTCGAAGGGAAGAGTCTTGTCAGGCCAGGCTGTAATATGCATATTTCCTAATATGCAGAAGTTACTTTATACCGCGGCCTTTCTGGTACTCGGCATTCTTTCCATTGGTGCAGGGCCGAAGGTCCCAGCCCTGCCTCCCCTCATGGATGAAAAGGGCTTGATCGCCCTCCTCGCCAACAAGGAAGCCAAGCCCCTCCTCCTCGATGTCCGAACCCAGGAGGAATTTGCCGCAGGGTACATTCCCGGCGCGCTGCTCCTGCCCTATGACGAGATAACCGCCAGGTTCAAGGAAGCCGACAAGGGCCGTCCCATCGTCGTCTACTGCCGTTCCGGGCGTCGCTCGGACATTGCCCGGACTACGCTTCTGGGGCTGGGATTCACGAATGTCTCCGATTTCGGTGCCTACACGAAGTGGAGGGGAACCCTCGCGACCAAGTAGCCGCCAGCCTTCGCAGGGCCGCGCACAAAGGCTATGATGGGAACATGATGACCCTGGCAGTTCGAGAAGGCTCCCGAAAGACTTTCATGTCGATCTTTGGCGCCTTCCTTCCCAAGGATGAGTGGCCTTCAATAAAACTCGAAGCGGTCCTTGAATCCCTGAGTTATAAAACTCTGGATGAAGGAACCATGATCCTGCGTG
>JBAXTA010000230.1:0-7597 GCA_037130415.1 Spirochaetota bacterium
TGGGCTGCATCCCTGGTGCTGGGAGGCATCGGCGCCCTCTCGCCCTTCTGGCGCATTGCTGCAGTGGTTGTGGGAGTGCTCGTGGTCAAGGTTGTCTTCTCGTCGAACACCCTCACCGGGACCATCATAGTTCCCCTGATCCTGGCCCTGGGGGTGACGCTGGGCATCGACGCGCGCCTGCCAGCCCTCGCGGCGGCCTTCACGGCCAACCTGGCGGTCATACTGGTTACGACGAGTCCGGTCAACGTACTTCCCTGGTCGACAGGCTACTTCTCCATCGCGGACATGGCCCGGACCGGGCTGGTCTTCGCCCTTCCCGCCGCATTGGCGCTGGCGACTATCTTCAGGCTCCTCGGGCCTCGGCTACTGGGGTAGCCGGCCGTCCCCGGCCACGGCTACCAGGGTAGCTGGCCGTTCCAGCCTGGGTCCCTCCGGTAGACGGCCGCAGCAGATCAGGCAGGCTCCCCTAGAAGGTAATCTCCTTCGACTTCGACACCTTCATGAAGATCGCCAGCGATACGATAGTCAGCAATGTAAGGATCGTAGCCAAAGCGGCCGCATAGCCGTAGTTGCCCCGAGTCACGAAGGTATAGATGCCGAGGGTCAGGGTCACCGTCTTGGAATTGTAGAGGATGATGGCCGCCGACAGTTCGGTGATGATCGTCACCCAGCTGATGATGGCGCCGGAGATGATCCCGTTGCCCATCATCGGCACCGTGATCTCGAAGAAGGTCTTGAGCTTCGAGGAGCCGAGGCTGATCGCGGCCTCCTCCACGGTGATGGGTATCTGCTGGAGGATGGCCACCGAGGATCTGATGGTGTAAGGCAGGCGGCGTATACAGAGGGCGATGACCATGATGGCCACCGTGCCGGTGAGCACCAGGGGCTTCTTGTTGAAGGCCATCACGAGGCTGATGCCGACCACCGATCCCGGGATGACATAGGGCAGCATGGACATGGTGTCGATGGTCGAGGTGACGAGGTTGGGCCTCCGCACCACGAGGTAGGAGATGATGATACCTATTATGATCACTGCCACCAAGGCGATGCCGCCGATGACAAAGGTATTGGGGATGGAGTCGCCCATCCGCTTCAGGGCGGCAGTGTAGCTTCCGAACGAGTAGCCGGGCTTGAAGATCTTGCCCGAGGTGTTCTGGAAGGACTGGTAGACGATGTAGAGCTGGGGCAGGAAGGAAAGCCCCACAATCCCGTAGGTGAAAAGGTGGATGAAGACGTTGAAGGGCCCCCTGGCCTTCTTGCGCTCGATGGGATGGAGGGCGTTCATCGTGAAGGCAAAGCGGCTGGAAAGGTAGCGCTGGACGAGGAAGAAGGCTGCGGTTATGAGGATGGCGATCACGCTGATGGCCGCGGCAAAATTGAAGTCGGTGCCCGTCTCGCCGAGGAACTGCGTGTAGATCTCGACGGTGAAGACCCGGTAGCCCTCGCCGATGAGGAGGGGCGTGCCGAAGTCTGCGAAGGCGCGCATGAACACCAGGAGGCCTGCGGCGAGGATGGTGGGCATGCACAGGGGTATGACGACCTTGAAGAACCGTGCGACCCCCGAGCAGCCCAGGTTGTCGGAGGCCTCCAGCAGCGAGTTGTCGATGTTCTTGAGCGCCCCCGAAAGGTAGAGGAACACGAGGGGAAAGAGCTGGAGAGTCAGCACTAAAAGGATGCCGTTGAAGCCATAGATGTCCGGCATCACCAGGCCCGTGAGCTGCTTGACAAAAACAGTGATGATGCCCGAACGGCCCAGGAGCTGGATCCAGGCATAGGCGCCGATGAAGGGTGCGGACATGGAACACAGTATTATGAGGACCTGGAGGAAGGACTTCCCCCTCATCTCATAGAGGTTGTAGAAGTAGGCCATCGGAACCCCGATGACCAGGGTCAGGATTGTTGACCAGATCGTGACGTTGAAGCTATGGACAAGGGTCTGCCAGTAGTACTTGGCACCAAAGAACTTCGCGAACCACTCGAGGCTGAGGCGTCCGCCCTCCCCCACCACCGAATTGCGGAGTATCGCAAACATGGGATAGAGGAGGAAGATGGCGTAGGCCACAAAGATGGCGACGTAGAGGACCGTCCAGATGTCGAACATCCGCCTTCGCGCCATGTCAGGCCCCGATTGCGTCGTTGCGGACGCCGGCGAGGATGTTCCTGCTTCCATCAGAAGTGAAGACATTGATCATTTCGGGCCTGGGCGCAAGCCGCATCACACTGCCCTCGGGTATGGCGTTGTCGAGCCTGGACTCCTGGATGATCTCGCCCTGCAGTCCCGAGTCGAGGTGGACATGATAGTGGGTATTGGGTCCAAGGAAGACCGCGCTGTCCACGGTTGCCCTGAGTCCGGGCTCTCCCTCGGCACCGATCCTGAATTCCTCGGGTCTGATCGAAGCGAGGACGGCCATGTCCTTCCGGAATTCCCCACATACATTGGGAAGGGGAACCGAATAGCCGTCGGAAAAGCGAAGCTTCATGGCCTGGCCCTCCGTCTCAAGGCGAGCCTCGATGAGGTTGGTCCGCCCGATGAAGCTCGCGACGAAGAGGTTGGCCGGCCTCTGGTAGATGTCCCTCGGCGTGCCGAGGTGCTGGATGATCCCGTCCTTCATCACCGCAATGCGGTCGCTCACCGCCATCGCCTCTTCCTGGTCGTGGGTGACGTAGACGGTGGTGATGCCGATGCGGTGCTGGATCTCCTTGATGGCAAAACGCATCTCGACCCGGAGCTTGGCGTCGAGGTTGCTGAGCGGCTCGTCCATCAACAGGACATCGGGCTGGATGACCAGGGCCCGCGCGAGTGCCACCCGCTGCTGCTGGCCCCCTGAGAGCTTTTCGGGCATGCGGTCGCGGAACTCGGCGATCTTCATGAGCTCCAGGAATTTCAGGGTCTCGCTCTCGATGCGGTCCTTGGCGTACCTGCGGTTCCTGAGTCCGAAGGCCACGTTGCGCTTGACCGAGAGGTGGGGGAAGATCGCGTAATTCTGGAACACCATGCCGATGTTCCGCTTGCTCGGATCCACAAGGTTGATGAGCCGGTCGTTAAAAAAGAAGTCACCGCCCTCGATCGTGTTGAAGCCCGCGATCATCCTGAGCAGTGTCGTCTTGCCACAGCCCGAGGGTCCGAGGAGGGTGAAAAACTCCCCCTCCCTGATGTCGAGCGAGAGGTCGGGAATGACGGTGATCTGGCCGTAGCGCTTGACGGCGTTCCTGATCCTGATACTGACGCTCATGGTCTCTCCGATCCTCCCCTGTATGCTCATTTTCTGGAGAGCGTAAAAAACCGGGCGGGTTCACCGCCCGGCTGGCATTCATGTTTTCCTAGTTCAGCTTGGCCCAGAGGTCGGACCACTTCTTCTGCATTTCTTTCTTGTGGGCGGAGGTGTAGGCGATGTCCTCGTAGGCGACCTTGATGGACGACATCGGCTGGAGGTTGGGGTTGGTATTGGGGAACTTGGGATTGACCGTCCTGTTGGTGAGGCCCGCGACGATCTTCTGGCACTCGTCGGAGACCAGGAAGTCCATGAAGAGCTTGGCGTTGTCGATGTTCTTGGCACCGGCGACGATGGCGCTGGCAGCGGGAAGCCAGACAGCCCCTTCCTTGGGATAGACAACGCGCACATTTTTCGCGCCATCGGCGAGGAGGGCGACGGAGGGATCCTCGTAGGTGAGTCCGACGACATATTCGCCAGCGTAGACGCCCTTGTAGACCGCCGAAGAGCCGGAGGTGAGCTTGCCGCTGAGCTGCTTGATCAGGGACTCCACGTAGGACCAGGCCTGGGGACTCTCGTAGCCGCCCTTGACCAGGAGGATGTTGCAGAGCTGGGCCCAGGCGCTCGAGGAGTCGGCGGGATTGGCCGAGGCGATCTTGCCCTTGAGGGCCGGATTGAGGAGATCGTCATAGCTGGTGATAGTGAGCCCCAGCTGCTTCTCGAGGTCGGTATTGACCAGGAGGTTGCTGCCGGAAAGGAGGTAATTGGTAAAGAACCCCGTCGTGTTCTGGTAGCCCGCAGGAAGGCTGGCGTTGTTCCTGGCGACATACTTCTGGAAGATGTCGAGGTTGGTCAGGTAGACGCCCATGTTGACGCCGCCAAACATCACGTCAGATTGGGGATTGGCCTTCTCCGCGTTCAGCTTGGACAGGGCGGGGCCCGTGCCCATGGACTGGAGGCTGATCTTTATGTTGTTCTGGTCGCCGAAGTAGGTCAGGATGCCCTGGATTTCCCCGTCGGAGTTCGGCGAGTACACGATAAGGTTGCCTGCGGCGAAGGCCATGCTGCCCATGGCAAACAGGGCGATGACCGCGATTGCGGCCCTGTGACGGATTTTCATGAGATCCTCCTGGACAAAAACAGTGGTTTACCGTTCCAAGGTCGACCCTTCCGGATCGTGAGCGGGTGAAGGAAAGTATAGTTCCATCTGGCCAAAGGTCAATACGACGGACAAAGGACCCGGAGGATTTCGGTCCACTAGACCGCCGAAGCTGTCCTGAAACAGTCTTCCCAGGCCGAGCCTTTGCGGTACCAGGCCGCAGGTTGGCCAAGCGGGGCCGCAGCCTCTACCCAGGCCCTTCCACAGACCGTTTCCCCGGTCCACAGATGCACCCAATTGCCATCGATGATCCTGGCGCGGCGCGAGGTAGCTCCCTTCTTCAGCACGGGGGCGACCAGGAGGTCCGGGCCGCAGAGGAACTGATCCTGGATGCGCCAGGCCTGTGGATCGCCCTCGTCCGCAAAGAAGAGGGGCCGGAGGATGGGCGTGCCGCGCGTCGAGCATTCATGGGCCAGGTCCCGGAAATAGGGCGAAAGGGCGACGCGGAGACGGCCCATGCGGGCCAGGGCTTCCAGGGTCCCGGCGTCCGAGTCGAACTGCCAGTTGCTCTGGGGCCTGTTGCCCTCGTGGCTCCGCATCCAGATCGTAAAGGCCGCCATCTCCGCCCAGCGGAGAAAGAGTTCCTTTGTCCGCCTCAGATGGAAGAGCGTCGTGTAGCCACCGATGTCGGAGTGGTGGTAGCCATGGCCCATCATCGCCAGCGAAAGGGCTGCAGGGATAACGCTGGCTATGCCGTCGTCCTTCGACCAATCGACGTTCTGGTCGCCTGCCCACATGTGGTGGCACCAGCGCTGGCTGCCCGAGTAGCCGGCCCGCATGAAGAAGGTCGCCTTCCCCTCCATGCCCGCCTCCTCGATGGCCTCGTAGTTGACCCGCGCCCAGAGGCTGGGCCAGAGGTTGTGGGCGTATTCCGCGGGGCTGCCGTCGAAGAGCGTGCAGTCGGCAGGGAGGTACTCGCCGAAATCGGCCATCCATCCGAGCATGCCCTGGCCCAGGAGGTTCTGCTTGATCAGCTCCTTGAACCAAGTCCTGGCTGCAGGGTTGGTGAGGTCGGGAATGCCTGCCTCGAACTCGCCGGCGTCCATGCGGTAGCTTTTGCCCGCGTGATCCCGGACGAGGAGGCCAAGCCGGTCGAGTTCCCCGAAGATCGGCTTGTCAGAGGCGAAGTAGCAGTTGACATAGCCGAGGAAGGCGATCCCCTTTTCTCCTAATTGGACGCATTCCCGCCTCAGGTCAGGATAGAGGGACTCATCGAGCTCCCAGTTCCAGGAGAGCCGCTTCCCGAAGCCCGTGTATCGGACGCCAGCCCAGTCCTGTGCCCAGATGGCAGAGACCGGCACTCCGGCCCTGCGCGCAGCATCCGCCTTGGACTTGCAGGTTTCGAGCCCGCCCTGGATGCCGAGGGTGACTCCCTCATGCACATACTCCGGAGGCTCCGGCTGGAGGCCGAAATAGCAGGCGGTTTCCATAGCGAGCGCCTGCATGCCTGCAGCGGAACCGAACACGAGCCTCCGGGGTTTCTGCCTTGTGAGGAGGACGGCGCGGTCGCTACTGCGGAAATCGAATTCCGACCAGGCATCGGTCTCGAGGTGGACGCGGAGCCTCCGCGAGGTCGCATAACTTGGCTGCGGAAAAAAGGTCCACCACCAGGTGCCGCCGGCGCCATCGGCGAGGTCGGCCTTCCAGGTAGTGAGGGTGAGCTTGTTGCGGCCCACCCCCTGCTCGCTCGTCCACAGGGGCAGTTTCCGCCCCCTGAGGTTGAAATGGGAGAACTGCTCGCCGCAGCCGTAGATGCCCTCGCCACCTTCCGTGACCAGGGAAAGCCTGTAGCGGTTTGCCCACTCGGGTCCTTCCAGAAATTCAAGAACGAGGCTTTCGGCATCGCCACTTCCGCCTGGCAATTCCAGGCGGCCTGAATCCTCAGGCCCCCGCCTCGCGCCCTTTTGCATGGTTATCGCGATCCGGACCTGGGCTCCTCCGGAGCCGCGAAGAAGGACTTCCGCCCTCCCGTTCCGGCTTGAGAACTCAGAGTCGGTCAGGGGCGTCCAGCCGGAGAGACGGTCCTTGGTGCGGAAGTTGCCGCGATACATCAGGTAGCCCGCCTCGCCCCGGGCGAGGGCCAGGAAGGGGCGCTTTTTCGTATGTGCTATGAGGATCTTCCCGTCGAGGCGAAGTTCGAAGCCCTCCGGTACCTTGGCCAGCTCCCAGCGACTCATGGCAGACACCTCATCCCTTCACCCCGCCCGCGGACACGCCACGGATGAGGAAGCGCTGCATCGAGACGGTGAAGATGAAGATCGGCAGCAATAGTATGGTTCCGCCCGCGCAGACCTGGCCCCAGGTCAGGATGTCCGAGCCGATGAGGCTGTTCAGCGACACCGGCGCCGTCCTGGCATTGATGCCCGTCAGGATGAGGGCGTAGAGGAACTCGTTCCAGCTGTTGATGAAGGCGAAGACCGCCCCCACCACGAGACCGGGCGAGACGATGGGGAGGAAGACGCGGCGGAACACCCCGAAGCGTGTGCAGCCGTCGACCATGGCAGCCTCCTCATAGCTCTTGTCCACTGCCGTGAAAAAGGGAAGGAGGAGCCAGATCACATAGGGCACATTGAAACTCGTATGCGCGAGCGTGAGACCGAAAACGGTGTCGCGTATGCCGAGGTACTTGAACATGAGGTAAAGGGCGATGACCAGGGAGATCTGCGGCAGCATGCGGAAGACCAGGAAGCTGTAAGCCAGGAGGTTCCGGCCCTTGAACCTGAAGCGCGAAATCCCATAGGCGGCCATCGCGGCGATGATGACCGAGGCGGCCGTCGAAAGGATGCCGACCTCGACCGAGGTCCACAGGGACTTCACGAAGCCGGGACGGGCAAGTACCAGTTCATAGCTCCGGAGCGAGAGCTGCGAGAACTCGAAGGGCTTGGCCGAAAGGATGATGACGTCCCTCCGGAAGCCGTTCAGGAGGGTGATCCCGATGGGAAAGAGTTCCACGATCATCACCAGGAAGGCCGCGACGGCGATGGCGACATTCACAATTGGACGGTTTCGCTTCATCAGTTGCCAGCCTTCCGCTCGAGTTCGTCGAGGCTCATGTTGCGTCGCACGAGGGTGAGGGCAAAGACCACGGAGAGGACAAGGAGGAAGATGGCCATCGCGCTGGCCATGCCGACTTTCATGTAGGTGAAGGCCTGCTTGTTGGCGTAGAGCGAGAACAGGAGGGTCGCCGTTCCGGGGCCGCCCTCGGTCATGGCGAAGACCTCGCTGA
>JBAXTA010000231.1:0-7582 GCA_037130415.1 Spirochaetota bacterium
CTTAACTTTCTAACATTTCCTACTTCCGTTTCGTAAGGAGTTTATGTCACCTAACTCCTCATAGCTGGCCTCAAAGGCGGGGAAGCGCTCGTGGAAAAGACGCTGGTGGTCGCTTCTGCCGCGGGGCTGATAGGCGAGCGTAGAAGGGCCGGAAGCCAGCTCTGGCGCGGCAGCGAGGAATGGGACCATGCATAGAGTACGCCCGGACCCCTAGCTCGCGCTTGCATCGCTGAAACAAAATGTGGGGCAAGGGCCTCTATTGCAGCCCGGCCGACGTGCTCAGCCTGACCTCCATCGATCCCACAGACCTCGACGTTGCCCGCAAAGGCCCGATCTCACTCAAGGCCTCCCTTGAAGGCAGGGCGCTCGGTAGCTACCAAGGAGTCATCTCCACCGAGGGCGCTACGGCCGGTTCCGATGTGACGTTCTCCGCTCAGGCTACCTGGCTCCTCGCCGGCATAGAATTCTTTCCTCGGTAGCACGGGAATAAGGTCCGCCCTTAGCGGCGCGGACGAACACGAGGCTCTTCCTCGGTACTGTCATCCCCGGAAGCTGTCAGGGCGACAGGTATGCATGCCGCCGCAGTCCGGGCAGCGCCAGCGCTTCATCCACAGTGCTTCGGGTACGCCGTCGAAATAGCGCTGGACGTAGCCGTGCCCCCAGAGCCGCCGTCTGCCGCAGCGCGGACACCACGCCGCCCGCGGCCAGGGATAGAGCTTGCCCAGAGGTTCTTGCTTCCAATGCATTGACTTGCCAGACGGCAAGACTCACCTCTGGTCGGACCAGACCAAGCTTAATCAAACGCAGTCGGAACCAATAATCCAGAGCTGCGCCACTGCCAGGGACGAACGGGCTGCCGCAGCGACCATTGTAAAGCCAGCGCCAGTAAGGATGCCCCTACCTATGGCTGGCCCCGCACCCCGATAGCGCTCCTCACGACCACCTCGTCGAAGGGCGCGCGCCGTGGAGCGGACCATGACCGTGTCGGCGCTCCGGTGCGACGACCACCAGCTCGTTGCTCGCGTTGGATAAGGGTACGAAGCCCTTTTCGCCCGGCCCGGAAGGCGCAGGCACTCAGGCAATCAGTATTGGGACAACTTGACATCGCGGGCGGACGGTCTTACAGTTAAAGTCCCTTCAGCGTCAGGGAAAAGAGCGGCCGAACAAGCCGAACCCCCGCAAGGGGCAACGCCATCCTGAAGGTTCAATCCCTGTGGGTCCGCATGAACGGACATAATCCTCCTGCTGCTGGGTTTCGATCGCTCCCGGCCGGGCTGCCCTCACCTGCTGGATCGGCGACTCCGGGTCTTCGCCTAACTCCACCAGGAGGGGTGCAGCGACGAGGCCCGATCTTCCCAGTCCGCCCATGCAGTGAACGCAGACGCGTCCGCCCCGATGAAGGACAGCCCGGATCCGCGGTCCTTCCCTCTCCCAGAGCTTTTCCCATGACCTGTCAGGTACCGAGACATCCTTGATCGGCAGACGGATGTGCGCCAATCCGGGTGGCATGCGGAAAGGCATATCCACGACGCCTGGCACCTCGCATTCATGCTGCTCAACCAGGCAACCATGAGTCCCCTCACCTATAGGGCCTGAGCCATTCGAAAGAATCTTCCGATGGCCCCTCGGGGTCATACTCAAGGCCGATGAAATCGTCGTAGCCGAGTTCCTTGAGAAGCTCGATGAGGAAGGGAAAATTCAATTCTCCCTTCCCCGGTTGGTGTCGCCCCGGCGGATTGGCAATCTGGTAATACTTGATGATATCGAAGTACGTGCGTACGTTTCCCGAGAGATTTCCGTGGAGAAGCTGGATGTGGAAAAAATCGAACTGGAGTGCGAGGTTCGGCCTGTTCAATTCCTTGATGATTCCAACAGCTTCGTGGAGATTGTCGGTGAGGTAGCCGGGAAACTGGAAACCCGATACCGGCTCGATGAGGACTGTCGTGCCTGAGTCCTTGAAGAGGTCGCAGGTGAAGGCCAGGTTCTCCTTGTAGAGGTCGATCATCTGTTGGCGCGAAGTGTCTTTCACCTGCCCCATGATTCCCGACAGGCAGTTCACGAAGCGGACCTTGAGCTCGGACGAATACTGCAGGGCAAGTTGCGCGTACTTCCGGTATTCCTGCACGCGGCCGGGATCGATGGCTGCGCTGAGGTCGAGTTTCTGTATGTTCCCCGGCAGCACATCGATGATGCTCACCCGCATATCGAAGGCCTCAAGGAGATTTTTCGCCTTGCTCGCGGACACGAGATAGGGAAAGAGGAATTCCACATAATCGAATCCGCACTTCTTGATCGCCTGCAGCTGATAGAGCGGGTCGAGCTGCTTGAAGAGATTCAGGGTATTCGGGGCAAAGCGCATCAGGACCTCCCCGGTAGACTGAGCATCTCCCTGGCCTCGGCACAGCTTGCTATCGGGCGGCCGGCGATCTTTGCCAGTTCCTTGACCCATTGCACCTGCTCCCAGCTGCCCTTGGCCAGGGTCCCGTCGGGGAGATGGATGTTGTCCTCGAGTCCTACGCGGACGTGCCCGCCTGAAATGACGGCCTGGAAAGCCGCAGGAATCTGGTTCACGCCGGATACGCCGCAGACGCTCCAGGTCGAGCCCTGTGGGAGCTGGCCGACCAAGGCGATATGCAGCTGCAGATTCCAGGTCATGCCGCCTGCCACGCCATAGACAAACTGGAAGTGCATGGGATGGTCGAAGAGGCCTTCCTGCTTGTCCAGGATGCCGATGATGTTGTTGAGGCCGCTGGGATCGAAGATCTCGAATTCCGGTTTGGTACCAACTGCCTTGATCTTCTTCGCGTAGAAAATCTGGTCTATGAAGGGATTCCGGTATATCACCTCGAGTTTGATCTCTCCGGTCTTGTAGCTTACCATGCCGAAATTCATGCTGTTGGTATTGAAGGAGCACATGTCCGGCCTGATTTCCGTAACCGGAAGTATGCGCGTTTCCTTGTCATCAAAGAAGGAGGCTGTGGAGATGTTGACGATCATTTCCGGACAGCGCTTCTTGACTGCCTCGTATACGGCGCGGTTGGCTTCGAGGTCGATTATCCCATAGCCGCTCGAGGGATCCTTGGCGTGGATATGGACAATGCTGACGCCCTCGGCACAGCAGCGTTCTGCCTCGTCGGCGAACTCCGCGGGGGTGTAGGGTACGCCCGGGTTCTGGGCCTTCATCGTAGCTCCACCGGACAGGGCCGCGCAGACAATGAGCTTCTCTTTCCTGGGCATGCGTTCCTCCCTTATCTCAGAATTCTTCGCACAATGGTGCGACGGTTTCGAGGGCTGCGCAAATCCTCTTGCCAGCCTCTTCGATCACGGGGTCAGTCATGGGCGTCGAGAGGGCGAAGAGTCCGCGCGACAGGCAGACCACCCCCCGGTTGAGCAGCTCCAGATGGAGCATTTGCATGAATTGCCTGTTCTTCAGCATGGCCAGGAGGACGTCGCGCGAGTTCGCGATCTCCCTGCGGGTCGGGTAGATGACCATCATGGAACCGACTGTCTTGACCGAAGCATTGACTCCGAGTTCCTTTATTTTTTTCCCGACCACAGCGACCAGCTTCGATGCCTGGACTTCCATACGGTCGAGAGCCTCCTGGGTGATGTTTTCAAGGCTTGCTATGCCGCTGACCATCGCGAGCGCGTTGCCGGTAAAGGTCCCGGAGTGATTGATTCCGCCCTCGATCCGGGGGTCGAAGAGCCGCATGATGTCGGAGCGTCCACCGAGGGCGCCGATTCCGATACCACCCCCGATGATTTTTCCGAAGGTCGTGAGGTCGGGTTTCACCCCGGCAAGTCCCTGCCTGCCACCGAGGGAAAGCCTGAAGCTGATGACCTCGTCGAAGATGAGCAGGGCACCATGTCTGTCGCAGAGTTCCCGCAGGCCTGCAAGGTAGCTGTCAGGCGGATTGATGCCTCCACCCGCGCCGAGCATCGGCTCAAGCATGATGGCGGCTATCGTGTCGCCCTCGGCATCCATCACGCGCTTCGCCGCCTCGAGATTCCCATAGTCGACGACCCGCATGTGTTTCAGGATCAGGTCGGGGACACCCTTGTTGGCGATAAAGAGCTGGGGCGGATCCTTGTTGAAAACATCCGCATGTTCATTGGTCTGGGCGTAATCACTGCATCCGTGATAGCCACCGTCCATCTTCAGGATGATGTCGCGCCCTGTGTAGGCACGAGCCGCGCGCATCGCGAAGAGGCAGGCCTCGCTGCCCGTGTTCATGAAGCGGACCTTCTCCACCGAGGCGACACGATCGACGATGATCTTCGCAAGCTTGTACTGCGATTCCGCGGGGATGCCGTGGGATACTCCCTTGCGAATCTGCTCGACCTGGGCTGCGACAATCGCTGGATGGGCGTGCCCATGGATGGCGGCAGTCATCAGGTTCATGAGATCGATATAGACATTGCCATCGTAGTCGACGAGCTCAAAGCCCCGTCCGACCTCGCCGAAGGTAGGATAGGGGGCAAACCAGCTAATTGCCCTCGTATCGCCCGAGGGTATGTAGCTTTCGGCGATCTCCGAAATGGCCTTCGATTTCGGCGTTCTTGCAGAATAGCTGTCCAGCACTGCCTTCGCTGTCTCTTCCTTGATACTCATAAACTGCCCCTCTTCCTGAATTCCTGTTTACCCGGTACTGCCCTGCAGGCCCTTCCCTGCGAATACTCTCGCAGCGAATACTCTCGCAGCGAATCCTTTCGCAGCGAATCCCTTCGCATGACTTCAGCTAGCCCTTCCTGCCTTTCGCGACGATACCTCCGCGAGAAGGAGATACCAGCCCTTGAGGAACATGTTGCGGAATAGCTGGACAGGCCCGAAGCCCGCGAAGTCCTTTTCCGGCAAGGCTCCATCATCGTAGGCCTTGCGAAAGTCCGGGAATTTCTCCCTGAGCTCATCGATGACTCGTGCAGGTGTCTCCATCCCGATAGCGGACTCAGGAAGTGTTCCAGAATCGATGATCTCCTGCGCCGTGCTCCAATTGATGGTCACGTGGGCCTGCCCGCCCACAAGCCCCGTGAAGTGGTGGGTCCCGCGGGCGCCGCCGCCCATCAGATGGGCTGTCGGAATGCCCATCCTGACAATGAGCTCGTATTCGCGACGCGCGATGGCGAGTCCAGCCATCCGCAGCACGCCCTCGTCGATCTGGATGGCGTTGCGGGCGGCATATTTGCCCAGATACTCATCAAATATGCCAGAGATGTGCGTGATATAGAGGGGAGGATTCTTCCCCGAACGACGGCACGTGTCCCGGTATATCTGGCCTATCCGTTCCGCTTGCGACAAGGCGAATATTTCCGTTGCGCAGATCGGGATGTTCTCTTCGACGCAGGCATCGATGGCGTCGATCGCACCACCGATCACGGGGATCTTGGTCATGTAATTGGGCCCAAGGGAACGATTGGCCAGCGATTCGCGAACTATGCGATCCTTGTCTTCGTCCCGGCGGGGATCGTCCTGGATGGTAACAAAGCCAGAGCCGCCGCCCGATTCGGCCCAAACGCCGGAGAAACTGTCCATGATGCGTTTCGCAGCCAGCTTGTAGACCCGTATGGCTGCCAGTTCCGTGTCTGGATCCTCGTCAATTGCCTCGTCAATAAGGCCGCGGAGATACTCGGGCTCTTCCGTCGCAAGGCGCGAACAATAGGCGGGATTGGTCGTGCATCCAACCGCGCCCTGGGCCAAGGCCAACTCGATCTCGGCCCCCGTGGGATTGTTGATCCAGAATCGAGTCCCTGTCGTATTCTTGAGCTCGCTGAAATAGTTGCCTGACATCCATGCCTCCGCTTTCAGTTCCGCGTATTGTTTCGTTCACTGCCGCCGCACACGCTGCCGCCCGCCTGTGCCGCCGCTCGCGCAGTACGAGCGCGAACGACGGCCAAGCTCAGTATCAATGAAATTCCTTGCCGGTCTCGGACATCTCGACCAGGCTGGCAGGTGGATCGAAGCGCGGGCCATATTTTGCGGCTAGTTCCTTGCTTCGGGCGACAAAGGCCTTAAGGCCGTAACTGTTGATGTACTGAAGCGTGCCGCCTGCCCAGGGCGCGAAACCCCAGCCGAGGATCGATCCCAGGTTGGCATCGGCTACCACCTTGATCGCACCCTCGTCGCGGCATCGCACTGTCGCGAGAGCCTGCAGGAAAAGAAGCCGGTCGATCATTTCGGACTGGGGCATTTTCGCTTTCGCGGGGGGGAAGAGTTTGTAGGTCTCGGGCCAGAGGCTCTTGCCGCCCTCTTTGGGATAGTCGTAAAAACCGGCTCCGGCACTCTTTCCGTTGCGCCCCTTCTCCGTGACCATGCGCCCCGCAAGGATTTCTCCCGGGCACTTTTCGTATTTCTGGCCGAGGGCTTCCATGTCCTTCACGGTCTGTTCAGTTATGTGGTGCATGAGCGAGATGCCCACCATGTCTCCGACTTCGAGGGGTCCCATGGGCATGCCGGCCTTGAGCCCTGCCGATTCCACTGCCTGCGCGTTCTGGCCCTCGGAAAGGAGGGCGAGTCCCTCGAGCACGTAGGTCCCGAATACCCGTGAGGTGTAGAAACCGCGGCTGTCATTCACCACGATGGGCGTCTTCCCTATCTTGATGACGTAATCGAAGGCCTTCGCGAGCGTCGCATCATCGGTCTTCTTGCCGACGATGATCTCGACGAGATCCATGCGGTAGACCGGCGAAAAGAAATGCAGTCCTATGAATTTTTCCGGACGGGACGAGGCCAGGGCGAGACCGGTGATCGGAAGCGTCGAGGTATTCGAGGCAAAGACACCCGACTGGTCCATCGCGGCCTCGGCTTCCTTGGTGACCGTGGCCTTGAGGTCGCGGTCCTCGAAAACAGCCTCCACGACAAGGTCGCAGCCGGCTAGATCCTTGGCTGCTCCGGTAGCCGTGATGCGGGCGAGTATCGCATCGGCATCGGCCCTGGCCATCTTGCCCTGGGTCACGCGCTTGCCCACGAGTTCGGCGATGGCGGCCTTTCCGGCCTCGGCCTTCTCTTGGGTCATGTCCTTCAACACCACTTCGATTCCAGCGACGGCAGTCACATAGGCAATGCCATGGCCCATGAGGCCGGCACCAAGCACGCCGATTTTCTTCGTCTCCATCGGAGCAATTCCGCTGGGTCGCGAACCGCCCGCCTTGATGGCATTGAGCTGGAACCAGAAGGCACTCATCATGTTCTTGGCTACCTTGCCCGTAGCGATTGTCGAGAAGTAGCGGGACTCGATCCTGAGTGCCGTGTCGAAATCGACAGCGGCTCCCTCGACCATGGCAGCGGCGATGCACTCCGGAGCCGGATAGTTCCGCTGGGTTTTCTTACGGATCATGGCCGGGGCGACCATGAGGGCTGGAGCCACTTTCGGCGATGAAGGCGCGCCGCCGGGCAGCCGGAAATCATCCCGGTCCCAGGGCTGGGAGGAGCTCGGATTCGCCCTGATCCAGGCACGAGCCTTTGCCATCATGTCTACGGCATCCGTGGCCAGTTCATCGACGAGGCCAATCTCCGTGGCTTCCTTCGGGCTGATCTGCTTGCCTTCGGTAAGGAAGGGAAAGGCCGCCTGGAGTCCCAGCATGCGCG
>JBAXTA010000232.1:0-7466 GCA_037130415.1 Spirochaetota bacterium
CCTTGTCCGTATGCACGAGCCACTGGCGGAAAAGGGCGTGCAGGTTGTTCTTGAGCGCCGTTATCTCCGCCGTAACGCGCTGGTACTGCGCGACCAGCATCCTCAAGCGCTGCGCCTCCTCGTCGGCGACGTAGACCTCGGGGAGCGCGTCGCCGGGATCGTTGCTTTCCAGGTGCCGCTTCAGGCAGTCGGCAAGCTTTTTCGCATCGACCTTGTCGGTCTTCTCCGCCGTCATGAAAATGTGCGTCATGGCCAAGGGATGCACAACGAAGGTCCGGGCTCCTGTCGAAGCAACGATCCGCGCCAGCGTATGCGAGCCGGAACCGGCTTCGATGCACACGGCGCAGCCTGCATGCAGGCTTTCGATGAACTGACGCTCCAAGGCCTCGATCGAGTACCGTCCGCTCTTCCGGGTCACTGTACCGGCGGCATTTCCGTCGGACTCGGCGACCTCTATTCGGGTTCTCGCGCTCAACAGCGCGGTCCCATTATTCAGCAAAGCATTGATTTATTCTCGCAATGCATAGCTGTACACGGATACTTTGAAATCCGCGTTCGCGGGAGATGCTACCTTCACCTGAACGATGCAGCACGTTCCTTGCTGCTGGTCTCATGATATCCCCACGGGCTTGGCAGCAGTTCTGCGACTGGACTCCCATCGAGTCGAAGGTCCTGCCTGGCTTTGTCGTCGATCCGAAGGAGTTGTGTGAGGATATGGAATGAGGGCTTCAATCCTTCTAGCTACTTGCTTTAAACTTTTCCAAAGGTGACAGAAAACCTTCAGTAGGGCCGAGCGGAAATCCGTCCCTGACAATATCTGAGGGCTATCCGAGCTCTCTCGGATAGCCCCCCAGAGCCAGACTGATTCGCCTGGCTAGGATCCGCTCAGAAAACCTGCGTAAAGGTCGGTGTAGATCCCGTGGCGTCGGCGCAGAAATAAAGGCCGGAGCTCGCCGTGACCGGCGGAGACGAATTGGGGCTGGCATCGACATGGCGAGCTGCAAGGATGGCCGAGCCGCCGGAGGAACAGGAAATCTTGTCCCAATTGAGAAGACCGTCGGTCAGGGAGGACCAGGTAGTCCCTCCATTTCTGGAAACCCGGATCTTGCCGGCGGCCGCCCCATTGTAGATCTGATGAGCTTCGTAAAGGACATTGCCGGTGTTAGACATCGCGATGCTGGCGATTTTGTAGTAGCCGAAGTTGACACTGTCGGTGCCAACATTGTCAGTGTCGATGCTGCCATTGGAGGTAGAGACGCGCCAGCCGGCGTTGCCGGAAGACGCAAACGCTGTACTGCCGTCATCGGCCAGGGCCCAGGCGTTCGCATAATAGGTCGTCGTCGAGCTCAACACGAATGGATTTCCGAAGGTAACGGTGGAAGTTCCGATCGTGATCTTATAGTTGCTTACACCATTGTCCGTCCGGCCATACCCCTGGGTGCCATCGGCGGTGATGCCGAACTCGCCAATTCCTTTGGTATTGGAACTGGAGGCCACCGAGGTTTTAAAGGCTCCGAAGGTAGTGCCGCCATCCCATGAAACGAGGAGGGCGGAACTGCCGTCGCTGTCGTTGGCCGTGCTCAACAGAATCCTGGTGCCGTCCGCCGAGACCGCCAGTCCGCTACCGGTAAAGCGGAGGTACTTGCCCTTGAAATAGGCAAGTTCGGCCCAGGTGGCCCCATAATCCGCGGACCGATAGACATTCAAGTAATTATGATAGACATTGCCCGTAACATAGGCGGCCACGAGGTACTGGCAGTCGGGAGAGCTTGCAAGCCTGGTAGCCAGATAAGTGCTTCCGATGGACGCCTCGACCGTGCCCAGGGAACCCTTCATCGACCACGTGGCCCCACTGTCGGAACTCAGATAGATGTTGCCGCGGGAGCTGAAGGCCACCATTCTGTACAGGCCGCCGCTGGGCTGGGAGGCGATCTTCACATCCAGCCAGGATGGGATGCTCCATACCGCCTTTAACGTACGGTCACCAGTCATCCGATCGGTGTCACCGGCGTCAAAACTAATGGTGGTGGTTCCAACAGTACTCGTCCATCCCGCGAACTCCAGTTTGCCATTCGAGAGTGCTGTGGTTCCCACATTGCCGAGAGCGGTGAAATCCTGCCCGGAGGTGTAGGCGGTCGAGTCCACGGGCACGGAGCCCGTGCCGCCGTTGGCGTCGTAGGTCACGGAATAGCCGGTGGGAATGGTCGCCGTCGCGGTGGCCGCGGTCGAGGCGCCGAAGCCGTTCACCGCGCTGAGGGTGTAGGTGTAGCTCGCGCTCTTCGTCACGCTCGTATCAGAATAGGTCAAGGTTCCCGCCGCGAGGCCGGTTCCCGAGGCGAGGGTGACTGCGCCGCTCCCGTCGTTCTTCGTGAGCGTATAGCTCTCCGCGACGGATACATTGTCCCAGGTCAGGGTCACCTTGGTACTCGAGGCAACCGCCTTGAAATTGACTGGGGTCGACGGCGCCGAGGCGAAGTCCGTGGCCGCGAGGGTGAGGGTCTTGGTCGTGGCGAGTCCCTGATAGACGAGGAGGCGCTCGGTCCAGTATATGAGGGCTTTCGAGGCTTTCTTCAGTGTTATGACGAGTCGGGGATTGCCGAGCTCGAGGGCACCAGCGGAGTAGAGCACCGTGTCGGTCGTCGCGTCCTTGGAGGCGATGGCCAGGGTGAGGGGAGTTCCGTCGAGGCTCGCGCTCACGGAGTCGATGCCCACGCTGTGGGGGAACTCGAAGGTGATGGAGGCCGAGCCGGGCTTGCCGGCCGCGGCCAGCAGGTAGGCGAGCGTGACGCTCGCGCTGTTCGTTCCGGTCGCGGCGATGGTCGCGGTGGTCGTGCCGCTCGCCACGGCGACGCCTGCACTCGAAAGGCCCTGCACCGTAACGGTCCAGTCGCCCGCCTCGAGGCCGGTGACCGCGCAGGGCGAGGCCGCGAAGCTTTGAGCCATGGTGCTGTAACCCGTGCGGCTCAGCAGCACGCGGTAGCTCGCGACCGTCGGAAAGTCCGCGCTCGCCGGCGCGATCGTCCGGGCCGCCGGACCCATCGCAATGGTGAGATTGAGGCTGCCCTTCGCGCCGTCGCCTGCGGGGAAGTCCAGGGCCGGCAGTCCGCAGGCCGTCGCCAAAGCCACGAGGCCGATCCCCATCAGTACTCGCAGCAACGCTGCCGCTTTGCTCTTGTTCATGGCGTCGTATCTCCTTGACTGTGCCGTGGTAATGGTGCTTTCGCTGTTCGCGGGGTGATTCCTGGCGGGTCCGCTCATGGGGAGACCCCCACATCGAAGGGAAGGTTGCCCGAGTAGATCGCCGTGCCGACCTGCGCCTCGAGGTAGAGCCGATGCCGCCCATAGGCGAGGCTGGCCGCGTCGATGGCGCAGGTCGAGCTGGTCGAGATCGCGGTGACCAGGTTGTCGTCGATATACCATTTCAGGCTGCTCGCGATAAAACTGGTCTTCACGCTCACCGGAGTGGTCGTGCCGACGGTGAGGCTCGTGACCGTCACGCTCGCGGAGTTCTGGAAGACCAGGCTCGATACGCTTGAGGAAGCGGGAAGTCCGACGGTGATCGTGAGTCCCGGGCCGGGCTCGGGGATCACGTCGACAGCGATGGTTCCGGAGAGGGTTCCGATCGATGTCACCGCTTCGAGAAGGAGAAAGTGCTTGCCATAGGCGAGGCCCGTGCTGTCGACGGCGCAGCTCGCAGCAGTCGAGAGGGCGGTGGAGAGGGCACCGTCGAGGTACCATGCGTAACTCGTCGCGGCGAAGGAGGCGGAGAGGCTCTGGGTCTGGCCCTTTTTCAGCGTGTAGGAGCTGATGGTCGCGCTTCCGGGATCGAGAAAGGACAGGCTTGAGTTGCCGGTTGGACTGGCAGGATTTGTCATGACCACCGATATGCCGTTGCTCCCCGCGCCACCACCCGAACCGCTGCCCTTGACTTTTACCGTAATCGCCTTGGGAGCGGAGGTGGCGGCCCCGAGCGAGGCGGTCCCTGTCAGCGTCAGGCTGGCATCAGCCGTGGCCGGAGTGACGAGGACCGTGCCATTCACGGCGCTGTAGGCCACCGGCCCCGTCGATACCGCCCATGCGGCCGCGAAGACCCAGGAAAGCGAACTGCCCCGGTCACCGACCAGGGGCAGGGCAAAGTCAGCGGTAATTGCTTCGATCGTATCCCCGTGACCGGCCTTGATCAGGGCATTGACGACGAGCTCGGGGATGGCCGCCGCGTCCTTGTCGACCTTTTCCTGATCGGTCAGCACCGGCACCTTCAGCACGATGGGAGCGCCGGCCGTGGGCGTGCCGCCCTTCTTTTTCACCGATGGTGTAAGAGCCACACTTACTGGCCCCGTCGATGGCGTCGTGACGACGACGGTCGCCGGCAGCCCCGTAGCCGGATCGCCTGGAACCAGGGTGACGCCACTCACCGTGGTCGCGTCCCTGCCGGCATTGCCGAGGCTCCACTCGACCTCGGTGCCGAAGTTGCCGAGCGAGGGGAGCTGGAAGCTCCCCGATACGCTGTCGGCGTCGTCCTCGCCGGAAAAATCGATCAGCCCGCCTGAAAGCCCGCGGAGCGCCTCGGTCACTTTGTCGGCGTCGGCGATCACCGGTATCGTCAGGGAAAAATCCTTGCTGCTGCTCGAGCCGTCAGAGGCGGCGCTGGCTGCCACGCTCACCGTGATGGTCGCCGGTTCCGTCAAGTCGCCGGGAATGCTCACGAACACCTGCCCGGACAGGGGATCGACCTTGCTCACATAGATGGAGTCGCAGGTCCAGGTCAGCGTGGCTCCCAGGCTGGCGAGCGGGACGACAAAAGAAGTCGTCAGGTGCACCGATTCGATAGGATTGCCTTCGGGCCCCGTGAAATCAGCCAGGCTGAGGCTGTCGAGGGCTGTCGCCGCTACCGTGGAACCCGGCGGTCCCCCGGGCGACGGGCAGGCCACCAAAAAGGCCATGAGCGCCGCCAGCGCGGTTACCACGGCAACGTAGTGTCTTGGAGTCAAGCTATCCTCCTGGCCTCTCCAGCAAGCGTCACCGCTTGCGAGCGGGAATTGTGCGAGCGTGTGAAATGATACCTCATTGAATTGCATATCTCGACGAGGAATACCCTAGGCTCTCGGAGGGTTTACCCTCGAGGAGCCCGTTCTTGACTTCCTCACCATACGGGGAACACGACCTTGCTCCTGACACACGGCCCTTTACCTCGATGGGCAAGCAACAGGTACAGGAGCGGGCCGAAGGAACCTGCCGCCAGCATGATGGCTACCCAGGGCCTGGACTTCCGCCCGTGTTTCCGGGAGTCGACCCGGATCCAGAACAAGGCAAGGATGCTGACGATGACCAGGTCGATAAGGACCTGAAGCCCGGCATAGGTTTGGAACAACGAAGCGGTGGCGGTGGACCGGGGCGAGGCCAGGGCAGCCGGCGCGGCCCTTGCCCTGGCTGTCATCGAGGGTTTCGTGCTGCTCGACGCCCTCGATTTCGGCGATGTCATCGGCGATGCCCTGAAAGGGCCTGTCCTGACCGACTGACCCGAACTACGGGGAAGTCTTTGCTGACCCGGTATCTCAATGACACATTCCCGGAGGTCTGGCCTTTCTTCCACCTCTTGACGCGGAGTCAATTTTCACCATAATGAAAAGTATGGCTGACTCCGATGTTTCTTTTCGTCGTGATGGCTATATGGAGCGACTCAAGCCCTTCATGGGGAAGGGTGTCATCAAGGTGATCACCGGCCAGCGACGGGTCGGGAAGAGCTACTTTCTGCGCCAGATCCGCGAAGAGCTTACTCGCTCGAAGCCGGGCCTGCCCATCATCGAGTTCTCCACCGAAGACGAGAGCTTCCTTGACATCCGGGACGCTTCGGCCCTCGTCGCCTGGGTCAACCGCCAGGCGGGGAGCGGAACGGCCTGTGCCCTTCTCCTCGACGAGGTCCAGGAAATAAAGGGCTTTCCGGAGGCCTTGACCCTGCTGCTGTCCCGCGGCGACCGGGACATCTACTGCACCGGGAGCAATGCCCGCTTCCTCTCCGCCGACATCCTTGGCCGCCTGTCGGGGCGGTCGGTGGAGCTGCGGCTTCATCCCCTGGACTACCGCGAGTTCCTGCGCTTCCATGGCCGCGAGGACTCGGATGAGACGCTTGGTCTCTTCCTGCGCCTCGGAGGCATGCCCTTCCTCTGCCATCTCGAACTGCGGGACCAGATCGTCTTCGAGTACCTGAAGGGCATATATGGTACTATCCTTTACAAGGATGTGGCCGGCCGGGCGGCAATCCGGAACACCGACCTGCTGGAGCGTCTGGTGCGCTATTTGGCCGACAACATCGGATCGATCGTCAGTGCTAAACGCATCTCTGACTTCCTCAGATCGCAGCGCGATTCCTCGTCGCCGGCCTCGATCCTGGGCTATCTTTCGGCATTGGGGGATGCCTGCTTCACGAACCGTGTCCAGCGTTATGACATCTCAGGAAAGCGCCTGCTCGAGGTCGGCGAGAAGTACTACTTCTCCGACCTGGGCCTGCGCCATGTTGTCCTTCCTTACCGCCCGGCCGACCTCGGCAAAGTGCTGGAAAATGCCGTCTACCAGCACCTTGTCGCCGCCGGATGGACCGTCACCGTGGGACAGGACGACAGGCGCGAAATCGACTTTCTCGCCGAGCGTGGGGGGAACAGGATCTACCTGCAAGTCGCGCTCCAGCTCCGCGAGCCCGCTACCATCGAGCGTGAGTTCGGCAACCTCCTCGCCCTTAAAGACGCCTGGCCGAAGTATGTGATCAGCCTCGACCCTCTGGCTTCAGGGCAGGATGGCGTGCGGCATATCATCTTGCGTGATTTCCTCATGCGAGACGAGGACTGGTGAGAGCCAGGCTGGGCGGCCTGGTGAGTGATGTGAAGGGTCACTTGGGCGATGAACCCCAAGCCTCAATATGCCTGACCTCGCCCTTCCAGTGGCCCTTTTCGGCTGCCTTCCATGAGATTGCATCGAAAGCAGCCGCTGCGCCGGAGATCAGCGGGAGGCGAAATCGGCGGGGGCGGATAGTGGCTCGGGCGCGACAGTGAGGGATGAGGCCATGCATACACTACGCGCGAACCGTCCGTAAACGCTTTCCTTTCTGACCTGAAATATGGACGAAGGCTCGTGTCTCCCCCTGGGACTGAACATACGCACTGAAGGCATCAGAGTCGCATGATGGATGAGGGAGGCAAGGCGACTGCCCTGGCCATGATCGAGACCATCGACGAAAAGCTGCTCTCCGCGACGAGCCTCAATAAAGCGGGGTATTATAACGATTCGCTCTCACGTTCATACTGTGCTGCCTTCCACTCCGTCAGCATGCTGTTCTTCCTGCCAGGGAGGTTTTTCCGAAGCCATGGTCAGACACTCTGGGCTGGTCAAACCGGGGTCACGGGTTCGTCTCTTCCCCGAAGCCCGACGGAAAATCAAAGTCCTTCGATCTCCGTCTGGCTTAGCCCCGTCGC
>JBAXTA010000233.1:0-7449 GCA_037130415.1 Spirochaetota bacterium
GCTCGCCGGTGAGGGCTACCTTCCCGTAGCGCTCGATCTGGCCGCTGTCCACTCCTGGCATGATCTCCCGGATGGTCTTCCCGATGATGTCGGAGGGCTTCTGCCCCGTATGCGCCTCGTAGGCGGCGTTCGCGTCGAGAACGGAGAAATCGATGGCCTTGCCCGTATCGTCCAGGATGATCTGGTGGAGGGAAAAGCCCTCCTTCATGTGCTCAAACAGGAGATGGTACTTCGCTTCGCTCTGAATGAGGGTCTTCTCGAGCTTGTCGAGGCGATCGGAGCGGAGGCGGGTTGATTTCCCGTAGACCACCCAGGCTACCAGAGCCTCGATGACGATGAACACGAAGGTCGAAGCAAAGGCATGGAGGAGGTCCGAGCTGTGCAGGGAGAGAACAAAGCAAACGATGGTCGAGGTCCCGAGGGCGGCGAACACGGCGGGCAGCTCGAAGAGGACCGAGGCCCAGGCCAGGGGAGCTGTCGAGACCGCGACAAAGGCGAGACCCGTGTCTCCAAGGTACCAGGCTGCGATGCCGCAGCAGGCTACGGGCGCGATGCCCGCCGGATAGATCCAGTCCAGGGCAGCAGGTTCGGGCCGGAGGAAGACCCAGAGCATGGCCACCCCGCAGAATGCGATCACCACCGTGACAGGGCCGGGCCAGTCACGCCCCAGAAGGATCGCCAGGCCCAGGCTGAAACTCGGGGTCACCAGGGCGTAGAGAAGGAGGACAAGGTTCCTGAGTGCGTGGGGACTTTCCTGGAAGGACTCCGGACTCTTGTCATTTCGCAATGCGATCATGGGATGATTCTATGCCATGGGCCGCAGAAATGGGCAATTTGGAGGGCATTTCGTGCGGATTTGTCGTGCATGGCAGAGCCAGGCCAAGGGCTGCTAGGCGTCGTTCCGCCTCACCCGCTCGATCTCGTCCCGGATGATGGCCGCCTGCTCGAACTCGAGGTTCTTCGCGTGCTCGAGCATGCGCGCCTCGAGAGCGCGGATCAGGGACTTCTTCTGCTCAGGCACCAGGAGATTGTGCGAGCTCCGGAGCATTTCGATCTCCGTGCCGGCCTGGGTCTCCCTCTCTTCGTGATGGCGCTCCAGGATGTCGTTGATGGCCTTCTTGATCGTGATGGGTGTGATGCCGTGATCGGCGTTCCAGGCTTCCTGGACGGCGCGGCGACGGCTGGTCTCGTCGATGGCCGTGGCCATGGCCGCTGACATGCGGTCGGCGTAGAGGACCACCGACCCGGCGGCGTTGCGCGCAGCCCGGCCGATGATCTGTATTAAACTGGTCGCCGAGCGGAGGAAGCCGATCTTGTCGGCGTCAAGGACGGCGATGAAGGAGACCTCGGGGAGGTCGATGCCCTCGCGGAGGAGGTTGATCCCGACCAGGACGTCATAGTCGCCCGAGCGCAGCTGCTTGAGGATCTCGACGCGCTCGATGGTCTCCACCTCCGAGTGGATGTAGCGCACCTTGAGCGAAAGCCCGCCGAGGTACTCGGTGAGCTCCTCGGCCATGCGCTTGGTCAGCGTGAGGATGAGGCAGCGCTCGTCGGCCGCGATGCGCTTCTGGATCTCCGCGTAGATGTCCTCCATCTGGCCCTCGCTGGGCCTGACCTCCACGACCGGATCGACGAGACCGGTGGGGCGGATGAGCTGCTCCACCGGAGCGCCGGACTTCCTTGCCTCCTCGGCGGAGGGGGTGGCCGATACGAAGATGGTCTGCCCCACCCGCTGCTCGAACTCCTCGTATTTGAGCGGGCGGTTGTCCATGGCCGAGGGAAGGCGGAAACCGTAGTCGACGAGGTTCTGCTTGCGCGCGCGGTCGCCTGCGTACATCGCGCCGATCTGGGGCAGGCTCACGTGCGACTCGTCGACGAAGGTCAGGAAGCCGTCTCCGAAATAATCGAGCAATACCGAGGGTGGTTCGCCGCGGGCACGGCCCGACAGGGGCCCGGAGTAGTTTTCGATGCCGGGGCAGTGGCCCATCTCGGCCATCATCTCAAGGTCGTATTCGGTGCGCGTGCGGAGGCGCTGCGCCTCCACGATGCGGCCGGCGGCCAGGAGTTCCGCACAGCGCGCATCGAGCTCTGCCCGGAGGCCGTCGAGGGTTGCCTTGATCTGCTCCATGGGCAGGACGAACTGCTTGGCGGGCCAGATGACAGCGCTGTCGAGTTCTTCGAGGATGGCTCCCGAGACCGGGTCGAAGCGCCTGATCCGCGTCACCGTGTCGTAGTCGAGCTCGACGCGGTAGGCTTCCCGCGCCGAGGCGGGGTAGACCTCAAGGACGTCGCCGCGCAGCCGGAAGCGTCCGCGCTCGAGGACGGCATCGTTCCGCTCGTACTGGAGGGCCACGAGGCCGCGCTTGACCTCCTCGATATCGAGGTCCTCGCCGACACTCATGGAGACGTTGAGTTCCCGGTAGGCCTCGGGCGTGGCCAGACCGTAGATGCAGGAAACCGTCGCAACTATGACGACATCGCGGCGTTCGAGGAGGCTGCGGGTCGCCGAAAGGCGCATCCGCTCGATCTCGTCATTGATGTCCGCATCCTTTTCGATGTAGAGGTCCCGCGAGGGGACGTAGGCCTCGGGCTGGTAATAGTCATAGTAGGAAACGAAGTATTCGACGGCGTTGTCGGGGAAGAAGGCCTTGAACTCGCGGTAGAGCTGGGCCGACAGGGTCTTGTTGTGGGAGATGACGAGGGCCGGCCGCTGGGCAGCCTCGATGACCTTGGCCATCGTGAAGGTCTTGCCCGAGCCGGTGACGCCCTTGAGCGTCTGGTAGCGCTTGCCCGCCGCGAGCCCGGCGGCAAGGGCCGCGATGGCCCTGCCCTGGTCGCCGGCCGGAGCGTAGGGCGCGACGACCCTGAAGGGCCTCATTCCAAATGCCTCAATTGCTCGTATTCAGGCGGTCGGAAAGGAGCACCGAGCCAGCGACCTTCTTGCCGTTCCTCCAGTACTCGATGGAAACCGTGTCTCCGGGCTTGTTGTCCTCCAGGGCGGCGTAGAATTCGGCGAGCGAGCCTACGGCCACGCCATCGACGGAGGTGATGATGTCCCCGCCCACGAAGAAGCCTGAGCGTCCGTAGCGGACCCTCGTCGTGCCCCCGTGGATGCCGGCGCGGTCGGCATTGCCTCCCCGGGTGGCCGTCGACACAAGGAGACCCTTGGCCACGGGCACGGGATAGCCGTTCTGCTTCATGTAGTCGATGAGCTCGGGAAAGAGCTGGACGCCCTCGAAGTCTATCCATCCGCGCTTGACCTTCCCGTCGCGGATCAGGTCGGGCACGATGCGCTTGGCCGTCGATACGGGTATGGCAAAGCCGACGCCCACCGATCCCCCCGAGGGCGAGAAGATCATCGTATTGACACCGATCATCTCGCCCCGCGAGTTCAGGAGGGGGCCGCCGGAATTGCCGGGGTTGATGGAGGCGTCGGTCTGGATCATGTCGCGGAGGATCGTGGAGGCGTCCTCCTGCACGGGGCGGCCGAGGCCCGAGACGATGCCGAGAGTGAGGGTCCGCTCGAGGCCGAAGGGATTGCCGATGGCCAGGACGCGTTGGCCGACTTTCAGGTGGGAGGAGTCACCGTAGGGGACTACCACGAGGGTGACGCCCCTGGGCGGATCAAACTTGATGACGGCGATATCGCTCTCAGGATCGGTGCCGATGACCCGGGCTTCGTAGCGCGTGCCGTCGGCCAGGTTGACGTAGAGCTTGTAGGCGCCCTTGACCACATGGTTGTTCGTAAGCACATAGCCCCTGGTATCGATGATGGAGCCAGAGCCCGAGCCACCGTCCTGGGGAACAGGCTCCATGAACCAGTTGACCGCCATGATCTCGGTGGTGATGTTGACCACGGCCTCGTTGAGGCGCTCGTAGATGCTGATGGTCTGCTGCTCCTCGGTCGAGTAGTCCGGGACGAACTCCACCTCGCGGGTGATGGCCTGATTCCCGAGAACTGCCGGTGAGGCCGCGGTCTGGGCGGAGACGGATTGCGCGGCAGCCGTGGAGGCTGATGGCCCCGCCGAGAGTGTCGCCCCTCCGGCCAGCCCACCCCGAATCGCAAAGCCGATGCCAAGACCTGCGGAGAGGGCGCCTGCGACAAGGAAGACCCCGAAAAGAGCAAGTTGCGACCGGGTGTAGAGTTTCATGAGCAATTCCTCCAGACCTGCACAATATAGCCATGAGCTTCGGGGCAGTCCACCTCGGCCTGGCTATGAAGCAAACCGGCCGGGTGCTATTTTGGATACATGCCCGCACAGATTTCGCATTGCCTGGCCGCAGAGCTTGCTCTCCAGAAGGCCGATCCCGCCCTCGCCGAAGCCTGGGGCATGGGCGGGATCCTGCTTGCTCCTCTGACGAGGCCGGCCAGGGCAGCTGGAGAGGTGGATCTGGCATCCTATTTCCGTTTCGGCGCGCAGGGACCCGATATTTTCTACCACAACCAGCGCACCAAGCCCTCGGGCATCCACTACGGCCCCTTGGCGCACAAACGGAACTACGGCCTCTTTGTCGAGGCCGCCCTTCAGAGACTGATCGAGACAGGCCTCCCCCCTGAGGGTCCCGAAGGTGCCTGGATACTTGGATACTCCACCCACGCCGCCCTGGACCGGGCCCTCCACCCTTTTATCGTGCACTTTTCAGGGTGGCAGGCCCCTTCCCAGCCCGAAAGTGCGCGATACCGCTCCTGCCATCCCTTTCTTGAGCGCATCCTGGACATGTTGGCCCTCGAGCGCCTGGCCCATAGGAAGGTTTCGGACTGCGACCTCGAGGCCCTGCTCCCCCTGGACGATCAGCTCCTCGATGCCGGAGTGGGAGGAAGCGGCAGCTTGGCCGCGGTCGAATCCAACATTGCTGCCATCATCCAGAAGGGACTCGGGGGAGCCTTTCCCCACGCAGCCTCAGCGGACTTCCTCATCGGACACCGCATTGCCAACGCCATCTCGGATTCGCGCTTTTTCTTCCGTGCCACCAATCCCTCGCGGACTTCGACGGATAACTCATCCTTCCTGGCCCACTTCGACGACCGATCGGGCTACCGGGCTGTCGCCCTCCTCTACCCGCGCCAGACCGGAACCGGCATCGACTTTGGCAACGAGGCTGGCGCCCTATGGGCACATCCTGCAGGGGACGGCAGGGAATCGAAGGAGTCGGCTGCAACTCTCTTTGACAGGGGAGTGGAGGCAGGGGCTGCCTCGCTCCGCCTCACGCTCGAAGCGCTGCGAAGCGGCAGGATTCCCCCCGGCTTTGCAACAGCCATCGGCAATGGCGGGCTTTCAGTCAACGACGCTGAGGGTTTTCCCGTACCGCCCCGGGTCTCCCGTCCCCTCCCGCTGGCGGACGTGATGGAGGCAGAGTTCGCCCGAAGGCTCGAAGAAGCGAAGGGACTTGTAACAGGAAGGTCCTGAGGCTACTTTCATGCCACGGGAAGCCCTCTCTGGCCTGCGCCGGACGCGCTTCTTCTTGCATAACGGGAGTCAGAGGACCGCGTCGCCCGGCGGCGCGAAGGGAACAGACCGATGAACATGCGCGATCGCCTGAACAGCGCCTACAAGGGCGCGAAGGCCGCAACGGGACCTGCTCCCAAGGACGGGGCGGGCACGCCGGGCAGGAAGACCTCCCCTGAGCCAGCAAAACCAGCGCCTGCTTCGGCGCGAGGCCCTGCAGCACGCCCAGCTCCCGGTCCAGCCGCAAAGCGAAAAGCCATGGATCAGCCAGGCCGCAGCAAGCCATCCGCCGCCAGGGCCCTTTCCGCCATCGACCAGGCTGAGGCCAAGGCCTCGGTCTTCCTCAAGACCGGTGACGATCCCGGCGTTATCAAGGCTGCCAAGTTCCTCCTCCTTTTGGGCGCCGAGGAGGCTTCCCAGGTCCTCGCCCACCTCTCGCAGGAGGAGATCGAGGCTGTTTCCCGCGAGATCCTGGGCATCAAGAGCATCGACGCCATCGAGGCCAACGACATCCTCGCTGAGTTCGGCTGGCTCGTAAAAACCAAGGGTTATACGATCGAAGGCGGTCCCGAGACTGCCGAGCGCATGCTTACCGCCGCCTTCGGCCGCGACCGCGCCCAGGCCCTGCTCAGGAGGGCCTCCCCCGACTCCCTCCGCCCCTTCCGCTTCCTCAACGACTTCGAACCCAAGGAACTGCAGTTGATCCTCAAGGAGGAGTCCCCCCAGGTCATGGCCGTCATAATTCCCTACATCGATCCCAAGCGCGCCTCGGGCCTCATCGAGCGGCTCTCCGAGGAACTCCGTATCGACATAGTCAAACGCATCGCCCGCATCGAGAAGGTGAGCCCCGACATCCTCCGCCGCATCGAGGAGGGCCTCAAGGACAGGATACGCAAGATCGGTACGATCACCACCGAAGAGGTCGACGGGAAGGCCGCGCTGGCGAACATCCTCAGGCACGTGGACACCCGCATGGAGGGCCGCGTCCTCGAAGCCCTCGACGAGGAAAACCCCGAACTGTCGAAGAGCGTCAGAGAATTCCTCTTTACCCTCGAGGACGTGGTGCGCGTCGCCAACCGGGACCTCCAGAAGGCCCTCCGCGATTTCCAGGACAAGGACCTCGCCCTCATCCTGAAGGGCAGGAGCGACGAGTTCAGGGACAAGCTCCTGTCCAACGTCTCCACGAACCGCCGCGAGCTCATCCTTGACGAATACCGCGTGCTTGGCGCTGTCCGCCGCGACGACGCGGACGAGGCAGCCCGCTCATTGCTGGTCTACCTGAAGAAGGCCTGGGATGTCGGGGACATCGTGCTGGAAGGCGAAGAGGAGATGGTGGAGTAAACCTTGTCGATGATCCCTCCCTCGCTGCCCAAATTACCCATAGGGATTCAGAGTTTCGGGAAACTGCGCAGCGAAGGCTTCCTCTACGTCGACAAGACGCCTCTGATTGCACAATTGGCTGCGAATTCGGTAGCCGTCTTCCTATCGCGTCCCCGACGCTTCGGGAAGAGCCTCTTGGTTGACGCTCTGGATATGGCTTTTTCTGGCCGCAGGGAGCTTTTTGTCGGCCTCTTCCTTGACCAGGCCGACTCAGGATGGGACTGGAACCGCAGCCACCCCATCCTGTGATTTGACTTTTCTTCCGGAGCTCCCGACGAAAGCGACGAGCTCGAAGCCTTCCTCATCCGCAAGGTAGAAGCCTACGCTCGCCGTTTTGAGCTTGGCCTCGGCGCGGGTTCACCCGGTGAGCGCCTGTACGCCCTGCTCGAAGGGATGGCCCACAAGGGTCTGGAAAAGGCAGTAGTCATGGTCGATGAGTACGACAAGCCCATTCTGGACAATCTCCACGACACTCCCATGGCCATCCGGATGCGTGAGCTGCTCAAGCGCTTCTACGGAATCCTCAAGTCCGCCGATCCCTACTACCGGGTCCGGTGCATTGGTGATACGAAAACGCATTTCGCCCTGTATTGGCGAAGCGAAATGCGCTCTCGCGTAGCCT
>JBAXTA010000234.1:0-7423 GCA_037130415.1 Spirochaetota bacterium
CTCCTCCTCGCTGCCAAGGATTTCCCGGCCGGTACCGAGCGTTATGTGATTTCCCGAGATGGAATCGCCCGTGAGGAGGACGGCATCCGATACATGCCCTGGCAGGATTTCCTCAAGAGGCAATTCGCGTCCCTTCTGGCTGGCACTGCTGAACAGCCAGCTGAACCCACAGGCCGCGCTTGAATCCCCGGCCCGCCCAAGGTTATCCTCACCCGCGATGAATCCACTCGCCCTCCTCAGCTCCCTCGTTCCGGCCTTCATTCCCCTCCTCGCCTTCATCGTCGCGGAAGCCCTTTTCGGCGAGACCATCGGCCTCATCGTAGGCATCACCGTCGGAATCGCCGAGTTCCTGTGGGTGCTGGCCCGCGAGAAACGTGCCGACCCCTTTGTGGCCGCAGACACCGCCCTCATCGCACTGGCCGGCGGGGTTTCCCTCGCCTTCGGCAACGACATCTTCTTCAAGCTCAAACCCGCTGTGGTGGAGTTCGTCCTCGGCGCGGCCATGGGCCTCCTTCTCGTCCTGCCAGCGCGCTTCCTCGAAGGATACTTCGCGCGCGTCCTCCGCAGCACGGCCCTGCCTCCCGGCACCTTGCCCGCCTTGAGGAAGAGCATCGTCCTCATGGTCTGTCTCCTTGTCCTCCACGCGGGGCTCACAGCCTGGGCCGCCTTCAGCCTCACCGACGCCGGCTGGGGCTTTGTCTCCGGCGGCCTCTTTTACATCCTCTTCGCCCTCGTCTTCCTCGTGCAATTGGTAACAGCCAGGCTCACGACCCGAGCATCGGGTCGGCCCCCGCGAGCAGCCCGTGGTGTAGAGATCCTTCCCCTCGTCGATGACGAGGGAAAAATCATTGGGAGCGCCCCGCGGCCCGAATGCCACCAGGGTCCCGGCAAGCTCCACCCGGTCGTCCGCCTCCACCTCATCGACAGCGAGGGCAGGCTCTTCCTGCAAAAGCGCGCAGCCAACAAGGAAGCCGAGCCGGGAAAGTGGGACGCCGCCATGGCAGGACATGTCTCCCTCGGCGAGGACCTGGAGACTGCCGTGGCGCGTGAACTCCAGGAAGAGCTCGGTGTCTCGGCCCTGGCCTTCGAGACTGCGGGAGCCAAGGCTGAACTCCTTTTCCGCTATCGACAGGATTCAGAGCTCGAGTCCGAGCTGGCCTTTGTCTTTGCGGCCAAGTATGGGGGCCCCTTTGCTCCCTCTCTGGCTGAGGTGGCTGACTTCAGGGCCTGGACCCGTGAAGAACTCGAGCTCGCCAGGGGGAAGGGTAGCCTTTCGGCGATGCTCGAACGCGACCTCGAAATCCTCGACAAGGCCCGGGGGACAAACCCCGGAAACCTGAATCCGGGCGTCCCGGACCTCGTCACAGCGGCCGATTAGCTCAATCGGGCAAGCTCCACCGCACGGGAGAGCGTGATTTCCTCGCGGCGATAGGAGTCTACTGCCTGCTCGAGACGGAGCTCGGAAATACCACGCCTGATGATGGTCTTGAGAATCCCGGCACGATCAAGGCCCGCGCGACCGGCCAGTTCGTCAAGGCTGGATAGTTCTCTGCCGTTACCCGGGAAGAAATAGTGCGCGTCTTCATGTTTACACAGTAGGATATTGAATACAGTGAATCAAGGCGATCATCCCCTGCCTGGCTTGACCCTCGCCTCCACCGCAGCTAGCGTCGCGGCAATGGAAACCCTTCGTATCGATGTCGGCGGCCGACACATCTCAGCCACCCTCCGTGGCGCCACCCTCCGTGGCGCCACCCTCCGTGGCGGTGGCCCCCGTGGCGCGACCCTCCGTGCTGCTGGTCGCCCTGGCGCGGATGGCCCCCTCGTCGTCTTTGAAAGCGGCTTCGGTATCGAAAGTGGATCCTGGGAGCCCGTCGTCGAGGGCCTGCCCTCGCAGATCCGAAGCTTCGCCTACGACCGCGCGGGGCGGGGGGCGAGCGATCCCGCGAAGGGGCCCCGCAGCCCGGCTGAAGTGCTCGGTGATCTCCACAGCCTGCTCGGATGCCGGGAGCTCGCCCCTGCACGACCCCTCATCCTGGTCGGCCACTCCTTTGGAGGCCTGGTCGCCCGCCTCTACGCGAGCCGCTACCCCGGCGAGGTCGCGGGCCTTGTGCTGGTCGACTCCCTCCACGAGGATCAGTTCGAACTCATGGGTCCCGCCTTCCCGGGCCCGCGCGCGGGGGAGCCGCCAACGCTTGCTGGCATGCGATCATTCTGGCAGGGTCTCTGGCGCGACCCGGCGAATAACCGCGAGGGCATCGACCTGCCCGCCTTCCGGGAGGAAGCCCACCGACTCGACTCCCTCGGCAATCTACCAATTATGATATTGACAGCTGCTTCCTATACCTATCGGGCCGAGAAGTTCTTTCCTGGCGGGATCGGCCTCCGGCTCCAGGATCTGTGGGTCGGCCTCCAGAAGAGCCTCGGGCGGCTCTCCTCCGACGCAGAATGGCGCCTTGTCGAGGACAGCAGCCACTTCCTCCACGTCGACCGTCCCGAAGCCGTCATAGTTGCGATCAAGGACCTGGTCGGCCGGCTGGGTCCCGAAGGACCCCGGCCAGTCAAAGTCCAAGCGAAACGTTGATTCCAAGGCTACCCATGGACTCCTCGCGCTGGGCTGCCGTCATCGAACCGTAGGTACCGAGCTTGAAGGCCATGCCCGTTGGCAAGCTTGCGGCAACCTCGACCTTCACGAGGGCCAGCTTGGCAGTAACTCCCCCGGTGACATAGCCGAGCTCTGGATCGAACTCCCTGATCATGTCGGCGAATTTGCCTGGCAGATGCTGGCCATAGCCAATTCGCACGAGGGCCACGAGGAATTCGCCCGCATTGAGTCCTGCTTCCATGCCCGCCGACAGCTCACGTTTCCGCTCGTCACCGGCATTGCGAAAATCCATGTCGGCCGTGAACACCAGGGGAAATTTCCTTTTATTGAACTTGTCGTCCGAAGGCATGAAGGACAGCCCGAGGTTCATGGTGTTGAGGAATGCAGTGCCGAATTCCACGCCGGAGTTGGCCTTGTCCAGGAATGGCAAGACATTCGCGTTGTAGGCTGACAGGTTCATCATGCCCATGGTGAACATGATGCCGAGACCTGCCTGGAGTGTGTTTACCGGCCCAAGGCCATCGCTGTTGTAAAGAAGCGGGCTCAAGGTGCTGAGGTCCTGCTGTCTGCCACCTGCCAGTCCGATCAGGCCATCAAGCCCGAAGGGAACCACATAACTGCTTGTATTGATGTATCTGACATTCGCGCCAAGGGCAAGGGGGCCGAGCTGGATGCCGACTCCTGCCACGCCTCCCAGGTTCCGTTCGACCGCAACATCGATTACGGTATCATGGCCCTGGTAACCCTGGGTAAAGACGGGATCCATCCGGTAATCGCCGACCAGGGCCAGACCCCAGTAGCGCCCCCCGAGCGTAAGCCGGGGATGGAGTTCGACGGGACCGATGTCGCCGAGGCTGTCGTAAGTCGCCCGCAGTGCGAAATACTGCCGGTAGAACTGGAATTTCTCATCCTCGGTGCTGGAATCGTAGTCCTTGACGAAGGTGCTTTCATTCATGAGGCCGCTTATTTCGGCGCGGTATATGCCGAAATCGAAGGGGACATAGGACCCCAGAAAGCTGTCATAATAGGCGTAATTATGCCCTCCGAGACGACTCCTGACATCGGGCAGGACCGGCACGGCCAGGAGACCCTGGTTGATCGAAGACGAGGTGTTCATGTCTGCGCCCAGATAGGCCTTGCGAAGGAAGGAAAGTCCGGCGGGGTTGTAGAACAGGGTATTCATGTCATCGGTGACGGCTGTCATCGCACCCGCCATGCCCAGGGCGCGCACGTCGCTGGAAGTGGGCTGGGCAAAGGCACCTGGCACCATGACCGCGATGAGGCCGACTGCAATAATGATCATAGTTGTTCGTTTCATGCCTGCGTCCCCTTACCTTGTGCCCAGCAGCTGGACATTGTCGATCGAGACGCCCTGGCCCTCGAGGTAGCTGTCGGAAGTGAAATGGAAGCGCAGGGCCTTTATTCGTACGCCTGCAGGCGCCGATCCTGGCCAGAAGGTCGAAAGCCGCTTCCAGTGCATCAGTATGCTCGGATCCCAGGTATTCGTGAGGGTCCCGTCATGGCTGTCCAGGTCGAAGAGACGCCATTGCAGCTCGGTACCATCGCTTTTCACGAGGCTCACCCTGACCCAGTCGCCCTTTGCAAGGTCGCAGTACATCGAAAACCGGCACAGGAGATTCCCGTTGGCGGGGATGACCGCATCCACCGGGAGATCCACATAGTCATTGCGGTATCGGGCATAGACCGATCCTGGGACCTGCGTGAGGGGATCGGCGATGAGGAGGACCTTGCCCGAGGACAGGGACGCCAACTCAACGGCGGGGTCGCGGACTTTGGGAATGCCGACAGCCCAGCTGTTGCCGGAGCCGTTCCCCGAACCAAAGGTCCAATTGGCAGTACCTTCGAAATCGACGGTCCCGCCCGGCAGAAGCTCCACTGGCGCGCCAAGGTAGCTGTATCCGAGGCCTGACAGGGCGTAGTTGCCCGCCGTCGAGGAGATTGCAAAATCAGTGCCGGCGGCTGAATCGCCGGGGGCAGGGATATTCACCTTGATCTCGTCCAGACCCTTGGCAGCGGAGAGCTGATCTCCCGTAGAAAAGCGAAAGGTGAAAACGCGCTGGAAGCCGCCGGATATTTCCGAAGGTGCCGAGGCCCAGGTGCCCGGGATCTCCACCTTCGCGGCGGAGCTGGCAATGCCAAGCCTGAGGGCAGGACTGTCTTCTTTGGTATCGCTCGTATAGGAAACGGTCAAGCGGTCGCCTTCCACAAGCCTGGTATAGGTCAGCAGGCTGTAGCTGTAGCCGCCGTATACCTTCAGTATCTTGACGAAATCAGAACCGGTGACATCAACACAATTGGAAAGACCCTGGCCTATTGGAACGGTGTCACGGAAGGTGACCAGGCGCAAGGCTGCATTCGCCGCGGGCAGCTCGTACAGATAGCCTGCGGGTCCCGCTCCCCACCAGGCGTCGGAGGCCAATAAGTGGTAGCCAGTCAGGTTGCTCTCGCCTTTTTTGGCATCGAAGGTGACTTCGTCGAGCCAACCGAACTGTGGGTCGGCCTTCATGATGTCGAAGAGATCGAAGGCGCCTTCGTAGTGAAGGACCGAGGGATCCGCCAAAAGCGGGATGCGGAGTATCGAGCGGTAGGTTTCATGCCCCATGACATCGTAATAGCCGTTCTTTGTCGGAGCAGCCATCCAGAAATAGAGTTCTTCCGGCTGTATGTAGGCGCTGCCGAGCCGCGCCTTGAGTGCGTCCCTCCCCTGGATATCTATGTCCACACTGTAAAGTATGGTCGAGGGCTTGCCAGGGTCCTGCGAGCTTGAAAGCGTATAGATCTGGCTTCCCGGCAGGCCCTTGTCCGAATCGGACATGCCCTGGCAGGAGACGAGGAGCAGAGCTACCGCCACGGGCAGCGCTTTGAGAAGTGAATGCAACATGATTCCCCCTTGGTGGGTCCACGTTTTGATAATATTTTATCGTATCCTCTTTTGCGGATATTGGACAGTGGTAGCAGCCAAAATTCCAGAGAATCGGGGCTGCGTTCCCGCCTCATCTGGCTATACTGAGCGCTGCGAGCTTCTGTTCTGGTACTTCCCCACTGCTCCCCAGGGGCTCTGGATTTCAGTCAAGGCCGATGGGGAGGCACAGGGGAAGGCGGGCTGAGGGGACGCGAGGTCTTGAGGAGAACCGCCTTAGGAGCCTTAAGAGTCTGATCCTTCGAGGACGCAGCCCTGGACCTCGTTATGGCAGTCTGCCGCTTGACCAGCGATTTGCCAATGAAATCCAGATATCGCACAACTTCAGCTCCTTCGGCCAAATCACCGTACACTGAATCTGCCTCTGCGCCCGCTGGGTCTTCCAGCGTACCTTCCGCGTACATGATGACAAGCCTGGCGCGCCTGCCAGCCGTCTTCGTGCGGATTACCCGGCCAATCCTCTGGATGAATTGTCGCTCGGAGGGCTTGGCTGCCATCATGACCACGAAATCCGCCCCAACTACATCGATGCCCTCATCAGGGCCGAGCGGAACACAGAGGATCTTCACGGTTCCGGCCTTGAACTCGCTGAGTGTGTAGCTTTGGTCGTCACTGCTCAAGCCAGCATGCAAAACCCTGACGCCAAGGCCCAGCTCGCTGATCACCCTCTCTGATTCTTCCGCGCAGGCCAGGGTCGATCCGAATACAAGACTGCGGTCTGACTTCGAGAACCAGTCCTCAAGGGCTGCAAGCGCTTCGTACCTGCGATCGAACTCGGCGAGCTCACGAGTGGAAGTCGCACGTAGCCAGGTGAGCTCATATCGCGGGACGATATTGTCCGCTACTGCATCCTTGATGGAATAGCTGAAGCAGAGACCCTTGAAACAGGGCAGGAGAGCCTTCAGCACGCGATCATCGTTCCGCGAGAAGATCGAAGTCAGGCTGAGCCGCCAGCTGAAGCTCCCGAAGAGCGACCTGGCGGAGTCCGTGTCACCGCAGCAGCCAATCCCGTCTGCGATGAGGAAGGTCTTCCCATTATCGGGGAGGCCCTGGATCGGATTCTCAAAAGCCGAACCTTCGCTCGCGACGATGACATCCTTGTCCAGGAACGAATCGTGGATATTCCCATCGAAACGCCCAAGCCGCAGGGATTCGCCAAATCCGGCCAGTAGTCCAGATACCCATTGCTCCAGAAGCGGCATCGTCGAAACAAGTACTAGTACCTTGTAGTTGTCAAGGCAGCCATCGGCTATTGCCTCGAAGGCCAGCCGCGTCTTCCCCGCGCCTGTGGCAGCCTCCACCACGCCGATCCGGCCAGCATCGCGCCAGGCCGCATGCGCGGCTTCCTGCCATGCGTAGAGAGGCTTGAGATTCCTGCGGAGTCTATCGTATCTGTTCTGTCGCTCCGTCCCAGGATCGACGGGCCTGAGGGAAGAAACCTTAGGAATTGCTGCCTGACGATGTGGCGGATCTTCTTTCACAGGCTTTCCGAACCTGGTCCCCGCCGGGCGAAGGTCGAAGGGAAGACTGAGCGCGGGAAGGTCAAAGACAAGCGAAAGCCTGATCGATGCGCCGAGTACGTCAACCTCCGCCTGGGTCATCTGATGGCCGCGCTTCAAGTCGCGCGCATGGAACCAGCGCTGGCCCTCTTCGTCGGTGATCCAGTACCTGGGCTTGCGCAGCTTGAGATCGGCCAGGTACCATGCCCCCTGGTCGTTCTTCCATACTATCGGCATTGGTATATTCCTTTTTGCCAGGGCATTTCCTTCAGGGCACTGCCCCGCGGAAGCAGCTCATGTATCCGGGACCAGCTTCCCCAACTTTTCACGTCCTCGTCCTGAACTGGATAGAGGTCTCCGATCAGGACTTCATGATCA
>JBAXTA010000235.1:0-7382 GCA_037130415.1 Spirochaetota bacterium
TCCATCCACATATCTCCATTCACTTTCCTTATTGCCTGCATGGTATACCGACGGGATTCCCGACGGCAAGGCTGAATGCAGGCCTAGGGGGGTAGTATGATTGCATCGAGTTCAAAGTTCCACCTATCTGCCTCTGCGACCACCTGTACCTTGCCGATCGTACCGCGGGGAAGAGGATGCGGCGGGGCATCGCCAATCAGCACAAGCCTCCGATCCTCCGCAGTCCAATCATACTCGGTCAGTGCGGCATAGAGCGCCTCATGGACGGCTTCGGGGATGTCCCTGCCCCCACCCACGCGGGCAGCGGCCAGTTCGTCATCGAGCACCGCGAAATCCCGGGTGAAGTCCTGACGCTTCACCAGGTATTCCTCGAAGTAATCCTTGAAGAAAATAAGGCCTATCCGGTAGTCGGAGTAGCCTTCGAGAGCTTTCTTGAACTCACCGGGAAGAGCTTTTCTGAGAGCGTCGATGTCATCCTGCATTGAGTCAGTGGAATCGATGCAGAGCACAAGGTCAAGTTTCCTGCCCTTGGGAGGGTCAAGGAGACTCGCGAGCAATGGAACGATATCCCGGGTCCCCATCGCATAGCGCAGGCTGCCCTTGCCAGCCTCGGCTATTTCCCCGAAGGCCGTCACTGTTTCAGGGAAATAGGCGCCGAGCTCAGGTTTTTTATCGGCGCGAGGCGTGGGAGGGATCAGTACGACAGCTTCAGCAGGCAAGGGCCGGGGAGCGACGGCCTTCGCCGGCGGGAGCGCCTCGCTGGCTTTGACCGGCGCTTCGGGAAGGGCGGTAGTTGCGCCAGGAGCGGCAGCAGCGGCCAGTGCGACGGTCGCAGTCGGCGCAGCAACTCCCGGAGGCGGTGATGCTGCGACAGGGAGCGGCGTTGGCCCTTTCCCTCTTACCCGCACGAGGAAAGGATTGTCCTGGAAACTCCCGCTGTAATCGGCAAAGGGCTTTGAGAAGGCACGTACATTGATGAAGGTACCATCGGAAGTAATGGTCGTACCGCTCCGCGACCAGGGGTAGCCCCAGAGGACAAGCCAGGGAATAAAGACATGGAAGGCGGAACCAAACTTGGCATCGGGCTCGGCTCTGGAATCGATGAGCCAGTGGTTGTTCGCGTCAAGGGGCAGGAAGATGCCGTTCAGCATCCTCCGCTCCCTGCCGTTTTCCTCATGGAAACTGGCATCCCGGAAGGCATAATTATCAGATTTTCGGGCGGGGTCGGTCGTGCTTTCCGCGAGGAGGATCGAGGCGAGTCCCGGTTTCTGGCGCACGAAGAGGTGGTAGCCAGGGTCTCCCCGCTGCTCGATGCGGAAATCATCCGGCCCGAGCCTGAGCTCCGGGGAGCTGGCTGCCGGGGCTAGCGGTGCCGACCAAGCCAAGCCCGGCGTCAGCGACACCAGGCAACAGGCTAGGAGGCGGGCCGAGGGAGCTCTCATGGTCCTCACCCTCCTAGCATCGGCAGGGATGTAGGCCTCGTTGAGGCGAGATGAACGAGGGGCAGCCCAAAGTTGCGACCGCAAAATTGCGACCGCAAAATTGCGGCCGCATAATTGCGGCCGTCCCCTTGAATCAGGACAGGGCCGGGGCGGGGTCCTCGGCATCGGCTGCGCCAGCAGGGCTGGAAGCGCCGGCGGGGGGGCTGTCTTTCTTGCCGCGAAGGGGGATGTCTGGAATCATCAGGCAGGCAAAAAAGAGCCCGATCATCAGAAAGATCCCATAAAACCATACCCTGACCGTGCCATCTGAGAAGGAAGACTTGAGCCCCTGTACGGTTGTATCGGCCACAGTAACCTTGGCAATTTCAAGAGCATCGTGTATAGCCTTGCCCGCAGCCAGGCTTGCCGTTTCCTCGATGCTAGACTTCTGGGCCTCGAACTGGGCGCGGATGGCAGGCAGGCGCGCCTGGCGCTGTGCCTCAGGGGCTGCTGCAAGCTTCTCAAGGGTAGAACCCACCAAGGCGGGCATGGAAGCACCCAGCCCGGGATTGCCATCTGCATCCTTTTTTGAAGGATCAAGGAGGGCTGCCAGGGTGGCAGAGTCGCCGGCCTCGAGGGCCTTGAGCACTGCGTCGAAGGCTGCGTCGATCCGCATGGCGGGGGTCCCAGCCTTGAGGCGGTCACGATATTCCGCTGGCAGCTTCGGGTCGGCGAGGAAAGCGTCGAGGGCCAGCTTCGCTTCGGGGCCGCGAAGCGAGAAAAGGCGGTCTACGGAAGCTTCCATCGCGTCAAAACCTGAGATAATGCCTGCCCTGATCTCCTGGGGGCCTGCCCCAAGGCCAGCCTTGCCCCCGCCAGACAGGGAGGACATCGTGCCCTCGATGCCGTGCCTGGGCAGGGCCTCGGTCAATGTGGTATTGAATACTACGCCGAGGACGGCTGCCATCACGACGGCGCCCATCTGGCGGCTGAACTGGATGGCGCTCGTGGTCTGTCCTATCTTGGCCGGCGGCACGGAGTTCTGGCTGGCCAGCGCGTAGACCGACTGCGAGGGGCCGAAGCCCAGGCCCACCACGAACATGCAGACAACGACGAGCCAGTAGGGAGTCGCAGTACCGAGGCCAGACAGCATGATGAATGAAGCAATTGCGATGATCGCTCCGACAACCATCATGGACTTGTAGCGTCCCGTCCGGGTGATGATGGCGCCGGAAAGGGTCGAGCCAAGCACCGAGCCCATGGACAGGGGAATGATGCTGACTCCCGCCCCTGTCGCGGAAACGCCCTGGGCGAAGACCATGTAGATCGGCAGGAAGATGATGACCGACATGAAGCCCCCGCCGAAGAAGAAGGTGGCGACGCTCGACCAGGCAAAGACCTTGTTTCCATAGAGCCGGAGGTCGAGGATGGGGTGCTTCGTCCGGAGGGAGTGGATGATCCAGGAAGCGAGGAAGACGGCCGCCACTCCAAGCAGCCCGAGTATCTGCCAACTGCCCCAGGGATAGGCTGTCTTGTCGAGCTGGAGGGCAAGGATGAGGGGGGCGAAGGCGCCGACCATCAGGCCGGCGGAGAGGAAGTCGAGTTCGTGCCTTTCTTCATGTCCTGCCTGCTCCGGATGAAGGTGGGGCATCTTGGTGATGATGAACCAGAGCGCCACAAGGCCTATGGGTATATTGACGTAGAAGACCCATCTCCAGCCCTCGATGGGAGGCAGCCAGGCTCCGGCGTTGTCGGTGAGGAAGCCTCCGACCAGGGGGCCGAGGATGCTCGACAGCCCGAAGACCGCCCCGAAGACGCCAGAAATCTTGCCACGCTCGCGCGGCGGGTAAAGGTCGGAGACGATGATGAAGGCCAGGGCGAAGATGCCCGCACCACCCAGGCCCTGCAGGGCCCGAAACAGGATCAATTGGTTCATTCCGTCGCCGATGAGCGGCAGGCTGCCCCACTCCCCGGCCAGGCCGCAGAGTGCCGAGGCGGCAAGGAACACCGAGACGCTTGCGATCTCAAGGAGCCGCCGGGAAACGATGTCGGCCAGCTTGCCGTAAATTGGCACAAGAAGGGTCGATACCAGAAGGTAGGCGGTGGTTACCCAGGTGAAACGTTCCAGCCCGTGCAGTTCCGCGACAATACGCGGCATGGCTGTGGAAACGATGGTCTGGTCGAGGGCCCCGAGGAACATCGCCAGGGCGATACCCAGGATGGTGTAGAATCGACTTCGTGATTCGTGGTCTTGCTTCATGGGAAGTGAAGATAACTGCAAGCGCTTCGGGAATCCAGCAAAGCGGATGGATTCCCGAGCTTGGATGGCCTTAGAGGAAAATCGTCCCCTGAAGCCTGAGCCCCTGTCCATGACTGCTGACGGCGGGGAAGAGCCCCAGATGCAGGGAACCGATCGAAGGCCCTTCGACTTCCATTCCCTCCGTGACGTTAGTGGCAATCACCTGGCCCGCAAGCGCCGAGCCGAGCATGATGGACGCAGCTACCTTATCGCCATAGGATTTCACAAAGCCTGAAACAATCATTTCGATGCCCGTTCCGAAGAGTATCCCGGCCAGACCGCCCACGGTGATAAGGTTGGAGCGATATGCACTCCAGTGGAGCTGGTCCCAGGCCAGCCCACCGAAGGCAAGGCAGGCGTCCATGGTACCGAGGGTGACCGTGTTGGCGACCTTCCCCTCGGTTATCCCGAGCAGCCCGTACTGCGTGATCGTGGTGTAGTAGACCGACCAGGCTGCGAGCTGGGCCGAAAAGGCGGCCTTGCCGAGGGAGGGCGAGGCATCCTGGAGGATGGCATAGGCAAGGCCACGACTTCCGACAAGGAGGCCCGAGAGTCCGAGCTGCTCGATCCTGTCTCGCGTCGAGATCCTGGAAGTGTAGGTTCCGTTTACGCTGTAGACGTTGGGCGGCACCCAGGTTTCGTAGAGCCCTACCCAGGTTGCTATGCTGGCCACCTCGATGCTCTCGATCCAGATGTCCTTGGCCAGAGAGAAGTCCCGGTCCTTGGACATGAGCCAGGCTGCGCCAAGTCCCGCCCCCGCACCCGCCATGTAGGAAGTGCCCATAAGCATGACATTGTCGATGCTGTAGCCAATGATGTTCGAAGGAAGGATCGTCGCAAGGGCTACGCCGGTCGAGAGGCTGCCAATGTAGAAGGGGACGACGCCCGATGTGTCGGGCTTCCTGCCGTAACGCTCCATCATGTCGTGGGCCTTGGCAACAAAGGGTGAATCGGGAGAAAGGGCCTCAAGCTCCTTGCCTGCAGCCTCTGCCTTGGCGAAGTCTTGCTCTATGAGTCCCTCGACAAGCCTGGCGTACAAGGCTGCGTCACCAGCAGCGCCATCTTTGTCCCGTTCCTGCGCAAAGGCCAAGGGAACCGGAAGCGAGAGGCAGAAAGCAAGAACCAGCACTACCCTTTTCATGTACGGCCCCCATTCCAACAGCTTGAATGTACCGCCCCAGGGGACTCGAATCAAGAATCGGCAGAAGGTGAATTCCCTCCAGGCACCAGGCGCTGGAGATCCCTGGCCTTGAGCCGTGCTGAAGCACGCGCGGCAGCTGCTTTCGCCCTCGCTATGTCCCAGGCCTCTCCCTGGGAACCCAGGCGGGATTCTGCCCTCTCAAGGGCTCCCTTCGCCCGCTCGGAGTCGATCTCGTTCGGCCACTCGGCCGAATCGACGAAGAACTCGACCTTCTCCTGGCTTATTTCCACGAAGCCTGCGGTGATCGAGGCGACACCACGGCCGCTCACGCTGCCGATGCGCGCGGCGCAGGGACGCACCGGCAGCACCATGGCCTCATGGCCAGGGAGGACCTGCATCTCGCCGTCAGAGGTCTCGAAGACCACCGAATCGGCACTCTCTGCGACAAGCCGGCGTTCCGGCGTGAGTATCTCGAGCCTGAACGTGGCCATCCTGAATCCACCTAACCTTTCCTGCCCCTGGCAATGACCTCGTCTATCGTCCCGGCCATATAGAAGGCCTGCTCCTGGATATCATCACAATTGCCCGCAAGTATTTCCTTGAAGCCCCTGATGGTATCCGCAAGGGGCACGTATCTTCCCTCGATGCCCGTATACTGCTCGGCAACGAAGAAGGGCTGGGACAGGAAACGCTGCATCTTGCGTGCGCGGCCGACGACAAGCTTGTCCTCCGCGGAGAGCTCGTCCATGCCCAGGATGGCGATGATGTCCTGGAGTTCGCGGTATCGCTGGAGCTGCTCCTGGACACGGCGGGCCACCGCATAGTGATCGTCGCCGACGACCAGGGGATCGAGTACACGACTCGTCGATGCCAGGGGATCGACAGCCGGATAAATGCCCTGCTCTACGAGTTTCCGCGAAAGGACGGTCGTCGCGTCGAGATGGGTGAAGGTTGTAGCCGGTGCCGGGTCGGTAAGGTCGTCGGCCGGGACGTACACCGCCTGAACCGAGGTAATTGATCCCTTCCGCGTAGAGGTTATGCGCTCCTGGAGGGCGCCGAGCTCGTTGGCGAGGGTCGGCTGGTAACCGACCGCGCTCGGGATGCGCCCGAGCAGGGCGGAGACCTCGGAACCCGCCTGGACAAAGCGGAAGATGTTGTCGATGAACAGGAGCACGTCCTGGCCCAGTTCGTCGCGGAAGTGCTCCGCCATGGTAAGCCCAGCGAGGGCGACACGCATGCGCGCTCCCGGCGGCTCGTTCATCTGTCCGAAGACCAGGGCTGTCTGTTTCAGGACTCCCGAATCTGTCATCTCTTTGTAGAGGTCGTTGCCTTCGCGGCTGCGCTCGCCGACGCCCGTGAAAACGGAGTAGCCCGAGTGCTCGCTGGCGATGTTCCTGATGAGCTCCATGATGACGACGGTCTTGCCAACGCCTGCACCACCGAAGAGGCCGATCTTCCCGCCCTTGGAGTAGGGCGCGATAAGGTCGATGACCTTGATACCGGTTTCAAAGATCTCGGTGGAGGTCCGCTGCTCGTCGAGGCCTGGCGCGTCGCGATGGATGGGCGACCGCGCACAGTCCACAGGGCCCTTGCCGTCGATGGGCCTTCCCGCGACGTCGAACATGCGGCCAAGGACCTCATTCCCGACGGGAACCGTGATCGGACCGCCGAGGTCGTAGGCCCTGAGCCCGCGGGAGAGCCCCTCCGTGGCTTCCATGGCCACGCACCGGGCGATGCCATCCCCCGAATGAAGGAGGACTTCGGCAAGGAGCCTCGAACCATCACGACGCTCTATCTCCACCGCGTTGAGGAGCGCGGGCATCTTCCCTTCCTCGAATTCGAGGTCGAGGATCGGGCCCGTGATTCGCACTACTTTTCCGCTGCTCTTGTCCATCGCTGCTACTCCCTTGTCCCGCTTGCCCTGTTCATCCGTTCAATGCGGCGGCGCCCGCCACGATCTCTGATACCTCAGCCGTGATCGCGCCCTGCCTCGCCCTGTTATAGAGAAGCTGGAGCCGTTCAAGCATTTCCTTGGCGTTCTTCGAAGAGGATTCCATCGCAGTCATTCGAGCGGCCTGCTCACAGGCGTAGGACTCGATGAGGGCGCCATAGATGATGCCCTTGAGGTAGGCTGGCACCAGGAGGTCAAGGAGGGTCTCCTCGTCGGGAAGAAACGTCATCATCGAAGCCTGCCTGGCCGAGCCATCCACTTCCACGATCTTCTCGCGCGAAAGAGGAAGTAGGTCTATCTCCTCGACAGTCTGTTTGACCATCGAGACCATGCGTGTAAAGACAACACGGAAGCGGTCGATCTCGCCACTACGGTAGAGCCTGACAACCAGGTTGGCGATCTCCCTCGCGTTTGCGATCGAGGGTTCCTTCGGCGTCAGGGGGAAATCGGCGAGGAATACATAGTTCCTCTCCGCGAAGGTACGTTTCCCGACAAATCCGATGGGCATGAGCATGGAGCCGTGGACTGTGTTCTCTTCCACGTACCTGATGATGGAGTTGTTGTAGCCGC
>JBAXTA010000236.1:0-7256 GCA_037130415.1 Spirochaetota bacterium
ACTCGAAAAACCATCCCCCGCCCCACAGCCCAGTCGTGGCGCGCAGCGCCCGAAATGCGTGACAAGCCTGTGCACGCTAGCTACGCGCCACAGCCCGCGTCCTTGCCCCCAGTACCGCTGCCTAGCTCGATGCATGCACGCACATGTTGCCGCATCCCAGTCTCCCCCGGCTACAGTGATGTGATGGCCACGCCCGAAATGCGTGTCTCGCGGCCGCCCAGGGGAGACCCTGATTGGCCAAACCCCGCGAAGCGCATGCAAGGACAGCAACAGCGCGGGTGTCATCCAAAAACGTGCCCCCGCTTGCGGGGGTATGTTTTTGGATGACAGGCCCCGCTCTTTCAGTTCTTACAACGCCCTCATGTAAAGCCCAATCAACTGCACCCCGTCGTCGACCCGCAAGTCTCGCATTTCAGGCAGGTCCCATTTCTCACCAGCGTCATATTGCCGCACACAGGGCAGGGATCCCCCTCAAAGCCCTTGATCCTCGCACTCCGCACGCTTTCGCGCCCAGGAGGATTGACAGCCGGGTTGGCGGCCGCAGACTTCTGTGCAGGCACGCCCTGCGGCTGCCGCTCGTGGTGGCCTTCGTCGTGGGGCTTGCCTACGATTCCCATGGAGCGCATGGGCTGGGACTGCATCCCGGTGGCTTCAAGGTCTTCTGGCTTGACCTGCCCGAGGTCGTGACGCTGCATATAGGCGATCGCAAGGTCACGGAAAACATAGTCAAGGACACTCGTGGAGATCTTGATGTAGTCGTGGCCCTGGACCATGCCGTTGGGCTCGAAGCGGGTAAAGGTAAAGGCGTCGACGTACTCCTCGAGGGGCACACCGTACTGGAGTCCGAGCGACACCGCGATGGCGAAGGAGTTGATGATGGAGCGGAAGGCTGCGCCCTCCTTGTGCATGTCCAGGAATATCTCCCCGAGCCCTCCGTCCTCGTACTCGCCGGTGCGGACAAAGACCGAGTGTCCGGAGATCTTTGCCTTCTGGGTATAGCCGGCGCGCCTGTTGGGCAGGGCCCTTCGCCTTCCGCGGGGAGCCGCTGGCATGCCGGGAAGTTCGGGCGATTCCTCGCGGAAGAGCCGGCCCTGACCCTGTCGCTCGGCATGGGCCTTGGCCACAGGCTCCGCAAAGTCCTCGCTCTCCGACTGGAGGGCCACAATGGAGTCGGCGAGTGAATCTGCTCCTGGAGCGAGGGCTGCCAGCGGCTGGGAGAGCTTCGACCCGTCACGATAGAGGGCGATGGACTTGAGGCAGGACCTCCAGGCCAGGAGGTGGGCTCCCTTTACATCCTCATAACTGGCTGAATTCGGCATGTTGATGGTCTTGGAGATGGCGCCTGAGATGAAGGGCTGGACGGCGGCCATCATCGCGACGTGGGCTACCCAGGCTATCGCGCGCGTTCCACGCTTGCCCGAGGGCGTGGCGGTGTCGAAGACGCCGAAGTGCTCGGGCGCAAGGCCCGGTGCGCCTTCTACGCCCATGGTGCCACAGGCCCAGAGCTCGCCCTCCTCGATGTCGGCCTCGGTGTAGCCGAGGTGGCGGAGGAGGGAAAATCCCGGCAGGCGGTAGGTGGATTCGGGGACTCCGATAGCCTTGTACGAGTCGGGGCCCAGGACGTGGGGGGCAAAGCAGGAGTCAAGGGAAAAGGCCCCCTTGAGCGCGGCCTCAACCCTGTCGAGGGCGGCGGCCGGGATGCCCTTGGCCAGCAGGCTCTCGACGGTGAGGCCCGAGGTCCCGCCCCTCCGCAGGCTGCCGTGGCCGAGGGCGTAGATCTCGATGTCCCCGATCGCGGCCTCGGGGTAGCCCAGGGCACGGAGGGCCGGGGGCACGCTTGTGTTGATGATCTTGAAGTAGCCCCCTCCTGCGAGCTTCTTGAATTTCACCAGGGCGTAGTCGGGCTCGACACCGGTGGTGTCGCAGTCCATGAGGAGGCCGATCGTACCAGTTGGGGCAATCGCGGTGACCTGGGCGTTTCGGTAGCCGTGCTTTTCCCCGAGGGCGAGGGCCTCGTCCCAGGACTCCTTCGCGGCCTTCGCGAGGTTGGCGGGGCAGTTTTCGGAGCGGAGCCCCGTCGGAAGTACGGTGAGGGCCTCGTACTCGGACGCCGGCGCGGCGGTGGCCGCGCGGCGGTGGTTCCGGATGACGCGGAGCATGTGCTCCCGGTTGGCCTCATAGCGCGCGAAGGGACCCCAGGCCCCTGCCATGCGCGCTGACTGCGCGTAGGCCTCTCCCGAGAGGATGGCCGAAAGGGCAGCCGCCACGGCGCGGCCCTTGTCGGAGTCGTAGGCGAGCCCCATGACCATGAGGAGGGAACCGAGGTTGGCGAATCCCAGGCCGAGGGTGCGGTAGTCGTAGCTCCTCCGGGCTATCTCGGAAGAGGGGAACTGGGCCATGACTACGGAGATCTCGAGCACGAGGGTCCAGAGGCGGATGGCGTGGCGATAGGCCGCGTCGTCGAATTTCCCGGTCTTTGCATCGTAGAAGCCCAGAAGGTTGAGCGAGGCGAGGTTGCAGGCCGTGTCGTCGAGGAACATGTACTCGGAGCAGGGATTGGAGGCGCGGATTTCCCCGTCGGCGGGGCAGGTGTGCCACTCGTTGACCGTCCCATGGTACTGGAGCCCCGGATCGGCGCACTGCCAGGCAGCCTTGGCGATCTGGTCCCAGAGCTCGCGCGCCTTGATGGTCTTCATGATGGAGCCATTCGTGCGGCTGGTCATCGACCACTCGCCGCCTTCGAGGACGGCCTTCATGAATTCGTTGGAGAGCCTGACGGAGTTGTTGGAAGCCTGGCCGGCTACCGTGTTGTAGGCCTCGCCCTCCCAGGAAGTGTCGTAGCCAGGCAGGTCGAGGCTCTCGTCGCCCTGGCGGAAGCGCGACAGTTGCTGGTGCAGCCAGGGCGCAGGGACACCCGAGCGGAGGGCATCGCGGACAGCGCGGCGCAGCGCGGGGTTGGCGGTAAAGGAGAGCCGCGCATCACCTTCGAGCCCGTGGCCTTTGAAAGCCGCGAGGATGTCAGCACCGTGTCGCCTCAGCACCGCCGAACCGACAGCGAGGCTGGCGACCTTGTACTCTTCCTCGGCCTTCCAGTTCACGAAGGTCTCGATGTCGGGGTGGTCGTCGTCGAGGATGACCATCTTGGCGGCGCGGCGTGTCGTCCCGCCTGACTTGATGGCTGAGGCGGAGCGGTCTGCTATCTTGAGGAAGGAAATAAGGCCGCTCGATACGCCACCCCCGGAAAGGTGCTCGTTCTTTCCTCGGAGCCGTGAGAAGTTCGAGCCGGTGCCCGAGCCATACTTGAACAGGCGGGCTTCCCGGGTCACCAGGTCCATGATGCCGCCCTCGTTGACGAGGTCGTCCTGGATGTCGAGGATGAAGCAGGCGTGGGGCTGGGGCCGCGCATAGGCTGACTCGCTCTTTTTCACCTCGCCAGAGACTGGGTCCACATAAAAGTGGCCCTGGGGCGGACCCTCGATGCCGTAGGCTGCGTTGAGGCCAGTATTGAACCATTGAGGGCTATTGGGCGCGGCCATCTGGTGGGCGAGCATGTAGACGATCTCGTCGTAAAAAGCAGACTCGTCTTCCTTGCCGTCAAAGTAGCCCGCTCCCTTGCCCCACTGGAGCCAGGTCGTGGCCAGGCGGTGGAAAACCTGCCGCGCGTCGTGTTCGGCACCAGGTTTCGGGGAGGTCCCTGCCAGGCTCTGCTGGCTGGCGGGGACCCGCGTTCGCCATTCCTCGGCCCGATCGGCCGGCACTCCCGCCTTGCGGAAGTACTTCTGGGCCAGGATGTCCGCAGCTATTGGACTAAAGCCTCCTGGGACGATGGCTCCTTCCATTTTAAAGACAGTCCGGCCATCAGGATTGCGGATTTCGCTCGTCCTGGTCTGCCATTCGATACCCTCGTAGGGGCCATTTCCTTTCGAGGTAAAGAAGCGGCCTATTTTCATAATCCCTCCAGCAAAGCCCAACATTTTCCGGATAGTCTACCTTCTATAGTGGTGGAAGACTGCTCCTCCACAATGTATTGGGACATAGCCCACTGGCGCAAGGGGGAAAAGACAGGAGTCGTTGGCTGATTTCTGTGAAACGGTATATACTTATATTCACGCCTGTGTGGTAAGGCGTGAAAATTGGGGGCTTGCGCGGGTATTCCCGTATCGGGGGAATTCGCGGACGCCGATAATGGAGTTATCCATGCGTACCGCCGTCCTCATATATGCCGGATCTATGACAGAGCAGGCCCTCGTCCCGCTTGGGGGAGGTCCTTCAGCCCTTGAGCGTGTCCTCTCCTATGCGAGGGCTATCCCCGACGTGGTGGCCTGCCGCCTTCTTCAGGGTAGCCTTGAATTGCCCGACACAGGCTGCCACGTGCTCCAGAGGCAGTCGTGGACTGACGCCGCTGTCCTCGAGGAGGCCCAGGCCTTCTGCGCCAGCCTCGGAGAAGCCCCCGAAGCCCTTGTCCTGGTCAAAGGCGATGAGCCCTTCCTTGACCTGGGCCTCACCCTGAAGATGCTTGCCTCGCACCGGCGATATCGCGCGGAGTATTCCTTTGCCGACGGCTATCCGACGGGCCTCTCGCCTGAGATCGTGCATCCGAGGATAGTGCCCGCCCTTCAGGCCCTCGCCGCGAAGTCCCCGCGCCCTCCCGCGCGTGACTGGCTGTTTACGGTCATCCAGGGCGATATAAACTCCTTTGACATCGAGACTGAGATATCTCCGAAGGACCTCCGCGACCGCCGGATTGTCCTGGCCTGCGACACGAAGCGGAACCTCCTTCTGGTGGAGCGCTTCCTCGCAGCGGGACTCAGGGACGTAGACAGCGCCCTTGATATGATCCCCTTGCGTCCCGAGCTCGCGCGCACCCTGCCCGCCTTCGTGGGGGTGCAAATCGTGGGAGGCTGCCTCCAGGCCTGTGCCTTCTGCCCCTGGCCGACCCTGGGCGCTGCCGCTGGCGCCAGCATCCTGAAGCGACGGGATTTCATGCCCCTGGCGCGCTTCGACGCCCTGATGGGCGGCCTGGCGGCCATTTCCGGCGACGCGGTCGTCGATCTTTCGCTGTGGGGGGAGCCCTCCCTTCACCCGGAGTTCCCGAAGCTTGTCGACGCGGTGCTTTCGAGGCCGGGCCTCTCCCTCATCGTGGAAACCTCGGGCCTCGGCTGGGGGCCTGGCATCCTGGAGGCCATTGCGGCCAGTCATCCTGACCGCATCGACTGGATTGTTTCCCTCGATGCAGCAACGCCAGAAATGTACCAGAAGCTCCGGGGGGAGGGCTGGACGGAGGCCCAGGCCTGTGTCGACCGCCTCCTTGCCCTGTGGCCGCAGCAGACGCATCCGCAGATGCTCCGTACCGTAGACAATGAAGAGGAACTCGAGGCCTTCTGGCGCGGCTGGAAAAAGAGAAGCGACAAGGTCATCGTGCAGAAGTACTCCCGCTTTGCCGGACTCCTTCCCGAGCGGAAGGTCGCCGACCTTTCGCCCCTTGTGCGGAAGCCCTGCTGGCACCTCGCCCGCGACCTTTCCATCCTCATGGACGGAGGAGTGCCTCCCTGCCGTGAACTCACCAGAGACACAGGCAGCCTCGGAAACCTTTTCGCGGGCCTCTCGCCTGAGGATTCGGGGACGCCGGCATTCTTCGAATCAGAGCTCGCGCGAATTTGGGAGTCCGGCGCGGCGATGCATGGCTCACACTGTTCTGGCGAGCTTCCCGAGGACTGCAAGGATTGTGATGAATACTATACCTATAACGCTTAGCGACGGGGCGGTGCCCTACACGGTCGTGGGGGGCTCGCGTGGTACATCTGGCCCTGCGGGAGTGCCTGTATCCCTTGTTATCCTCGACAGGGGTCCGAGGCTTTTCCGCAGCGAAACCCTCCACGATTTCGACAAGCTTGGCTTCGACTCCATCCTCTGCGTCGAGGAAAAGGGCGAGCTCTTCGACGTCGAGACCCTCTGCCAGCGCTTCCCGAGGCTGCGCTTTATCGTGCTGGGCGCTCCGGCAGACATGGGCACCCGCGTCAACATTGCCATCAGGGAATCGAGCGCGCCCTATGTCTTTGTCCTGTGGAACGACATGGGTTTGACGACTGCTGGCCTATCGGGCCGTTTTTTCGAGCGCCTTGTGGAGCAGGACCTCCTCTGCCTTGCGCCCTTCCTCAGCTCGGGGAAGGGCGAGCCAATACCTACCGCTGCCACCCCCGCCCTTCATCACACGAGCCTCAAGATCCTCCCCCTGTCGGCCGGCAAGGACGGTACTGCGAGCCTCTATCCCTTTGATTACTGTGGCATCTATTCGAAGGAGCGATTCACGCTCCTGGGCGGCTACGACGGCAGGCTGGCCAACCCCTTCTGGCAGCGCCTGGACTTTGGTTTCCGCGCCTGGCTCTGGGGTGAGGAGATCCGCCTCGCCCAGGCCCTTCGCGTCAACTATGATGAAGCCCCGCCCGAGGCGGACGAGTCCATCGACGCCGACTACCGCTGGTTCTGGCTCAAGAATGTCGCTCCACAGTTCCGGGGCGACACGGCTGTCCTCTCGCGCCGCCGCCGCTTCGAGTACCTCCTTTCACGACGGCGTGAGCCCCTCCAGGCCCTCGCCGAGTTCAAGGCGGCGCGTGAGTGGGTGGCACTTAACCGCTACCGCTTCCGTTCGGACGCAAACAGCCTCGTCGATCTCTGGGAGGACGATGCCCGGTGAGCACCCAGGATTGCGCCCCAAGGGTCGCCGCTGCCCCTAGGGCTGCCAGCCCGTTGGCTGCCGTCGCCAGCCCGTTGGCTGCCGTCGCCAGCCCGTTGGCCATCGGCCCGCTGGGCATCATCGTACAGGCACGCTTAGGCTCGACGCGGCTTCCCCGGAAGACCCTCCTGCCCCTGGGTGGGGCGACCATGCTTGACATGGCCCTTGCGCGCCTGTCTCTCGTGCCGGCGGACTCCCGGATACTGGCTACCGACGCGGCCAGCGCGTCTGAGCTGGGGCCGGTCGCGGCGAGGAATGGCTTTGCCCTCGTGGTGGGTTCGGCCGAGGATGTCCTTTCCCGCTACTGCGATGCCATCAGGGCCTTCGGCCTCGGAGACGGGCTGGTGCTCCGCGCCACAGGAGACAACCCCCTGGTCTGCCACGAGGCGGCGGCAGAACTCATCAGGCTGCGCGGTGGACTGGGCTTCGACTATTCAAGCTACTCCGGCCTTCCACTCGGGATGGGAGTCGAGCTGGTGTCGGCGGCCGCCCTTCTCAGGGCTGAGCGCGAGGCAGTGGCCCT
>JBAXTA010000237.1:0-7252 GCA_037130415.1 Spirochaetota bacterium
ACCTTCCCCACATCCTCCTGGGCAACCCGCAGTTCGAGGATGGTTGCACGTTCCTGCTCAATGACATTGATTATCACCGCCTGGGGATCATCGACCAAGGACTTGGCTATATATTCAACGAGATCGCGTTCCACTGGAAACTCCTTGGGGCGCGGATGAACTGGACCAAAAACGGAGCAAAGCCCCGTGGTGATCCCTGATCTTCCATGAAAGACCTATTTGACGTGGATGCCCTTCTGGTTGAGGAGGCCTCGCACCGTATCGGTGGGCTGGGCACCCTTGGCGAGCCACTCCTTGGCCTTGGCCTCGTCGATGGTGATCTGCTTACCCTCCACCTCTATGGGGTGGTAGAGGCCGATCTCCTCGATGGTGCGACCATCGCGGGGCGTGCGTGAATCCATGATGACAATGCGGTAGAAGGGCCGCATCTTGGAACCGAAGCGCTTGAGTCTCATCTTTACTGCCATATCTCTGTCCTCCTGGGAGCTGGCGACGAGGTGCTTTCTGCGCCACGTCTGGATTGGGTTTTCCTTACGACTGTGCCATTCCGCCAATCGGAACAACCCCCGGACGGAAAACCCGGAGCGGGGTGAGGACAAGTTGATATCCTGGAAAGCTCCTGTGGGTCAATCGGGAGGGCCCTAGGGGACAGCGGGTCCAGAGCAGCTCCATTGCGCCGACGTCGCCGCCGGGGGAGGAGAAGTCCTAGGCAAGACCGGGCAATTCTCCCTGCGCTGCCTGCATACGCTGCAACAGCCTGAATAGCGATTCCTGCAGCATCCGGGCCTCATTGATGTACTCAAGGAATTCCGGAGAAAACAGGACAAAGCTGTCTATAGCACTTCGTGTCGAACTCCGCTCCGTCTCGAGGAAATGGATATCGCCAGCAAGGATGTCCAAGGTAGCGTTGAGCGTCCCGGTCTCCGGTCCTCTGGACCTGCCTGGGAGGAAGCTGCGACCAGCGCCAGGCCCATCGGCGACGGAAGCGCGGATAGGCCCCCTGGGCTCGTTCCCGCTCTCGGCGTATTCCTCGATCGCCACCATGGCGATCTTGATGAAGTCCTTCGTCGTAGCCATGGCGCCTGAAACATCCGCTTCGATCCGGCCTGTAAGGGTGACCATTCCCATCACCGTGGTGGTCACGCTGCCGAGAGAACGGTTTTTGGCAATCTCGATGCGTGATGCAACGACGATATTCTTGAACCGTGAAAGGAGTGAAGCCAGACCCTTGAAAGAATCATCGAGTTCCCGTACTTGCTCGGCAAGGCGTCGCGCCGTCGTGATGACATGCTTCTTGAAATCAAGGTATCGGGCTGCCCCAGCGCTGAAATCATGCGCTGAGGTCGCCCCTGGGGCGGCCTGCCCAGCTCCAGTGAATGGAGTGGAATACGTGGCTCTCCGTTCTTCGATGTCGGAAATCCGCACATCGACCTTGTCGATGCCGGATTGGAAGAGCCTGGCGCTTGTTTCGAGCTTTTCTATGATATCCCTGAGCCGGTCGGCAGAAAGCCGGGCCGCGGACCTGATGTTGGCCGCCCGGTCATCGATGATCGCCTCATCTCCCTTGATCCCTGCTTTCGATGATTTTCCAGCCTCGTCAAGCGAGATGACAACCTGGGCTAGTGAATTGCGAACAAGATCCCGGAGCCGGATATCCTCAAGGATAGCCTGGAGGGGATCCTTCACCGCCAGTGCCTCGCCAAGGAGCATGGAGAAAAGTCTCCTGATCTCAGCAAGATCGGAACGATGGCTGGAAAACGAGGCAGACAGGCCCTGCTCGAGCTGGCCGAAGAACTGGTCCTGGAATTGGTCAAGCTCCAGGAGGGTGTCGCGAAGGCGACCAAAGAATTCGAGGAGGGACTTGCCCCGGCCGGTGATCATCTCGGTGAGGAGGATGGTCTGGGAGGACAGGCGCTTGAGTTCGTCCGTGATGACCGAGAAGGCCTTGCCCGCTGAGCCCGACTTGAGGGCCACCGTCATCGCGTTGAGGGAGATGATCTCCATTTCCTCAGAATCTGAACGGACACCCTGTATCAGTCCGTCGAGGATCGAGAGCTTTTCGATGCTTTGGCTGATCCTGTCGAGGAAGATTTCATCATGATCGTGCAACTTCTTGAAAAGGCTACTGGACTCGAGGGCGAAGGAGTTCATCTCGTCCAGACTGCGGCCACCACGCTGGGCATTCCTGCCCTCAAACTCCCTGAGCGCCTGTTCGCCTATCAGGTTGGATCGATCTGCTTCGGCTATCATGGCCGGAAACAGGCGTCCCATGGTCAGGTAGACCTCTTCGCCCTCACCCCCGATATCCTTGATGGTATCGATGAGGGAACGGATCCTCGCATCTAGATCGTTCATCATCAGCCTCACTATACGGGAGGCAGGATGACTGGACAAGGCAGAGCGCAGTCCCCCCTTCCTTTGAGATGACGAAGCCCGCGCAATGCGCGGGCTTCGTTTGCCAAGGCCATGGAGGCACGGCATCATCACGATCTTGTCGCGTCTGGATACTTAGGCTTTTTCGTCCTGCTTCACCGGGAGGATGGAAAGTTCTGTGTCGCGATCGAAGTAGCGGGCCTTCTCCATGACAGGCGTAAAGTGCACTGAATCGCCTATCTTGAAGATGTGGCTCGGAGGAACCCGGGCCACCATCGACTGGGTGGGCGTCGTGGCGTAGAGGTGGATTTCGGCGCCCAAGGGCTCGACGACCGTGACCTTCGCTCCGATCACGCCGTGCTCGGTGGGCTGGGAGCCGCCCTCGACGCAGGGGATGTCCTCAGGGCGGATCCCGAAGGAGACTTCCTTGCCGACGTAGGGCTTGAGAAGCGACACGTGGTCGAGAGCGGGAGTGACCTTGAAGGAACCCTCGTCGACCATGACCTTGCCGCCCTCCTCGATCACCTTGACATTGAGGAAGTTCATGGGCGGAGAGCCGATGAAACCAGCGACAAACTTGTTGATGGGGTGATTGTACAGATAGAGCGGGGATCCTATCTGGTTGACCTTGCCGTCACGCATGACGACGATCTTGTCGCCCATCGTCATGGCCTCGACCTGGTCGTGGGTGACATAGATCATGGTAGCCTGGAGTCGGTCGTGGAGCTCGATCAGCTCGGCCCGCATCTGTACACGGAGCTTGGCGTCGAGGTTGGAGAGGGGTTCGTCAAAAAGGAAGACCTTGGGATCGCGCACGATGGCGCGGCCGACAGCGACACGCTGGCGCTGACCGCCTGAAAGCTGCTTCGGCTTGCGGTCGAGAAGCTTCTCGATGTCCAGGATCCGTGCGGCGTCACGGACGCGGCGCTCGATCTCGGCCTTCGCGATCTTCCTGATCTTGAGTCCGAAGGCCATGTTGTCGTAGACCGTCATGTGGGGATAGAGCGCGTAGTTCTGGAAGACCATCGCTATGTCGCGGTCCTTGGGCGGAACATCATTGACGAGTTTTCCGTCGATGAAGAGCTCTCCCTCGGTGATGTCCTCGAGTCCTGCGACCATGCGGAGCGTCGTCGACTTGCCGCAGCCCGAGGGCCCGACGAAGACGACAAACTCCTTGTCCTCGATGGTGATGTTGGCATCGTCGACTGCACGGACGTTGCCTTCGTACACCTTCCCGATCTTCCTGAGTTCAACCTTGGCCATGAAAACCTCCCTTGTAGGGCTAGACTATGGCGCGGAGTATAAACCCAAGGGAAATGGATGTCAAAGAGGCGAACGTGCTGGAAATCCCCTATCGGATCATCCAGTACCGCAGCACTATATATATGACGATGCAGGCAGACATTGCCATCAGGACGCCGCGAACGAGGCCTGCGCCGCGTTTCAGCACCAAATGGCTCCCGGCCCAGGCGCCGAGTGCCTGGGCGGCTCCCATCGCCAGGCCGAGCGGCAGGACGATGGTTCCGGCGAGCGTGAAGACCACAAGTGAGACGATGTTGCTTGTGAAGTTGGCTACCTTCGTGTGGGCGGTCGCTCCCCTCATGTCGAGCCCTGCGAAGGCGACAAGGGCTATCGCCCAGAAGGTACCTGTTCCAGGGCCAAAGAAACCATCATAGAAACCGAGGACAAGTCCGCCTGATATCCAGAAGGGCAGCCATGGAAGACGTTGCGTCCCCATTTCCATGCCGAAGCGGGGTTTCAGGGCCAAGAATATCACAATTACGAGCAACAGCGCAGGGATGAGGATCTTGAGCACGGTGGCATCCAGGGCCCCGACCGTCAGCGCACCGAGGGCCGCCCCGAGCGCGGTCGCCGCGATGCCGGGAACAAGCGAGCGCAGGCGGATGAGGCCGGCCCTTCGATAGCGCAGCATCGCCGTGAGGCTTCCAAAGCTCGATTGGAGCTTGTTGGTGCCGAGGGCCAGGTGCGGGGGGAGTCCCGCTGCGAGGAGGGCCGGCAGGGTGATGATGCCGCCGCCACCGGCGATGCTGTCGACAAAGCCTGCGACAGCGGCAGCGGGTACAAGGAGGGCAAAGGACAGGGGGCTCGGTTCGAAGGGCATGGGGCATGGTAGCCGGGTGGCGGATCATGTTCAACTCGTCCTGGAGAACCTGCCGCCCGGAAACTCCCCTGCCCTACCCTAGCCGCCCCGACCACGCGGCCGCCAGCACCCCGAAGGCTACACCCACATTGATGGAAGCCTTGGCTCCCCGCATGGGGATGCTCACCTTCCCCAGGACGCAGCGATCGAGCGCTGACTGAGAAACTCCCAATTCCTCCGATCCCAGGACAACGATGCCTCGCTCGGGGAAATCGAAGAGGTCGAGCACGGTTCCGCCAAGTTCGAGGGCGAAGGCCGGACCATATTCATCGAGGCAGCCAGGATCCGCCCGCCTCCAGGGAACGAGGATGTCAGCGCCCATGGCCGAGCGGACGGCGCGCGGGTGCCCAGGGTCCGCGCAACCCGGAGACAGGAGGATCTCCTCGAAGCCGAAGGCCTCGGCTGTCCTCAGCATTGAACCTATGTTGAAGGGTGAGCGGATGTCCTCGAGCCAGGCGCGGAGGCCTGAAAACGGCTTCCGCTCCCCCAGGACGCGACCTGAGTCGGGGTCAAGGAGGTCCCAGTCGGCAGGGGCCTGCCCTCCCTCACGGTAGCACTCGTGCCGAAGACAGTCGATGGCACGCAGCCTGTCGGCATCGGCCGCCTCGAGCAGGGCCCGGGCAGCCGACATGACGCCGGGTGGCGTCTCGGCAAAGCCGACCAGGGCCCGCGCGGCGTCGATGGCCCGCGCGGCATCGATGGCCCGCGCGGCATCGATGGCGAACGCTCCGTCCGAGTCCGTTCTGGCACCCTGACCAGCCAGGAGCCCGCGCTCCAGATCGGTCAGCATGAGGGCGACCTTCCGGAGGCGATGGGCGGGCGAGAGCTTGTGGAGGCGTTCGGGAGGAAACATAAGCCTAGTTATTAATACGCAGTCTTGACAAAATCGAAGACGTCATCGACCGAGACCGTGCGTGGCAGGTAGTTCACGAAGTCGAGCTCGCGGGCATCCCGCGCGGCCTCGACAAGGCTGTCGAGGGATATGTCGAAGTCCTTGATGCGGCTCGGGATCCTGAGGAGGCCAAGTTTCGTTCGGAGCCACTCGATGGCACGGGAAGCTGACTCAGAGGCGCTATGGTCGGGTGCCTCACCCTGGAAGAGGGCATCGATGCGGACAACCTTCTCAAGCCTGCTCTTGGAGCCATACTCCATCGAATAAGGCAGGAGGATGGCAGCGAGGCTCGACTTCGGCACCCCATGCCGTGCATTGATCGCAAGGGCGACAGCGGTGCCGATGCCAGGGGCGGACATGCCTTGGCCGAGGGCTGCCATGAAAGAGCCCTTCCAGGCTTCGGCACGGACTCCAGGATCATCGGGGCGTGCGATCAAGGTGGACAGGGAATGAGAAAGCAGTTCTATCGATTTTTCAAGGACATGGTCGGAAAGAAAGGAGGACTTGGACGAGAGGTAGCCCTCGATCGCGCCCATAAGCCCGTCGAGGATACAGGTAGCTGCCGACTTGAAGGAGATGCCCATCGAGAGGTTCGGGTCGATGAGCACTGCCTTGGGGGCCATCCCTGCGCGCCGGACAAGACGGACACAACGATCCCTCGCGTCAACCAGGAAGAGCGCATCTTCGCACATGAAGCCATGCCGTATCGAGGTCGGGATCTCAACGAGGGGAATGGATTGCCCTGAAGTGGCTGCCCCATCCACCAGGGCATCGACGTCGATGCGCTCTCGCGCAAGGACAGCGGCGGTCCGGGCAATCATCATGGTCTTGATGCCACCGAGGGCGATGATGATGGGGGCCTTGGAGCCCCGAGCGAGCCTGAGCGCGTCCTCGGCAGCCCGGGTTGTCGCCTTCTGAGGTATCTCGTCAAAAAGGAGGACCTTTACGCCGCGATCCTCGAGGAGACCTGAGACCCTTTCTATTATCTTGGACTCGTGGAGGAGGGGGTCTGCAACAATCAGCGCCCTGCCCTCTGCAGCCAATTCGCCGATGAGGAGCGGCAGTCGGAGAAGGCTGTCAGCGCCGAGCCAGACCCTGGGCTGGATGCTGAACTGGAAATCGGCCATCGAGTTTCCCCCAAAAAAAAGGGGCGGAAGACAACGCTCCCGCCCTCTATCCTTGCCCGGACCGCTTGCCTATCGGTCAAACCGACCGGTCACGGTCGCTCCAACAGCTACTTGCCGAGCAGCTGATCGACTATCTTGTCGGCAGTCATCGAGATGACGGCGTCGTTCATGTAGTTCGGATCGGCGAGTCGCGCCTTTACTTCGGCAATACGATCGGCACGGACGTCGGGGACAGCCTTGGTTGTCTCCATGGCCGAAAACAGTTCTGCCTTGGCCATCGCGTCGGAGGAAATGGAAATGGAATCGCCCTTGCCGGACCGCTGGGGTGACCCCGCGCCGCTCGGTTTCTTTGGTTCCCGGATGGGATCCATGGGATTAAGGCGATCAATCGTCATATGCGCCCCTGCCTTTCATGTCGATTATCGGCGTCAGAACAGCTTTAGTTTACGCTATTTTCTGGAGACCTTTCAAGAGCAGCTCGCAAAAGACGAAAAGCAGAACTTTTCGCCTTCCCGGAGAGGTATCTGGCTCGCGGCAACGCAAACCAGTCCCTTGAATGCCAAAAAGTGAATATTCACTCACTCTTCGGAAAAAGAACGGTCCTTCTGCTTCGGGGCGACAAGCAGGGCGAATTCACCCCGCCCACGCCCCTCCGCCCCAAAACGCGCAAACAGCTCGTCCGCCCTTCCGGCGACTATT
>JBAXTA010000238.1:0-7229 GCA_037130415.1 Spirochaetota bacterium
CGCGTCGTGCGTGCTCGCGAATGAGACCTGCCTGCCATTGACCTCGATCGAACCTTCGTAGAGTGCGGAAGCGTAGCTCCCGCTGAGGATCTTCATCAGGGTCGATTTTCCGGCGCCGTTCTCGCCTACCAATGCATGTATCTCCCCGCGCCGCAGGTCAAGGCTCACCGAATCCAGGGCGGTGATGGAAAAGAAGCGCTTGGTGATGTTCTGCATCCGGAGGACGATGTCCTCCGCGACTTCCCTGGTCTCAGCCACCGAGCATCCCTCCGCGTCTTCGCCTGAATTGGTCCATTCCCACGGCAAGGATGATGATCGCCCCGATCACGATGCTCTGGTAGTAGACAGAGATCTTCATGAGGATCATTCCATTTGCGATGATCGACATGAAGGCAGCCCCGATGAGGGTTCCCAGTATCGAACCGGAACCGCCGAACATGGAGGTACCGCCGATGATGCAGGCCGCGATGACCTGGAGTTCCATGCCGGTACCCGCGTTCGACAGGGCCGAAGCCAGCCTCGATGCCGTCAGCACTCCGGTCAATCCGGAGGCCACTCCGCAGATCACGTAGACCCAGGTAAGTATCCTGTTGACGTTGAGACCCGACAGGCGCGCGGTCTCCATATTGCCGCCGATCGCGAAGACAGCGCGCCCGAAAGGAGTCCGTGTAAGCACGACGTGGGCGAGCAGACCGAGCACCAGGGCCACGTACACGACATTGGGAACAGCGAAAAGATAGCCCTGCCCGATCTCGTTGAATCCATCAGGGAACGGATAGACAGGATTGCCCCGTGTCAGGACCTGCACGATGCCACGGGCGATGTACATCATGCCAAGCGTGACTATCAACGAGGGAATCTTGAAGCGAGTGATCACCATGCCGTTGAACAATCCCGCCAGCGCTCCTATCGCAGCACCGACCAGGATGCCGGCACCGATCGCGAGCCAGAGCGGCTGGCTGACCATGAGGGCCCTCAGCACAAGGCCGCACATGACGCCGCCCAAGGCCAGCACCGACCCCACGGAAAGGTCGAGCCCTGCGGCGAGCAACACGAAAGTCATCGCAATACCGATGATAAAGGTGAAGGAAATCTGCCGGGCGATGTTGAGCAGGTTGTCGATATTGAGGAACACCGGGTTCACGATGCTGACAACCACCACGAGGAGAATCAGGGGAATGGCGATACCGCTTTCGCGGGAACCGATGATGCCCTTGAAGATGGCTCCGATCCTTGATTGCTTCCTTTTATCGACCCCTTCGGAATGACTTGCCTTCGCCATCGATGCCTCGCTGAGTGCTCAGTTTTCTTGCCAGGATGGGATGGATCCATCCCCTTTTCCTACAGAGATGCAGCTTGGGCTTTCGTGCTGCGTCAAGGAGCGTAATCAAAAGATCTGGGATCAGATATCTTATATCTCAGATTCCAGACAACTTAGGTTACTGTACACCTCTTTTCACATCCGTCAAGAAAAATCTCTATGGATCGTCTGGTCTGACAGACGCTTGATCCAGCTTCTGAGCCAGACAGACATCGCTATTCGGGGCTCCCCTCGGGATTGTTGTCCATTGCAGTCTCCGTCCTGATCTTGGTAGTATGAGGTGCAGGCTCTTCAGTTTTCTGAACCCAGGTTCAGGACAGCGCCCTGTGGCTGGCCGCCAAGGAAAGCCAGCAAGGCCGCCCCAGCCTTACGAAACCAGGAACGGGCATTCTGCCGGAAATGGGGCAAAGCGAGACCAACAGACAATGAGGGTTTCCGGACAAGAGGTTTCTCGATGGCTATGTTTCAACAAGGTTGCCTGCAGGGCAATGGCGGGAGCTGCCCTTGCCCTGACCTTTGGGGGCTGCGGCAATGGAGCTGTCAGCATGCCAAATCCCGTTAAAAATGGCTTTACGGTGGCAATTGTTTCGAAGGGTCGCCAGTACCTTTCCACGAATACCTCGGCGAATTCCTATGCCCCTATCGCAGTACAACGGGGCATTCCCGTCCGCTGGGCCATCCACGCCAGCGAGGAAGTGCTGAGCGCCTGCAACGAGAAGTTCGCCGCCCCTGAGCTCGGGATCTCGGCCAGGCTGCTCGGCGGCGACACGATCGTGGAATTCACTCCGCAACTTTCAGGCGAGTACGGCTATTCCTGCTGGATGGGCATGATCAAAAGCAGCATCCTGGTTGTGGATGACATTGCCCTGCCCCTGCCGACGACTGCGGCCCTGCAGCGTATTTCGCTTGGCTCGTCTGGACCGGTGCCAACCTCGGAAATGGTTGCCGCCCGGATGGACGGCCCGATCCAGCGGGTCGAGCTTCGCGTGGAAGCCGATGGCTTTCATCCCGCTATCCTTGTGCTGCAGCGAGGCAAAGCCGCGACCATCTCGATAGTTCCAGGGCCGGGGCTAACAGAGGAACGCACGATCATCGAGTTCCCGGGACATGAGGCCCGCATTGATGTATCTTCAGCCGCGCACGATGCCCGCTTTCCCGAGGTCATGGCGGATTTCACGTTCCGGAATGCATCGGGAAAAGCTTTGGGATATGTGAAAGTTGTCGATGATATCGGCGATTTCGACCGCGCGGCAGTCCGGCAAGAAGTGGCAAGGTACCGTCCCGCAGACGCAGTCCTGGCTCCCTGCTGCGGTTATTGAAGGAATAAGGAAGCCGCCGCGGTCTTCGCCAGACCAGGCTTTCGTACAGGCCGGATTGTCGGTCCGCATTACAGTCGGCCCTGGGCACTCCTTCCCCGCGAAAGTACTAATTCCCTCAAACCCGTCTCCGTGTCGCAGCGGAAGACCGGGAGGCCGGCCTGGGCGCAGAACAGCTCGATCTCGTGCGCCAGCCTCCCTCGGCTCACTGAACCATGATTGCAGGGCATGGCCTTGAAAAGAAGCCCGGTATCAACGCCGAGATCCAGCCTGGCATGGGGCCAGGGGTCGTCATAATGCGAGTCAGCTTCTTCGGCAAGCACACGGCCCTCGCCGACAAGCATGGCAAAACTGCCCGCCTCCCGGAAGAGCCGGACAAAGGTGACGTCAGGACAGGCTGGCGTATCATAGCCCAGGGCGGCGCCGGAGGCGCCGTGCAGGTTGGGGCCAAGCCTCGTCCGGGGGAGGCAGACGGCAGGGTCCATGGACAGGCCGGCCCAGTAGACCGACGAGGCGCCGCAGTTCCGAAGCAGCACATGGTCACTTCGATAGGCGACCAGATCCCCGAAGAGGGGTGGCACATCGGGTGCGAGCTGATGGAGCAGCGCGAGGCCAGCTACGCCATTGAGATCTCCTTCACAGGCAAGGGGGAGTATGTCGCGAGGTCCTTCAGAATCCTGGCCGAAGGGAAGGAAGGCCGGGAGGAAGCAGGCCGTGCAGCCTCTGCAGCCGATGGACATTTCGTAGTGGCACTTGATGGAAGCAGCCACGAGGGAGGTCTGGCCGGCCGGGTCGCCCGCACCAAGCTCGGCAAGCCTGTCCCGCGAAGCAAGGTAGAGCGCGACCTGGAATTCGAGGGAATTGTCAGTAACCATCCTGCCATCGCGCTGGATGGAGCATCCATTGGCGGCAAGCCAGGCCAGGAAGGTCTCAATCCGCCCATGGTCCTTGTCGATGACGGCCGCCGCCTTCCTGGTCAGCACCTCTTCCTGCTCGGTCATCACCTCGCCGAGCAACAGGCCTTCGAGTGCCGCTGGATCGCTGCGGGCATATCCCATCTCGGCTCCATAACCACCGCCCCAGAGCATTACGCGCGACGAACGCATCCTTGAGAGCGCCGAGGCACCCGCGATCCAGCGAAGGAGGTCCCCGACCGCGGCGCCGAGGAAGGCTTCCGCAAGGGTGGCAGGACGGTTCCGTGGAACTTCCCTGAGCCCCCCGACAATCGCGGAGGTACAAGGCACTCCGTTCCATCCATCCCCGACCACCGCGAAGACTGCAACGGGCAGGTCGAGGTCGCCGACAAGTTGGTTGATGAGTGAAAGCCGTGCCCAGTGGAAGACCTCGATCACCAGGCACTGGACCCTGCGCGAACGCAGCACATCAAGACAGTTGGCAAGATCGCGGAGATCGCGGATCCCCCCTGAGGCGCCTGGATCGCGCACGGCCAGTTCTGCGACGGGAGCCACGACCTCGATCCCGGCAGCTCCGATTGCGGCGCCAAGTTTGCTGTCGATGGCCGTGGGCCTTGCCGCCACATCCGCCCGTCGATACTGGGGCGGAAAATCGAAGGTAACCAAGCCTACCCGGATCATCCGGGCCATGTGATATCCATGGGAGACAAGACCTCCGAACCATTCGCGGTTACCAGTACATTGTCCTCGAAGCGGGAGCCGCCACCGAAATCCGCGCCGTAACAGCCCGGCTCGACCGTGATCACCATGCCTTCCGAAAGCGGAGAAACACTGCCTTTTTGCAGGGCAGGGCCCCGGTCGTGGTAGCGGAAGCCAACATGATGTCCACAATTGTGAGTAAAGCCTGCGCCGAGGCCCAGAGCTTCCAGATGCGATCTTGCAACCGCATCGACAGCCTCGTGGGTCACCCCTGGGCGTATTGCCCCGATGGCCGCAGCCTGGGCCCCCTTGACCGCCTTGAGAAGGAAACGCTGTCTGTCATTGGCCGCACCGACACAGCCCGTCCTGGTCAGGTCGCTCCAGTAACCATCGACGCAGGTGCCCAGTTCGAGGAGGACAAGGTCGCCATCGCGATGGACATTGCCTGAAGAGCGGCTGAAGGTTCCGCTATTGAGGATATTTTCACCACCCTGCACCATCGCCCATGCCCTTGCCGTGCGGCAGCCATCCTTGCCGGAACGGGACTGGATGGCCCCCTCGACCGCAGCGGCGATCTCCGCTTCGGAGGCGCCGGCCCGGAGACCGGCGTAGAAGGCGGCAAGTCCAGCCCCTGCCACCGCATTGGCCCTGCGGATGCGCCCGATTTCAAGCGGGGTCTTGCGGAGCCCTGCCTCCGTGAACAAATCATTCGCATCGCAGGTCCTGACTCCATCCAATATCATACTAATAGCTTCATTACCGAAGACTGGTGTCTCGCCCGGAAAGCTGGTGACAGCATGCTGGCCGCCATCGCGGGCGATCCCCGGTCCTGCGACTCCAAGCCTTTGCAGATCGGCCGCCAGCATCGAGCGGAGGGCGCTCCAGTTGCCACTCTGGATCGGGAACCTGCGCGCCAGGAAGCCCTCGGGAACCACATCGTCCGGCTCGGGGGTCGAAAGATAATAGACCGGCTGGCCTTCCGCCGGATACAGGCAGAGATTCATGCCGAGACAGGGCCAGCTTCCTCCCGTCAGGACAAGGTCTTCCGGAAACCAGGCGAGAATCGCCTTGAGTCCCGCAGCCCGCATGTCGCGCCGTAACCGTGAGTCCCGTTCCATATCAACATAATCAGACATTGCAGGACTCCTTCAGGGCCGGTAGCGGACGAGGTTGAGCATGTACCCGCCGTCGGCATAGAGCGTAGACCCGTTTACATAGGACGATGCAGAGGAAGCCAGGAAGAGAGCCGGGCCTATCATTTCATCGACCCTGGCCACCCTGCCCAGGGGAATCCATTCGCCGAACTTGTCCCTGCCGATTTCGTCGATCACTTCCCTGTTGATGTCGGTCTCGACGGCGCCCGGCGCAAGGTTGTTGATGCGGATCCCCATCGGACCGAGTTCGAGGGCGAGGGTCCGGGTGAACATGTTCAGGGCGGCCTTGGCCATGTTGTAATCAAGGTTGTGGGGATAGGGCATGGAATCATGGATGGACGTAATGTTGATGATCGAGGCGGCCTTGGCCTTTTTCAGGAGGGGAAGGAGGGCGAGGGTGAGTTCCTCGGGTCCGCGCACGTTGACCCGCCAGGTCTGTTCGGAGAGTTTGAGGTCGGTCTTCTCAAAGGGCATGACGAACTCTATGGCCGCGTTGTTGACCAGGACATCGAGCCGACCCTCCTCATCCTCGATCCTTTTCGCCATGGCCTGTATGTCCGTGGAGGAGGAAATGTCTCCCTGGATGAATCTGCCTCCAACGGCAGCCGCCACCTTCTGCCCCTTTTCCGGATCGCGGGCATTGACCCAGACGCGGGCACCTGCGGCGGCAAAGCCTTCAGCAAGGGCCTTGCCAATGCCACGGCCGCTTCCTGTTACCAAAGCGATTTTGCCTTCAAGGCTGAACAGTTCTGCTACGTTCATCAATCCCTCCCCTTCCGCACGAGCTTGAGGTTCCACGGACCGGCTCCAGAATTCAGAGACTTGACCCGGATTCTGATATCAGATATATCACTTTTGCTGCACTATGGTAGCCTATGGTCTTGCAGGACGCAAGGTATAATCCAAAAGGGTCCGCAGGCTTTTGACTCGTACGAGCGATACGAAAGGAAATCATATGAAGGCCGAAATCAGTGCAATGCTCGATCTAAGCGGAAAGATTGCCGTCATCACCGGTGGCGGAGGCAACCTCTGCTCGGTGATGAGTCGCGCCCTGAGCGACGCAGGAGCCAAGGTGGCAATCCTCGACCTTGACCTGCAAAAAGCCGAGGCTGTCGCCGCTTCGGTGGAGGCTTTCGGCGGAGAAGCCCTCGCTTATGCCTGCGATGTCCTGGACAAGGCTAACCTTGAAAAGGTTTACGAGTCTCTGACGGCTGCCTGGGGAACGCCTGACATCCTCATAAATGGCGCCGGCGGGAATGTGCCAAGTGGAAGTACCGGAGTGGAATTCATGGATCCTGCGAGCCCCCGAAATGCGGGGGCCAGGGATTTTTTCTCCCTCGAATTCGAGGGTGTGCGCAAAACCTTTGACCTGAATTTCCTCGGTACCTTCCTTCCTTCGCAGGTTTTCACCAAAGGGATGGTGGAAAAGGGCTCGGGCACGGTACTCAACATCGCTTCGATGGGGGCCCTGACACCGCTTTCGAAGGTTGGCGCCTATTCAGCGGCCAAGGCGGCGGTCGCCAATTTTACGGCATGGCTGGCAGTGCACTTCGCCCGCACGGGAGTGAGGGTCAATGCCCTGGCACCTGGCTTCCTGATGACCGAGCAGCTCAAGTTCCTCCACATTGACCAGGCCACAGGTCAACTTACTGCCAGGGCGAAAAAGGTCATGGAACATACGCCGATGGGCCGCTACGGAAAACCGGAGGAGTTGATTGGCGGCATGCTCTACCTGGTTTCGCCGGCTTCCAACTTTGTTACGGGGATCGTGCTTCCGATCGACGGGGGTTTTTCGTCCTACAGCATTTGATAACGGGGTATCTCG
>JBAXTA010000239.1:0-7180 GCA_037130415.1 Spirochaetota bacterium
GGGGGACGGATCGGGCGGGGTAAAGCAAGGGATTTTGCGACCGCGATGGTCTGCGAAAGGTTGCCAGGCAGCGCCCGAGCGGCGAATCGGGCTCCGGAGGGCGGTCCGGGCGCCGCGGACGAGGTCGCAGGGCAGGCGGGGGCTACAATCCTAAAAATCATTTATCAATACGAGACTCCGCTTCCCCAATGAACGGATTTTCATCCTGGTGATTAGGCCACGGATATGACTCGCACCCAGTTCAACCACCAAGCGTAAAAAATTACAAAAAAAAGCTTGACAGAGTCCGGGAATGGAACAATCATGCTCGATATATGGAATCGTTCCCATGGTAACGGTTGCATGGAATCGATCCTTCCTATGGAGAAACACGTACGATGGCGACAATCCTGGATGTGGCGAAGCAGGCCGGTGTCTCCAAGACAACGGTATCCCGCTACCTCAACGGCGATGGGCCGATCAACGCGGCGACAGCCGCAAAGATCAAGGCCGCCATCGTGGCCCTCGCATACACGCCGAACTATTTCGCGCAGGGCATGCGGACCAGCAAGACCCGGACCATCGGCATCATCATCCCGGACTATTCGAATCCCTTCTATCCTGAACTGCTCCAGGGCATTGAGGACAGCGCGCGGCTCCATGGCTATATGACCCAGCTTTCCAACACCCAAGCCGATCCGAACACCGAATACAACCGGATCGAGGAGATGGTCAAGCGACAGATCGACGGTATCGTGCTGTGCAGCTACAACCGGATAAAGCGAGATATCGACTATCTCGCCGATGTCTCCGGACGTATCCCCGTCGTCGTGATGGATCCCCTCGTGCGCAAGGAACCCCTGTCCTACGTGATAACCGATGGCTGCAAGGCGACGATAGAGGCAGTCACCTATCTCGTATCCATCGGAAGGAAGCGCATCGGGTATATCAAGGGGCCGTCCAAGCGATACACCACCGGCGATCGCTTCGAGGGGTACAAGAGAGGCCTGGCCGCGAACGATATCCCCTTCGACAGGGCCCTGGTCTACGAGGCGGATTTCTCGCTGAGATCCGGCTACGCCGCAGCGCAATGGTATGTCACGCAAGGTCTCCCCATCGACGCAGTCATGGCTGCGACCGACCTCATGGCCATCGGGGCGATCAAGGCATTCAACAATCTCGGGGTCGCCATGCCTGCGCGGGTGGCGGTGGTCGGGTTCGACAACATATCGCTGTGCCGGATTGTCGAGCCATCGCTGACGACCATAGCGCAGCCGATCAATGCGCTCGGAGCCAGCGCCGTGCAGATCATCATCGACGCGATAGAGTCGGGCGTCTTCGAGAAGAAGCAGATCGTCATGGAAGGGAGACTCGTCGTGCGCAAGTCCACCGATCCGGAGTATTCGGAGAGGTTCGATCTTGATTGAGCCGGACGGAACCCCGATCCGAGGAAAAGGAAGGGCATCCATGAGCAACCCGGAACCCGTCTTGTCGGCCAGGAGCATAAGCAAGTCCTTCGGAAGGAACGAGGTGCTGAAATCAGTCAACTTCGACATCTACCCGGGTGAAGTCCATGCCTTGATCGGGGAGAACGGCGCAGGGAAGTCAACGCTGATGAAGGTGCTCTTTGGCATACACAAGCAATCGTCGGGCAGCATCCTCGCAAGGGGCGGCGAGGTGGACTTTGCCTCTCCCACAGACGCGAAGGCGAATGGGATTGCCATGATCCACCAGGAACCCCTTGCATTCCAGGAAATGAACGTCTTGGAGAACATCTTCCTGGGGCATGTCGGTCAGAAGGGCCGGCTATTCATCGACTTCAGGTCCCTGGAAGAGCAAGCCGCAGAAATCCTGCGGACGCTCGGTCTCACCTTCTCGCCAAGGCGGAAGATGCTCGGAATCTCCGTCGCCGAGCAGCAACTCGTGGAGATCGGGGCCGCGCTCGTCTCGGATGCCAATGTCATCCTGATGGATGAGCCAACCGCGTCATTGACCTCCGATGAAGTCGGCAATCTCCTGAAAATAATCGGGGATTTGAAACAGCAGGGCAAATCGATCGTATACATCAGCCATAGGCTCGAAGAGATCAAGAAGGTCTCCGATCGGGTGACGATCCTGCGGGACGGGAGCCACATCGGCACCTATCAAACCAAGGACCTCAGCCAGGGCGAAATGATCCAGCGAATGATCGGAAGGGGGCTCGACGAACTCATCACCAAGGAAGCGGTCGATTTTTCCTTGTCCGGCTCGCCGCACTTCGAGGTGGCCGATATCGGCATCCCCGGCATTTTCGAAGGCGTTTCATTCAGTGTGCGGCGAGGTGAGATTCTCGGCATAGCCGGCCTCATGGGATCCGGACGGACGGAAGTGGCTCGCGCCCTCTTCGGGATCACCCCCATCGCGCAGGGCGAAATCCGGATCGATGGCAGGCTGAAGCGGATCGGGTCGCCGGACGACGCCATCAGGAATGGCATCGCGCTTGTGCCCGAGGACCGGCAAGGCCTTGGCCTCTTCCTGCAGAAGTCGATCGCGTTCAACAGTACCTTCGCGATCCCCCGCAAGATATCGGGTCTGTTCGGCTGGGTGGATGCCGGGAAGGAAAGGCAGTATTCGGAGAAATACGTCGCCTCGCTTCAGACGAAGATCACGGGAATCAGACAGAATGTCGGCGACCTCTCGGGCGGCAACCAGCAAAAGGTCAGCCTGGCCAAGTGGATCTCGACCGACCCCGATGTCCTGATTCTCGACGAGCCGACGAGGGGGATCGATGTCGGGGCAAAGTCCGAAGTCTACAGGATCATCAACAACCTGGCCAAAGAAGGCAAGTGCGTCATCATGATCTCCTCCGAACTCAACGAGTTGCGCGGACTTTGCGACAGGGTGATGGTCATGTACGAGGGAAGGCAGACGGAACTCATCGAACGTGCCGACCTGTCCGACCACCGGATATTGTCCGCCGCCCATGACTATGTCGCCTGAATCCGGCGGAAAGGGAAAGCGGACATGATCAAAACCAGGGAAATGGCGGTCGCGGGCATGATTCGCGAAATGAGCGTCCTGCTCGTGGTGTTCCTGCTCTATGGCATCGTTTGCCTGATACAGCCCCGATTCTTCTCCTACAACGCGCTGATCAACATCTCTCTGTACCTGCCAGTCCTCCTCCTCCTCGCCCTGGGCGAGATGATGGAAGTGATCAGCCAGAACATCGACGTGTCCCTGGGTTCGATCCTCGCCTTCTCGGCCTACATCGTCGGCTTGATCTTCAAGGAAGACAAGACCTTCCCCCTTCCGCTCGCCTTCCTGATCGCCATCTCCTACGGGGCTTTCCTGGGCCTGATCAACGGTTTCATCGTGACCCGCTTCAAGCTTCCCTCGGTCATCGTCACGCTGGGAACGATGAATCTATTCAGAGGTATGATATTCATTCTTGGCGGAAAGCAGATCGACAACTCGTTCATCCCCAGGACTCTCATCCGGCTTTCCCAGCGAAACGTCTCCATCGTGGGAATCCCCTACACAGTGTTGATCGCGATCGGCGTGGCCGTCCTTGTCGCGCTTTTTCTGAACAGGACGAGGAAGGGAAGGGAGATCTATGCCACGGGATGCAATCCCGTCGCCGCGAAGCTCAGGGGCATCAGCGTCGACCGGATACAATTCCTGGTGTTCGTCCTCGCAGGCGCGCTGAGCGGGCTGGCGGGGATGGTCTTCATGTCGCGGATAGGGTACCTGGATCCCGGCGCGGCGGGAAGGGGAATGGAGTTCGTGGCCGTCGCAGCGGTCGTGATCGGGGGCACGAGCATGGGAGGAGGAGTGGGCAAGACCCTCGGTACCGTGTTCGGCTGCCTGCTTCTGGGCGTGATCAACAACGCCATTCCCATCATCGGCATTTCAGCCTTCTGGCAGGAAGCGATCTACGGTTCAATCATCATTATCGCGGTGATTCTCGACAAGGTTGTGAAGACAAGGCTGACCCGGACTCAAGGAGCATGATCGCCATGGTTGAAGGTAAAAGGGCTCTAGGTCTCGGAAGCGTCTTGAAGCCCGAGCTCAGCATATTCGTCGTCCTTGTGCTCAGCCTTGCCGCGGGAGTCATGCTATCCCCCAATTTCCTCGATCTCAGGTTCATCCTGAGGTCGACAAGTCTCTACGCGGAGCTTGGCATCATCGCGCTTGCCTTCACCTACCTCCTGATCGCCGGAGAGATAGATGTTTCCGTCGCCTCCGCCATGACCCTGACGGCCTGCATCATGGCCAGGATGTACGAATCCGGCATCTCACTGAACCTGGTCCTGCCTTGCGGCGCGGCCATAGGTCTTATGCTGGGTTTGTTCAACGGAATCCTTGTGACGGTCACGAAACTCCCCTCCCTCATAATCACCCTGGGAACCATGTCCCTCTATAAAGGGCTCGCCCAGGTGCTCGTCGGAGACAAGGGCATCGGTGGTTTCCCTCCTTGGTTCGTCGGCATCGACAATCGTCTGCTCTTCGGCATCATTCCTTTTCCATTATTCATATTCATGATCCTCGCCGTCCTGATGGAGATAGTCCTCAAGAACACTTTCTTCGGCAGGAAGATCTTCGCCATCGGAAGCAGCAAGGATGTCGCGCGGTATTCGGCGGTCAAGGTCGACAAGATGAAAGTGGTTCTTTTCGGTCTGGTCGGCCTGTTTTGCGCCATCGCCGCGATGCTGTCAGTATCGAGGCTTCAGGTCGCCAAATACACAATTGGTACAGGAGGTGAGTTGGACGTCATAACAATGGTACTGCTCGGAGGGACGGCCTTTTCAGGAGGACGCGGGAGCATACTTGCCACCATGCTCGCCTTCTTCGCGATTGTCTTTGTCCGTACCGGGATGTTGCTGGCGATACTGAGCAGCTATGTACAGGTCGCGGTTATCGGTTCCCTGTTGATTTTCGTCATGATCGTGTCCGATCGAGTGGCGAAGTATTCGCGGGAACACAGCTGAAACGAAGATTTCCCATTTTCCAAGGAGGATTCAGATGAAGAAGCTAGGAATTGCGATTTTGATGGTGGCCTTGGCCTTGTCCATGGTCGTTGGCCAGACCGCGAAGAACCAGGCGGGAAAACAGATCAAGGTCAGGTATATCTGCCTCGTGAAGGGCATTCCCTATTTCGACCCGATCATCGAGGGCATGAAGAGGACGGTGGAAGCCGCCGGTGGAATCTACCAGGAAACCGCCCCCGACCAGTCTGACGCCACCGCCCAGATCCCCTTGATCGAAGCGGCGATCCAGGAAGGCGTCGATGTCATTTGCCTGTCTCCCTCGAGCCCGGACGCCCTGAACGCCACGCTCGACAAGGCAAGGGCGAAGGGGATCAAGGTGCTTTGCGTCAACGATGACGTGACCGGATTCGAATCCCACCGCGATGGCGCCGTGCTTTCAGCCAACTACGACCAGCTCGGCATCGATTCCTTCGAGGCCTTCGCGAAACTGATGAAGTACAAGGGTGACTTCGTCGTACTCAGCTCGAAGACGGACACGCCCTTCCAGAACAACCAGATCGCCATCTACAAAAAGCTCCTGCCCAAGTACAAGGACATGAAACTTGTGGAAGTCCTGTACGGGAACGACGAAGCGACGAAGAGCCTGACCGAGGCCGAAGCTGCGATACAGAAATACCCGAAGCTCGCGGGGATCATGTCCCCAACGAGTGTCGGCATCATCGCCGCCGCCCAGGCTGTCGAGAACGCCGGTCTTGCGAACAAGCTTGTTGTCTACGGAACGGGCACGCCGAACCAGTGCAAGGATTTCCTGATGAGCGGAGCCTTGACCGGAGCCATGCTCTGGGACACCGCGAGGACCGGAGAAGTGGGCGGACTCGTGGCCGTCGCCCTCGCGACAGGGAAGCTCACCCTCAAGAGCGGCACCTCCTTCATGGCGGGCAAGTGGGGCAAGACCGATATCCTGGCCCTGAACAAGATGTACGCCGGACCGCCGCTCGAGTTCAACAAGGGAAATGTGGACAAGTATAATTTCTGATTCTGTAGGCTAGGTGAAGGGGCATCGCAGGCGACAAGCTCGCGGTGCCCCGGTTCTTGGATCGAACGATCCATGGGGAATGGGCGGATTTCCCGGCAATCTTCACATGCAACAGGATCCAGACCAGTCGAGGAGAGGAATCACATGCTGTCCAGGGAAAGGGTCTTCGCGGCCATGAGCAGGCAAGGCTTGCCGGACCGGGTGCCATTCGAGATCAGTTGGGGCGCGTTTACCCCGCGTTTGATGAAGACCTTCAGGGAAATAACCGGAAGCGATCTTGAACCTGACGAGCATTTCGATTTCGACACAAGGTACGTGAGGCCCTTGCCAACCAGGAAGGAAGTGGATCACGCAGGGGCATTTCCCGATATCGAGCTGCCGCCCGGCGTGTTTTTCGATGAGTGGGGAATAGGCATGGTACCTACCGAGCTCGAGATCCCGGACTACAAGTATCACCCCCTCGCGGGAATGACAACGGTGCGGGAAATCGAGGACTTCGATTGGCCTGACCTGGAGGACGAATCCCGCTATCTACCGCTAAGGGATAAGATCGAAGAATTTCACCGGGGAGGATACGCGGTCAGCGCAGACATGTACCAGACTATATTTGAGACAGGCTGGCTGATGCGTGGAATGGAAGACTACATGCCTGACTGATATTCATACTATATAGTATTGTATATTACTATTTATGTCAAGTCGGGCAGATTTGATAATCTGGGACAGGCTCTACTTACGATCACGTCCTCAATAAATGAACGTATTATTATAAACAATAAATGAACGATTCCACTGGCGAAAAATCCAATGCAGCGTGTTCTAATCAGAATAATGCCGCTGTGTCATGGAGGAGATATGAACAGGCTGTCAGTTCTTCATCTCTTTGCCCTATTTATTATCTTCTTAGATCTACTTACTGGTTCGTGTTCATATGTGCTCGCTCTTGTCAATCAGTCTGGCGAGATAACTGAAACACGAAATGTCGATGCATTTTCTTCTATCAGCGTCGATGGACCTGGACAGCTTACTTTACGTCGTGGACCGCAGGGCGTCTCCATTACGACTCGCAGTGAATCAATACACACAATTACAACAATTGTTACCGGGGCACACCTGGCAATATTCTTTGATGGAAGTGACATTCTTGAGAGTACCGAGTTCTAGCTGGAAAACAGTGCCATAACTGCACGCGGATGCC
>JBAXTA010000024.1:0-24912 GCA_037130415.1 Spirochaetota bacterium
GGACCGTCGACGGTCTGGCTGTCCTCATGGTCCTGGTGATCGGCATCGTCGGAGGACTCATCGTCCTGTACTCGCTGGGTTATATGCGCCGCTTCCACAAAGAGCATGCGGGAACCCCGGACAGGCGCAGCATGTTCACTGCGGTGTTCATGATCTTCCTCGGGGCCATGTACGGCCTGGTGCTGGCCAACGACCTCAGGCTCATGCTTCTTTTCTGGGAAATCACGACCTGGGCAAGTTTTGTGCTGATCGGATATTCCAGGGACAAGGTTTCTGAGAAGTCCGCCTTCCTGGCCCTCTCCCTGAACCTTGTGGGCGGAATCGCCTTTGCAATCGGGAACCTCATCCTCGCCTCCACAGCCGGTACCCTCGAACTATCAGCATTAGGTGGACTTGGAGCAGGGGTTGCGGCGATTCCTGTGGCCTGCATCGCCCTCGCTGGCCTTGTAAAGTCGGCCCAGCTCCCCTTCACGCCCTGGCTCCTCGGGGCGATGGTGGCGCCTACGCCGGTGTCGGCCCTCCTCCATTCTTCAACCATGGTAAAGGCTGGCGTCTTCCTTCTCCTAAGGCTTTCTCCAGCGCTCGCAGGCAGGCTTACGGGAGACCTTGTCGCCCTCGTGGGAATACTGACCTTCCTCTTTTGCGCCTTCATGGCGGTTGCGCAGCGGAATTCGAAACGGGTCCTCGCCCTGTCAACGGTCTCGAACCTCGGCCTCATCGTGGTATGCGCGGGCATAGGCACGCCGCAGCTCCTGTGGGCGGGCTTTTTCCTCATCCTCTTCCACGCCGTGGCCAAGGCCCTCCTCTTTCTTGGAGTGGGCACCGCCAGCCTCGGCACAGGCAGCCTCGACATCGAGGAGATGGGCGGGCTCATCGTGACGATGCCACGTCTGGCCCTCCTCTTGTTCATAGGCATTGCTGGCATGTTTGTCGCGCCCTTCGGGATGCTGATCTCGAAGTGGACCGTGATGGAAGCCTTTATCACAGGCAATTCCCCCATCAACCCGGTCATCCTCGCCTGCCTGGCCTGGGGTTCCGCTACCACTGTCCTGTTCTGGACCAAGTGGATGGGAACCCTCATCAGGACCGCCGATCCGGCCGCCCCGACGGGCCTCCTGGAGTCCGGAACAAGCCGCACCGAGGGCATCGCCGAGGGCCTTCTGGCCATCATCGCAATAGTTTCCTTCGCGGCCTTCCCCCTGGCCTCGTCCTGGATCGCCGAACCCTGGCTCCGTGCTGCTGCCCTGCCCTTCGCACCGGCAGCCGGAAACGTCGCCCTCGCCCTGGCCATGGTGAGCCTCACGGTGCTTCTCCCCGCCCTCCTCGTAGCCGTCTCGCGCTCCCGCACGAAGAAATTGTCCACAGCCTACATGTCGGGACGCAGCAATGGACCAGGCCTCCTGTTCAAGGGCTCCGCCGGCGCGGAAAAGGCCGTCGCGCTGCGCTCCGTCCAGCTCGAGGGCCTCTTCGGCGAGGGGCGGCTCCTCCCCATCGGGATCGTCCTGGGAACGCTCCTGGCAATCATCATGCTCGGGACGGTGATCGTATGAACTACAGCCATCTCTGGATCGCCCTCGCCTACCTGGTCCTCGGCCCGCTCCTGGGCGGCCTTCTTTCGGGCATCGACCGGAAGGTCACTGCACGCATGCAGGGCCGCATGGGTCCACCCCTCCTCCAGCCCTTCCACGACCTCCGGAAGCTGTTGTCGCGGCGCATCGATCCGGTCAACGCCCTCCAGTACCCACTGGTCGCGAGCCACCTCGCCTTCGCCGTGCTGACAGGCTTTTTCATCTTCCTCGGAGGAGACCTTCTTCTCATCATCTTCATGCTCACGCTCTCGGGGGTCTTCCTCGTGCTGGCCGCCTACTCCACCGGTTCTCCCTACGGCAAGGTCGGCGCCGACCGGGAGCTCATCGTCATGATGGCCTACGAGCCGATGGTCATCCTGACCCTGGTGGGACTCTTCAGGCTGACCAAGAGCTATGACTTCTGGGGAATCGCCGGATCGGGAGTGCCACTGGCCCTCCTCCTGCCGGGCCTCCTCGTGGGCTTCGCCTTCACCCTCATCATGAAGCTCAGGAAGTCCCCCTTCGACCTGTCGACCTCGCACCACGCCCACCAGGAACTCGTCAAGGGCCTCACCGCAGACATGGGCGGACCGATGCTGGGCCTGGTCGAACTTGCGCATTGGTACGAATCCGTCTACCTCTACGGCCTGGTGTTCCTCTTCTTCTCCTTCAATCCCCTCGCCGCCGTCCTGGGACCGACCGTGGTCTATTTCCTTATAATACTGATAGACAATTCCACCGCCCGCGTGAAGTGGGAGGCGGCCCTGACCGCGGGCTGGGCCATAGCCCTGGTGGCCGGAGTCGGCAACCTCATTCCCTTCTACCTCAGGGGGCTGCCATGAGCACGCTAGAAAAGTCGCCGGCGACCCAGCTAGAAAAGTCGCCGGCGACCCAGCTAGAAAAGTCGCCATGGTTGATACATTACGATGCCTCCTCCTGCAACGGCTGCGACATCGAGGTCCTCGCCTGCCTCACCCCTGTCTACGATGCCGAACGCTTCGGCTGCATCGTCACCGGCGACCCGAAGCAGGCTGACATCCTCCTTGTGACCGGCAGCGTCAACAACCTCAATGAGCCAATCCTGAAGAACATCTACGAGCAGATGCCCGAACCCCGCGCGGTCGTGGCCATCGGTGCCTGCGCCTATTCCGGGGGCGTCTTCGCGGACTGCTACAACGTCAAGGGCGGCATCGCCAAGGTCATACCGGTCGATGTCTTCGTCCCTGGCTGCGCGGCACGGCCCGAGGCCATCCTGGACGGCGTTGTACGCGCCGCAGGACTCCTGGCCGAGCGTCGCCGGACGATGGGCCGGGCCAAACGGCGCACAGCGATCGAAGGAGAAACCAAATGAGGGAGCAGATAGACGGCAAGGCCATCGAGACGATAGTCGAGACCATCGAGGTCGCAGGGCTCCTTTCGAAGGTTTCCACCCTGCGCGCGGCGGGCTGGCGCCTCGTCCAGATCCTCGGAATATCGACGGATGCCACAATTGAACTGAGTTACTCCTTCGGCCTCCGCCATGAAATGCGCGTGTTCCGCTTCAACGCAGCTCCGGAGGTTTCGGTACCGAGCATTACGCCTGCCTTCCCCGGTGCCTACCTCTACGAGAACGAGCTCCGCGACCTCTTCGGCGTCGAGATCCAGTGCATCTCCGTCGACTGGCTTGGCAAGGTCTATGGCGTGGCGGCGATGCATCCCTTCAGGAAGATCAAGGTCACGCTGCCCAGCAGCGAGGGAGGCCGCCTGTGAGTTCCTCCGTCGATCATGCTGCCGTCGCTCGTCCGGTACCAGGGCCCACCACGATACCCTTCGGCCCCCAGCACCCCGTCCTCCCGGAACCCCTCCACTTCGATCTTGTCCTCGAGGACGAGAAGGTGGTCGGGGTCGTCCCCCAGCTGGGCTACATCCACCGGGGCCTCGAACTCCTCATAGATAAGCGCGATTTCCCCGACTATGTCCACGTCGCCGAACGGATTTGCGGCATCTGTTCCTTCATGCACGGCATGGGCTACTGCGAGTCCGTCGAGGGCCTCTTTGCCACGATCGTGCCCGACCGCGCCCGCTGGCTCCGGACTTTCTGGTGCGAGCTTGAGCGCGTGCAGAGCCACCTCCTCTGGCTGGGCCTTGCAGCCGACGCCCTGGGCTTCGAGAACCTCTTCATGGCCACCTGGCGCGCCCGCGAGCTTGTCGTCGACGTGGCCGAGGAGACGGCAGGCGGCCGCGTCATCTTCGGCTCGGCCATCGTCGGCGGCGTCTGTCGCGATCCCGACGACGAGACCCTGCGGCGCTGCATGGCAGCGATGCGGGACGTGCGGGCGGAGACTCTCAGGTTGGCCGATGTCATGATCCGCGAGCCCACCGTGAGGCATCGCCTCGACGGCGTCGGCACGCTCTCCCATGATGATGCCTACATCCTCGGGGCCGTGGGACCCATGCTCCGGGCCAGCGGTCACGACTATGACGTCCGCAGCCGGAACTACGCTGCCTATGGCGATATCGAGTGGAAGAGTGTCGTCGAGACGGCAGGCGATTCCATGGCCCGAGCCCTCGTGCGCATCCGCGAGATCGAGCAGTCCTTTGCCATCCTTGACCGCGTCGTGGCAGGAATGCCCTCAGGTCCCGTATCGGTGCCTGTGCGTGGCATGCCCCCGAAGGGCGAGTCCTGGGTCAGGCTCGAGCAGCCCCGCGGAGAAGTCCTGTACTATGTCCGTTCGAATGGAACGAGGCAATTGGAGCGTTTCCGCGTACGGACGCCCACCTTCGCCAACATTCCCGCCATGGTCGCCGCCTTCAAGGGCAGTTCCCTCGCCGACGTACCGACCATCGCGCTCACCATCGATCCCTGCATTTCCTGCACCGAGAGGTAGACCGTGTCCTTCCTGCCCATGGCCCGAATAGCCCTCCGCAACCTCGTGACGAAGCCCGCAACGCGGCCCTATCCCTACGTGATCCGCAAGCCCTACGCGGCCACACGGGGCAGCGTCGTCATCGAATTCGCCACCTGCATCCACTGTCTGGCCTGCGCCAAGCATTGCCCTGCTGACGCCATCGTCGTCGACAGGCTCGCCAAGTCATGGTCCATCGACCGCTTTGCCTGCGTCCTCTGCGGAGCCTGCGTCAGGGCCTGCCCCAAGGACTGCCTCTCGATGGTCCCCGACAGGCCGGCCCTGCGGAGTTTCTCCGAAACCGGCGTAGTTGAGCTCCACGTCGCCCAGGCCGCGCCAGAGCGCGGATTCGACCCCGCCTCCGATGCATGAGGCCAGCGTCGTCGAGGCCCTCGTCTCGATGCTCGCCCTCGAGGTCGAAAAGCAGGGAGGCGGCCGCGTGACCGTGGTGCGGCTCGTGGTGGGCGAAGCCACCGGCTACATGCCCGAGTCCCTCGACTTCTATTTCGGGCAGCTCTCCAAGGGAACCTCCCTTGAGGGGGCCCGCCTTGAATACCGTACCGTGAAGGCCCTCCTGTGCTGCCAGGCCTGCGGGAGGGAATTCGAGCGTGCGCGCTTTACCTTTGAATGTCCCGACTGCGGCGGCCAGGGACAGATGACCGCAATTGGACGGGATTTCCACGTGGAGTCCATCGACCTGGAAGCAGCGCAGCCAGATTCGGGAACCAGCTGATGGCCCTCACAATTCCCATCAAACGCGCCATCTACGAAGCCAACGATGCGCGCGCCGCCGCCATCCATGCAGGCCTTGCAGCCCGCGGCGTCTTTGCCATCAACATCCTCGGCAGTCCTGGCGCAGGCAAGACAAGCCTCATTTCAAGGCTCGCGCCACTGATCGCGGCTTCGCCCGCGGCCGGACCGCTCCGCGTCATCGAGGGCGACGTCGCCAGCGACCTCGACACCCAGGCCCTCCGCGCCATCGGCGTGGAAGCCTACCAGATCGAGACCGGCGGCGACTGCCACCTCAACGCGGCCATGATCGAGGGCATCCTCGGGCGCATGGACGTTCCTGACAACTCATGGCTTTTTATCGAAAACATCGGGAATCTCGTATGTCCAGCCGAATTCGTCATAGGCGAGGACCTGAAGCTCGTGGTGGCCAGCGCGGCAGAGGGCAGCGACAAACCCTATAAGTACCCAACCGTCTTCGCCAAGTCGGCAGCCTGCGTCCTGACCAAGACGGACATCGCCGAGGCAGTGGGCTTTGACGAGGCGTTCTTCAGGAAGGGCTACCGCGCGGTGGCTCCCGAGGCCCCGTTGTTTGTACTAAATGGAAGGACTGGGGCAGGGGCTGAGGAACTGTTCGCCTGGATGCTGGGGATCAGGGCGGGAGGCTGAGGGCCACGACTGTTGATAGGGCCATACGGAAGCTCGCCCTTGCCCGCCGTTGACATCATTGCGCCAAGCGACTTTTGCGAAAAGAATCACCAACTCCGTATCCTTGCTACCGAGTCCGGTGCATTGGTGACACGAAAACGCATTTCGCCCTGTATTGGCGAAGCGAAATGCGCTCTCGCGTAGCCTTTCTTCAAGACTCGGCAGTATGGCTTTGGGTACCGGGCACGTCAACGACCTGCCCTTTCAACCACGCAGTGAACGAATACCCTGAGTCCCGGCGCAGAGTTCGAGTTGCCGATCGTAAGTTAGCAGACGCAACTCGGGTCCCGGCTCGGCCTCGCGCCAGAGCAGGGCGCTCGCGAGGTGAAGGGCGTCGAGCGTTCCGAGTATGGTAGGAAAGGGACCCGCCGCCCGTTTCAACACTTCCGCCCCCAGGGAGATGACGACGATGCCCTCCATGAAAGTCTCCAGCAGTATCTGGGCTCTGGAATAGCCTTCGTCATCAAGCAATCGCTCGAGCCTGTAGCGCTGAAGCACGCGAGAGCACTCAACCCAGAGGAGCTCGCTGGATGCGACTCGCTCGCAGAGCCGCGCCGGTTCCAGCGAATCATCACGCTTCAGGATGGAGCGGAGCAGGGCGGAGGAGTCAACGTAGCACCTCATACCCGAGCCCGATCCTCCAGGAGGTATTCAAGGGGATCCTGCTCGATCGCTGTGTCCAGACGGGGAATCGTGAAAGGAGCTGTAGGCTCCCTGACAAGGAGCCTGGGCGCCTGCGCAAACTGAATAGGCCGAACTTCCGCGATGGGCGTTTCCCGATCGGTGATCACGAGAATCCCTCCCTTCCGGACGCTTCGAAGCTCCTCGGATATATGGGCTTTAAAGGCTGAAATCGTCATGGTCTTCATGAGACTACAATAGGTCTTTTCATGAATATGATCAACAGGATTCAGAAATATGAGCCCTGGCAGTCTGGGCGATGGGTTCTCATGGGGACTCAAGGTGGCTCGATACTGCGTGGGATGCACTACCGTGACGTTCTGCCTGATGTCGGCCGGATAATGGGCCAGATTGCCGCTGGGCCAGGGCAAGGAAACGCAGGTCGCCTGGATCGGGTCCCGGCAAGGGCGAGGGTTCGGGTTCTTCTCCTTAGCCCCCACCCACTGGCGGGAACAGCGACAGGCTGTCACCTTCCACAAGGGCATCCTCGGGAAGAACATGCCGGGCGTTCCGGAACATCACCGTCGCCTCGCCCTCGCGCAGGCCTGCGGCAGCGATGGCGTCGGAGACAAAGCCAGCCTCGGGTACTTCGAGGACGGCCTCGTCGAAGCGGCCCTCACGGAGGGAGGCGAAGAGTTTTACGGTTACTTTCATGCGGGCGACTCCACGATTCGGAAGCGTAGCAGGCTGTCCGCGCCAGAGTCGAGGCCCTTGAGGACGTCGATTCCGGAATCGGCGCAGAGCTCCATCGCGCGCTGGGATGTAAGGACGATGCCCCGCGCCAGCACCCCAGGCCCCCGGTCGCGCATCACCGAGTTGAAAAGCTTGACCCGGACAAGGATGCGATCCGCCAAGGAGGAGCCCGCGGCTGAGGAAGCCGACTCGGGAGAATCCACGCCGGCGTGGCTTTCGCCACGGTGCGTTATCGCCTCGCGGAAGGAAGCGTAGGGGCTGCCCCGCCGCATGATGGCGCCAACGAGGCCGGGCATGGCGGCTGAGAGCGAGAGCCGCGAGCCCTCGGCCAGGAGGGCCTGGTCAATATTGTCCACGGGTTTGTCGTCGAGAAAGACCGTACTGACTGCATTCTCTATGTAGTCGTCGGAAAACAAAAGGACTTCGCGCATGAAGGCGCGCGCGCTTGTGCCAACGCGCGCCTCCATGCCAAAGCCTGCCTGAAGGACAGAAAGCACATCCTCCCGCCGGGGATCCCCGGCGGGAAGGGCGATCTCAAGATCGCGCACTGCGCCCTGGCCTCCCGACTATTACCAATTGAACACCTTGTCGAGTTCGGCGTCCGGGATCGTGAAGGTCACGTTGTGCGGCGCCACAGCCTCGCGAATCATCCACATCGGGAGACGGTCGTCTTCCTTGGTGAAGCCGGCGGCCTTGTTGAAGTCGCGCTCGGTCTTGAGGATGGACTTGCCGAGGGCGGTGACGTCGTCGCCGGTGAGGGACAGGCCGTGCATGGCGTTGATCAGGTCGATGAGGGCCTGGAAGGTGTCAGCCTGGTCGAGGACGGCGAAGGCGATGAAGAGGCACATGCCGGTGGAGTCGATGGCCGCCGTCGCGATCTGGAGGTTGCGCGACAGTTCGATCTGGCCCTCGGCCTTGAGGGGATCGACATAGCCGCCGACCTTGAGGATGTTGGTGGCGATCGCATAACCTGCCGTGTGGTCGGCTCCCATGGGAGTCGTCGCGTAGGTGACGCCGATGCCCATGATGGCGCGGGGATCGTAGGCAGGCATGGCCTGGTTCTTGACGACGGGAATGCGCTCGATGCCATAGGCGCGGCCCATCGCCCCGGCACCGGAACCCACGAGGCGCCCGAGGGGCGTGCCCTTGCCGATCTCCTTGATGAGTTCAATTGCACCCTTGGCGTCGCCGAACTTGAGGAGGCCCGCTTCCATGGCCACGGCCACGGTCGCGCCCATCTCGATGGTGTCGACTCCGTAGTCATCGTCGAGGCGGTCGAGCATGGCGATGGCATCCATGTCGTCGATGCCGCAGTTGGCCCCGTGGGCCCAGACCGTCTCGTACTCGGGCTGCTTGGTCAGGTAGTTGCCATCGGCGTCGTTGTAGATGCCCGAGCACTGGATGACGCAACCTCGATGGCAGCCATGGGTGGCCAGGCCGCCGCGCTTGATCTCGAGGGCCGCGCAGGTCTCTCCGGAGATCTTGGAGACGCCGGCAAACTGGCCGGTCTTGAAGTTGTTGGTCGGAAAGCCACCTGCCTCGTTGATGATGTTGGACAGGACGTTGGTGCCAAAGCTCGGAAGTCCGCCACCGGTGACGGGGTGCTTCTTCAGGCCCTCGATCCAGACCTTGTTGGCTGCCTTGAACGCTTCAGGATTCTTGGGCTCGCGGGTCTTGCAGCCCTCGTCGTTGATCACGATGGCCTTGACGCCCTTGGAACCCATGACGGCGCCGACGCCGCCGCGGCCCGCGTGACGGGTCGGGTGCATTTCCATGTCGGTGCAGGCGATCGAGGCGGCAGGGAGCCTCATCTCGCCGGCCTGGCCGATCGAGATGACGGCGACCTTCTCGCCAAAACGCTTTTTCAGGACGTCAATAAGGGCATAATTGCCAAGACCCTTCAGGCTCTGGTCGTCCGCGACCTTGACGCCGTCCTTGTCGATGGTGACGAGGTAGCAGGGAGTCCCGACGGGCGCGCACTCGAGGATGATGCCTGCGATCCCCAGGCGTGCGAGGACCTGGGCGGCCTGGCCGCCGGCGTTGGATTCCTTGATGCCCCCGGTCAGCGGGCTCTTGCAACCGATGGAGAGGCGGCCGGAGTTGCCGGCAGCCGTGCCGGAAAGGAGGCCGGGAGCTATGACGAGCTTGTTTTCTGGCCCGAGGGCATGGCAGAGGGGCGGTACTTCCGCAGCCACCACCGTCGACGTCAGCGCCCTGCCTCCAATGCCTGCGTACGTGCCCGCCGCTTCCTTGGTGACCATGGGTCCCTTGGCGGCCCCAAAATCAATCCGGATTATCGTGTCCATGCTTCCTCCTACAGAGTCCTTGATGCTCTTTAGCTGCAGGATCCATGCCATGGGAATCGGAGCGGTTCGAATGCGATGGATGTTTATGAATGCGAAATATTCGATCCTTTTCAATAATAAAAAATCCATGTATCGCAGCATCGTTCCATGCTCGACCAAGAGGCGAAGATGCCAGCGATCCACAATGGATCACTGCCCCATAATAGAACAGTCGATCTGGTAGCGCTGGATCTTGCGGTACAGGGTGTTTCGCCCGATGCCGAGGTGACGGGCTGCCTTCGTGACATTGTTGCCGCACTCAAGGAGGGTCGCCCGGACGAGAGTCTGCTCGGCAGCATCGAGGGAGGGACCTACGGCTCCAGGAGCTCCTGGAGCAGCCGGCGCAAGGACTGCGGACTCGGGCAGGGCAGCCCTGCGCCCCTCTGACGGCAGACCCTCGCTCATGATGAGGAATTCTATGTGATTCTCCAGCTCGCGGATATTTCCCGGCCATTCGAGGTTGGAGAGGCGGTCGAGGTAGCCTGGGGGGATCTCGACAGGCTTCTTGTTGAGCTTCCGCGAAGCCTTCCGCATGTAGTACTCGACCAGCAGGGGAATGTCATCCGGGCGCTCGCGGAGGGGCGGGAGGCGGATAGGCAGGACATTGAGCCGGTAAAAGAGGTCCATCCTGAAGCGCCCCGCCTGGACCTCGATCGAAAGCTCCTTGTTGGTCGCGGCTATCACGCGCACGTCCACGGGAATTTCGCGCGAGTCGCCCACGCGCATGACGGTGCCCTCCTCGATCACCCGGAGAAGGCGGATCTGCATTTCCAGGGGCATCTCCCCGATCTCGTCAAGGAAGATAGTGCCCTTGTCGGCTATCTCGAACTTGCCCGGATGCCCTCCCCGCTTTGCGCCGGTAAAGGCTCCCTCGGTGTAGCCGAAGAGTTCCGACTCGATGAGGGTCGGCGATATGGCCCCGCAGTTGAGCACGACAAAGGCCTCGTCGCGGCGGGGGCTCGCGTTCTGGATGGCCTGGGCGAAGATCTCCTTGCCTGTTCCCGATTCCCCGCTTATCAGAATGGTCGAGCGGCTGTCGGCAACCTTCTTTGAAAAGTCGATGGCCGCACGTATGGCGGGGGAGGTCCCTATGATCTTGTCAAAGGTGTAGAGGGCGCGGCGGCCCATGATCTCGTTGGCGTGCTTGCGCCCTTTTTTCACATCCTTGAAGAGAAGGATGATGGCCTCGGGCCTTCCGCCACTGCCCTGGATGGGATAGGTCCCGAGGTTGAAATAGAGCCTGTTGGTACGGACGGTGACTGCGGCATCCTCGTTTGCATACTCCCGGCCCTCGAGGCAGGCTGCCCTGAGGTCCCTCCAGCAGGGAAGGAGGCCCTCGATGCCCAGGCCAAGGAGTTCGTCCCTCGAGTAACCGAACATATCGAGGGCCTGGGCATTTACCGACAGGATGTCCCCTTCGAGGCGGACCGAGATGATGCCTTCCTTGATGGAGTCGAGGAGGGTTTCGGTAAATCGGCGCTGCTCCAAAAGCGCCTCGTTCCGCGCGTTGAGGACCAGGGTATTTTCGATGGCCCCCACCGCTGCGACCACCATCCCGAGGGTATGGAGATGCATGGCGTCCCGGCGACCGCTCAGGTCGAGGCTGCCGATGATGGTGCCCTGGGCGTCCTTGATCGGAGCAGCAGAGCAGCTCCAGCGGTGGTAGGCGGTGACAAAGTGCTCGCTGCCGGAAACCTGGACGCTCTGGCCCTCTGCAAGGGCAATTCCCATGGCATTGGTTCCAATGCTCGCCTCGTCCATGAAGGCCCCGGGAACCATCCGGAGGGAAAAGGCTTCCTCGAGTATGGTCTCGTCGCCAAGCACTGAGAGGATGCAGCCCTCCCCGTCGGTGAGGAGGGCAAAAAATGCCGAGCCCCTGAGGAAGGAATGAAGGCGGGCGAGGTAGGGTTCGGCGGCTACGACAAGGTCACGCCTCTGGGCGAGGCGCTCAGCCAGGGCAGCACCCTCGAGGATGCGCCTGGGATACAGCCTGTCGGGCTCTACTCCGCAGCCGGCGCTCCGTTGGCGGCTGCGCTCGATGACTGCCCTGTCGCCCCCTCGGTCAGGAACCACCTTGGCCTCCTTTGGGAAAACCTGCTCGACACTATAGGCCTGGAGCTGGACCTTGTGAACAACAGCAGCGCCGGAGGGGCAGCCCAGGCTGCGCAGAGCGCTCAGGGCGCAGGCGGTCGTATTGACCTAACCCTCCCCCCAGGGGTATCGTGCAGGTGCGTGACATTTTTTCATCTAATGTCACGCGGAGGTTGCCATGTCAATACTTATCCGCTCGATCGGGGTCCATGTTCCTGAACGACGCATGACCAATGACGAACTTGGGGCGATGGTCGATACCAACGACGCATGGATCAGGGAGCACACCGGAATCGGTGCCCGCCATATCGCTGCGGACGGCATGCTGACGAGTGACCTGGCAGCGGATGCAGCCAGGAAGGCCCTCCAAAAAGCCGGTATTTCGCCCAAGGAACTCGACTTCATCCTGGTTGCCACCGCGACCCCCGACTATTTCGGCTTTCCCTCGACTGCCTGCATTGTCCAGGACAAGCTCGGCGCCCACGGTTGCGCAGCCTTCGACATCGTTGCAGGCTGTACAGGTTTTATCTACGGCCTCGACATTGCCTCCGGGATGCTGGAAGCCAGGAAGGGCCGCCATGCCCTGGTCATAGGAGCGGAGATCCTCTCGCGCGTTACTGACTGGAGCGACCGCTCCACCTGCGTCCTCTTCGGGGACGGGGCCGGGGCTGCAGTCCTCTCGCGCATCGAAGAGAGTGGCCGCGGCATTCTCAAGACCATCCTGGGTGCTGACGGCGGCGGGGCCAAGGACCTCCTCCTGAACCAGGCGGAGCGATCCAAAACCTTCGAGACGGCCCTGGGCACCGCACTGACACTTTCGATGAATGGGCGGAACGTCTACAATTTCGCCGTCAAATCGATTACCGTTCTCGTAGAGCGCATAATCCACTCCACGATGTATCACCTTGAGGATTTTGCGTGGATTGTTCCCCACCAGGCCAACGCGCGCATTGTCCAGGCGGCGGCCAAGCGCCTGGGTATTCCCGAGGCGCGCTTTTACATGAACATGGAGGAATACGCCAACACCTCCGCTGCGAGCATCCCGCTCGCCCTCGCGGAAATGGAAGAAAAGGGCCTCCTGAAGCGGGGGGACCTCATCATGATGCTGGGCTTCGGGGCTGGCCTCACCTATGGCGCCTCGGTAGTAAGATGGTAAACAGTGCGCAACGCAGGCACACATGATTTTATAGGAGTGAATATGAAACCTAGAGTAGCTATCACCGGCCTGGGCGTCATCAGCTCGATCGGCAACGACGTCCCGACCTTCTGGGACTCGTTGATGAAGGGAAAATCCGGGATCGCTCCTGTAACCCGTTTCGATGCCTCCCGCCTCGACTCCAGGATCGCCGGCGAGGTCAAGGACTTCGATTCGTCCCTCTACATGGACCGCAAGGAAGCCAGAAAGATGGCTCCCTTCTCGGAGTTTGCCGTCGCGGCAGCGGTGCAGGCCTGGCGTGACGCGGGCTTGCCCGAGTCACCGGAGCGCGTGGGCGAGAGTTCGCGGCGCGCCATCGGCCCCTACGATGCGGAGCGCATCGGCACGGTACTCGGCAACGGCATCGGCGGCCTCGACATCTTCGTCGAGTCGCACAAAAAGCTCCTCGAGTCGGGCCCCGGCCGCATGCCCCCCATGACGGTCCCCCTCATGATCGGGAACGAAGCCTCGGGCAATATTGCCATGCGGCTCGGCCTCCACGGGCCTGCCTACACCCAGGTTACCGCCTGCGCCTCAGGCACTGACGCCATCGGGCAGGCCCTCGACCTGATACGCTCTGGCCGCCTCGACATGGTAGTCGCCGGTGGCACCGAGGCATCCATCACCGAGTTCGCGATGGGCGGCTTCTGCCGACTCCAGGCCCTCTCCACCAAATACAACGATACTCCGGAAAAGGCTTCTCGGCCCTTCGATGGAGCCCGCGACGGTTTTGTGCTGGGAGAAGGTGCCGCCGTCCTCATTCTGGAGGACTGGGACAAGGCAGTGGCCCGCGGCGCGCGAATTTACGCTGAGCTCGCCGGCTACGGTGCAAGCTGCGACGCCTACCACCTCACCGCCCCCGATCCCTCAGGCCTCGGCGGCTCGCGCGCCATCACGCTTGCCCTCGAGGATGCCGGCCTCAAGCCTGAGGATATCGGCTACTTCAACGCCCACGGAACCTCGACGCTCATCAACGATCCGGCTGAGACCAAGATGCTCAAGGACGCCTTCGGCGAGCACGCGAAAAGACTCAAGGTCTCCTCGACCAAGAGCATGACGGGGCATATGCTGGGGGCTGCGGGCGCCCTTGAGATCCTGGCCTGCGTGAAGGTCCTCGTTGAGGGTTGGGTTCCCCCGACCATCAACCTTGATAACCCGGACCTTGCGGCTGGCTGCGACCTTGACTATGTCCCCAACTTTCCGCAAAAGGTCGCTGTCGAAGCGGCCGCATCCTCATCACTCGGTTTTGGCGGCCACAATGGCGTCCTGATCGTCAGGAAGGCTCGATGAGCGACCAGAAATTCCCCTCCGGACCAGCCAGTCCCGATGAGATCCTGGGCTATCTCCCCCACCGGGACCCCTTCATGTTTGTCGATGAGCTTTCGGTGGAGGAGGGCAAGGTCAGTGGCGCGCGCACCTTTCCTGAGGACTCCTGGTTCTTCAAGGGCCACTTTCCGCATTTTGCAGTCGTGCCTGGCGTTCTTTTGGTGGAAACCATGGCCCAGATCGGCGGCTGCGGGGTAAAGCGCCTGGGAATCGAGCCCAACGGCACCTTTTTCCTCGCCAAGATCAAGCAGGCGCGCTTCCGGAGACCCGTCCGGCCGGGCGAGCGCTTCCACGTCGAGATTGACAACATCAAGGCAACTCCGAATATTATCCACCAGCGCGGTGTAGGATACGTGGACGGTGAGGCAGCCGTCGAAGCCGAATGGCTCAGCATCGCCGGAGGAACAACGGAATGATCCACAAGCCCATGGTCCGCAACAACATCTGCATCAATGCACACCCGCGCGGCTGCGAGGTCGAGACGCAGAGGCAGATCGAGTACATCGCGGCCAGGGCCCCGCGTTACCATGCCCTCGCCAGCAGACCCAAGGCTGTCCTCGTCGTCGGCGCCTCCACGGGCTACGGCCTGGCCAGCAGGATAGCCGCGACCTTCGGTTTCGGCGTTCCGACCGTCGGTGTCTCCTATGAAAAGGAACCGAGCGAAAGCAAGACCGGGACGCCGGGCTGGTACAACAACCGTGCCTTTGACGCAGCCTCCCGCAAGGCTGGCATCGCGTCCAGGACCATCGACGGGGACGCCTTCTCCCGGGAAGTCAAGGACCGTGTCATCGCGGCAGCCCGGGAACTTGGTCTGGCCTTCGACCTGGTCATCTATTCCCTGGCCTCCCCTGTCCGACTCGATCCTGAAACCGGGGTCCTCCACGAGTCCAGCGTCAAGCCAATAGGCGACACCTACTCCGGGCGTTCCATGAATGCCTTCACGCGCGAACTCGGCGAGGCTTCCCTGGCTCCTGCCACCGAGTCCGAGATCGCCTCGACGGTCAAGGTCATGGGCGGCGAGGACTGGGAACTCTGGATTGAGGTATTGGCCACGGCCGGCCTGCTGGCGCAGGGCGCGACTACGGTTGCCTATTCCTACATCGGCCCTGCCCTCTCCTGGCCCATCTACCGCGACGGAACGATTGGCCGGGCCAAGGCCCAGCTCGAAGCCACGGTGCCACGCCTCCGCTCTGCCTTCGAGCAGCTCGGCCTGTCGGCTTTTGTCTCCATCAACAAGGCCCTTGTCACGCGCTCGAGCGCCATCATTCCCGTCATTCCCCTGTACATCTCCACCCTCTTCAAGGTGATGAAGGAGCGCGGTACCCACGAGGACTGTACCGCCCAGATCGACCGCCTCTATCGCGACCGCCTCTACGCAGACAAGCCCGGCGGAGTGCCCGTGGACATCGAGGGGCGCATCCGGCTCGATGACCTTGAGATGCTCCAGGGCGTCCAGGCTGACATCGAGGCACGCATGGCCCACGTCACCCAGGATAACCTGACCAAGCTCGCCGATGTCGAAGGCTACAAGGTCGACTTCCTCCGGGCCCACGGTTTCGAAGTGCCCTCAGTAAACTACGAGCTGGATGTCGCCCCGAACTATGATCCCCTTGCCGCCCTGTCGTGAGGACCAAAGCGATGCCTGACCCAGGCGCATGAACCTCCTCACGCTTGAAGCGCAGGAGATAGGGGCCCTTCTGTCGCCGGGCGACAGGAGGGCCCTTCACATTTCCCGCGTGCTGGGAAAGGGGCCGGGCGACTGCGTCGCTGCAGGAATCCTCACAACTGATCCCTTTGGCCCGGCGCCGGGCAGCCTCGGCCGGGCGACCGTCCGGAAACTCGACGCCCAGGGCCTCGTCCTGGACTACGAGGCCCTGGGGGAGGCCCCGCCGCTGTGGCCCCTCAGGCTTCTGTTGGGCTTTCCCCGCCCCATCCAGGGAGCAAGGCTCCTCCGTGACCTGGCGAGCCTCGGGGTCGGCGAGATAGTACTGACTGGTACAATGCTGGGGGAGCGGTCCTACCTCGAAAGCGACCTGTGGAAGAAGGGCGGCTATCTGGCCGCCCTCCGCGAGGGCGCCGAGCAGGCCGGCAATCCCCGAGTGCCGCGTGCGAGCCGGGAATGGTCGGTCGCCCGCGCGCTTGCGGCCCTGGGGCGACAGGAAGGCGAAGGCCGCTTCGTCCTCCACCCCGGTGAGGGCTTTCCGCGGCTTGGGGCCACAAGCCTCTTAGCGCCACTGTCCCTTGCCATCGGCAGCGAGCGGGGCTGGAGCCCGGAAGAGCTCTGCCAGCTTGAGACAGCAGGCTTTGTGCAGCTTTCACTCGGCAGCCGGATACTGAAGACGGAGACCGCCTCTGTGGCTGCGGTGGCATTGGCGCTGGGCAGGATGGGATACCTGTAGGCGGCAGGTGGGCAAAGTGCGGCAAGGCGTGGCGTGGCGCAGGAGACGGCTTGCCTTTTCGACGATTCCGGGGCAACCTGATCGGCCAACCTGCCTTCAGCGAGCGCGGGAATCGGGATGATGGAGATGACAGCGTGAAGGGTGACAGGATCCTCCTCGTGGATGACGAGCGGGAAGTGGGAAGCTCCATCATCAGGAGCCTCAGGAACTGGAGCCGCGATGAGGGACTCTCGGTGGTCTATCTCGAATCCGGACAAGAAGCCCTCGATGAGCTGGGGAAAAGCCCCCAGGACTGTGCAGTCCTGGTAAGCGACCTCCAGATGCCGGGAATCAAGGGCGACGAATTGATCAAGACAATCGCAGGACGCTGGCCCGACATTGTTACGATCGTGCTGACAGGCAACATGCAGCTCGACCGCATCCAGGACTTCCTTGATTCGGGAGTCTTTTCCTTCGTGCGCAAGCCCTGGACCAAGGAAAGGCTCGTCCACGACCTCACCAAGGCCATCCAGCTCCACCACTTCAAGCGCGGAGAGCGGGAGGTCCGGGGCCAGACGGGCAGGGAAATATCCCTGGCCCACGAAATCCAGGCACAGGTGCTCCGCTTTGAATTGCCGGAGGACCCACGACTGCTCTTTGACATCCATAGGGAAAAGGGCGCGGCGCTCGCCTTCAATTCGGATTTCCTCGATATCAAGCGCCTTGATGAAAACCGCATCCTCATCGTACTGGCGGATGTCTCCGGGCAGGCGCTCCAGGCCTCCTTTGTGACCTTCCTGTTGAAATCCATCATGGACGCGGATCTCTCCCTGGTATTCGAGAACCGTCCGCTTTCACCGGGCTCCTTTACGGAATGGATAAACCGCAGGTTCTGCGGGCATGCAACAACGGTTGAATCCCTTTTTGTTGCCCTCCTCGTAATCGAGGTGGATCTCAAGCGTGAGCTCTGCCGCTGGGTAAACGCCGGGCAGCCTCCCTTTGTGGCGGTCTCCGAGGGAAAGGTCATTGTAGCGAGCGAGGTATCCCTGCCCATCTGCATCGACAAGAACAGTACCTACAAGGAAACGGATCTGCCCTTTCCCGCTGGCTCACAGCTCATCATATCGACGGACGGGCTTTTCCAGGCCTGCCAGAACGTCGCCGGTTTTAGCGCCCAGGAGTATGTGGACATGATCATGGAGTCCATGCAGGAGGGGCGCAGCGCCAGGGAAACAGCGGAGGCCCTACGGAAGCGGGCTGGCCTCGGGGATCCGGCTGAGGAACTGACGATGGTCAGGCTCCTGCGAACCGAGGCCTCGCATGTCTAGGCATCGTGAGATCTTTGTGGTCGATGACGACAGCGCAGTGCTGGAATACTACCGGAAACTGTTCACGCCGGAGCCTGACAGCTTTGACATCCTGGGTATTGCGCCAGAGGCAGCCGAGGACCCGATAGAACTCAGGCTCTTCACCCTGCCCTCCGAGCTGATTGCGGCATTTTCGGCAGAGCTCCACGCCAACAGGCCGGTGCCCCTGTGCATCCTGGACATGCGCATGCCCGAACAGAACGGGCTCGATGTTGCCCAGTCCCTCCGCACCATGGATCCCGATGTTGCGATCGTCATCTGCACTGCCTATTCGGACGCATCGGCCGCCAAACTGAAAGAGCGGCTCAAGGGAGGCGTCTACCTTGTGCACAAGCCCTTTGCCGCCGACGAGTTCAAACTCCTCATCCACTCCCTCCTCCGGGAATGGGAGGGAAGCCGGACTCTCAAGAAGAACGAGGAACGCCTTCAGCGCATCATCGAAGCCACAAGGGTGGGAACCTGGGAATGGAACCTGGCAACGGGGGAGACCGTGTTCAACGAACGCTGGGCAGAGATAGTCGGATATACCCTGGCCGAGCTGGAGCCCGCAAGCATCGCCACCTGGTCCCGCCTGGTGCACCCGGAGGACTCGAGCCTCTCTGCTGAGCTTCTCGCCCGCCACTTCTCGGGGGAGCTTCCGCATTACGATTTCGAATGCCGGATGAGGCACAAGGACGGGCAGTGGGTCTGGGTGCACGACCGCGTGCAGGTGGTCGAACGCGACGAGGTAGGCGCTCCCCTTCTGATGAGCGGGACGCACACCGACATTACCGGGCGAAAGTTGGCCGAAGCCGAACTCCTCGAGATCAAGAGCCAGGAGCTGCAGAACTACGCAGACGAGCTTTCGGAAAAGGTCGTGGCGCGGACGCGGGCCCTCGAGCAGGCCCAGGATGCCTTGATGCGGCAGGAGAAGATGGCTTCGATAGGAAGGCTCGCCTCGGGTGTGGCCCACGAGATCAACAATCCCATCGGATACATCCAGGCCAACCTCACGATCTTCACCGATTATATGGCTGATTTCCGGGCCGTGATCGAGGCGGGAGAGGTCCTGGCAGGGGCCGTTGAAGGCGGCCAGAACGAAGCGATGGCAGCTGCTGCCGAAGCCCTTGTGAAACTTCGCCGTGAGCGTGAAATCGACTACCTTTTGGGAGACATCGACCTCCTCCTTGCCGACTCGCGGAAGGGTGCGATCCGGATCGGAGAGATCGTCCAGGGCCTCAAGGCCTTTGCCCGGGACGACGGAGGCATCCAGGCGATCTGTGACGTGAACGCCATCGTCGCGGCTTCCCTGCGAATGGTCGAATCAAAGCTGAAGTACAAGTGCAAGATCGAGCTGGACCTCGGCATCCTGTCCCAGGTCCAGGGTAATCCCGGTCAGCTCGAGCAGGTCTTCGTAAACCTCCTGGCCAACGCGGGAGAAGCCATAGCCGATCACGGGACGATCGGCATCAGGAGCCGGATGGACGGCGACTCGGTCAAGGTATCGGTGACCGATGATGGTGCCGGTATGGATGAACGGATCATCAAGAAGATCTTCGAGCCCTTTTTCACGACAAAAGACATCGGAAAGGGCTCCGGACTCGGCCTTCCAATTTCACTGGGTATCATCGAAAAGCACGGCGGTTCCATCGAGGTCGAATCCCGGCCCGGCTCGGGGACAAGCTTTTCGGTCTTGCTGCCTGCTGCGGCTGCAGGAGTGGGAATCCTGGAAGCAGAAGCCTGAGGGGTGGGGGACGATTCGCATCAATCATTATGACCAGGGGCTTCCTGTATTCTCTCAATATGAGGGGCACTCCCTGGCCTTTTTTGATGGGAAATCCTCCTTTACCCCCGCTATTCCCCAATATACGGGCAATAGTTTCAATATCGAGGCCTTTGGCATACCTCCTGCATAATGAATGACAAGGAAACGGCGGGATCATGAGAGACTCCGCCGCGTCCTGGCTCCCAGGAGGTGGCGACAGTGCCGTATGCAAGCACCAGGAAAAATATGCTCTCGGGCGGAAACAGGGCAGGGACCAGGACATCCAAGGTGAGCCTGGGCGTCACCGACAAGATGCTGCTCTCCATCATCCTCGGGATGACGGACCGTGGCATCCTTGACACAAAAGCGCTAAAGGACTCTGATGACAGCAGGATTGAGCAGTTTACCCTCCTTTCTGCCTGCATCGGCCTGACAATCCTCCAGACAGAACGGAACAAGGCGGAGACACCTCATCCCTACTAAGGATTTCACAAGCCGGGCAGTACATGATCGCATTCCATACCACTGATTATTGATCGAAATGCGATCATGTGTTGTAGTATTTACGAAATCCTTGGTAACGCAGCCTGGGGCAGACTCGCAGGGTGGGGGATGAAACCCGGGCGCAGGGAGGGAATATGAACGGTGACTGGATACTCTTTGTCGATGACGAGCAGGAGATCCTCGAGGCAATCCGTCGTGACATACGTCTCTGGCTTCGAGAAAAGGAAGTGACTGCCACCTTCGTTCGGAGCGCCGGCGAAGCCTTGATCGAGATAGCAAAGAACCCGAAGCCCTGCAGCGTCATGGTCACCGACCTCAGCATGCCACACATCGAAGGCCCCGAGCTGCTCAAGGCTGTCACCCTCCGCTGGCCTGCAACAGTCAAGATCGCCCTTACCGGCGCAATGAGTCCGGACTTTGTCCAGGATTTCATCTACACCGGCGTTTTCGCCTATATTGCCAAGCCCTGGACCAGGGAAAGGCTGATTTTCGAACTTGATCGGGCGCTGGCGAAGCGTGACCAGAAAGAGCGGGAAGAAATAGAACACAAGGCCTTTGAAGCCTGGGGCCTCGCCCGCCGCAACCCCGCCGAGCCTGGGCTGAGCCTTGAAGATGAGCTCCTCGGGCCTGATGGCGAGGCTGACGATCTCGAGCTGGGGCCCTCCTAGTCCCACTCTGAATCCACTGCCCCGCTGGTCCGGGATCCCGGGGTGTATGACATCGCGACTTTCTGGATGATTGCGCCGGAAAGATGGAAGGTGCAAGGCAATGTCGAGGGTGCAAAGACAATCCAGAGGAGTAAAGGCTCCGGCGCATCGGCGCGAAGTAACCGAAATCCCCCTGGTGGAAGGATCCCTGCCGGGGGTCTTTGCCCGCTATTGGCCCCTGGCCGCAGCCGTGCTTGCAGCTTCCGCCGCATTCGACCTCACGAGCATCCATTCGCTCCCCCTGCTGATCCTCGTTCTGGCCGGACGCGTGGCCTTCCTCGCTGCGATCCCCTTCGTGCTCCGCTCAGGCTCGCAAAAGACCCTCGCCGGTGATGCCGCTTCCCTCTATGCGACGAGCCTTCTGGTTTTCGATGTCTGTGTCCAGCTAACGCGGCCCCACCATTACATCCTCGGACTGCTGGTAAGCGCTGTCCTCATCACCGTCCTCTTGCCGGCAGTGCGCTCTGCCTCGACTGCCCTCAAGGTGACGGTACTCGCCTACATGGCTACCTTTATCATCATCATCTGGACCGTGAAAGCAGCAGGATTCGTTTTCAAGGCCCAGGCCAGCTTCATCATAGGAATCCTGGCTGCCGAAGGCCTCTTTTTCATGGTTGCAAAAAAGCGGAGCCCCGGCTCCTCAGCTGGTCCAGATACAACCCGGCCAGGTCCAGGCCCTGGACCTGGCGCAGCATCGGAACCAGAAACGGCAGGGAGGGAACCCGATGCCTTCGACAGCTTTGTTTCGGGCATCGAAGCCTTGCCGCTGACCGCGAGGGAAAAGCAGATCGTCTCGATGCTGCTGGCCGGAAAGCGCCGCAGCGCGATAGCGGCCGAGCTGGAGATCACGGTCAATACGGTGAAGAAGCACGCGGCCAATGTCTATGGCAAGCTCGATGTCGGAACGAGGGAGGAACTCATCAGCCTCATCCGGCAACCGGAGCTGGTCGAAGGCCGCTAAGCTCCTCCAGGCTCCCGCGACATCCCTCGGGGCACTCTGCCGAAAACTTCCGGTCCAGGTCTCGCCCCCCCCCAACGGAATTCCGCCTCACCGCGCCGAATTACTGCACGATTTACCCCATTGGTGTAATTGCCAGTAGGGGTATCGAGGGCAAGAATCGCCCAACGTGGTGCCGTCAGGCTTCAATCCAGATCCAGAACCCGGTGCGCAAGGGCAGTGGAGAAGAGGCACTGACAGCCAACACGTTAGCTGCTTCCGCTCTACCCACGACAACACCCTGGTGTGCTTGTCCATTTCCGAAGGAGGTTCCCATGAAAAGGACTGTCCTGCTTGTCGCCGCGATGCTGGTTCTTGTGCCCGGACTGCTGTTTGCCCAGTTCAAGCTCGGAGCAATGGCCCTTTACAACTTCCCCCTCAGTCCTGCAGAAGTTACCTACATCGATAGCCAAGGGGTCGGACTCCAGGACTTTTCCTTCGGCGCAGAAGCTCGCCTGGGACTCGGCCTCCTCGACGCAGGCGTCGTGGGCCTGGTGGACCCAGGCTATGTCTATAAGGACGCGAACGGTGAGGAGTACACGGTAACCTACTTCGATATCATGCCCCGCGTCGGCCTGGCCCTCAACCTGGGCGGCCTACGGGTGAGCGCCGGCGTCGGACCCAGCTTTACCCTGGAAATCTATGACAACGGCGATTTTACGGACCCCTTCGGCATCGGTTCGAACGCGATGGCGAGCATCGAACTGCCGCTCACCAAGACCCTCTCCCTGGCGGTCAATTACCTGATGAAGTTCGAGTTCAACATAAAGGACATGAGCACGTCCATCCTCAACGCAGACATGAGCATGGGACAGATCGGATTCGCCATCCTGTTCTGAGCCTGTCATCGCAGACCGGCCCCTGCTGGATGCAGAGGCCGCGATGCAGGGCATTGCGGCCTTATTGAATTCGAGGCCGGGGACGGCGCAGCCCCTAGACCTCCTTGAGCAAGGCTTCCCGCAGCTTTTCGAACTGCCTTTCAAGTTCTCCAAGACCCTGCCACAAAGCTTCAAGTTCCCCCTCCCTGCCAAGGCGCTCCAGTTCCATGGCTACCACCCTAAGCGCAAGGCCGCTGATGTTGGCTGCAGAACCCTGGATGCTGTGGGCCATCATCTCGGATTCGGATATCGATCCTGCCTCCACGCAGGCTTTGAGTTTCTGGATCTGGAAAGGCACATCCCTGAGGAAGCAGGAAATCGCGAACTTGATCAGGGACTTGTCTCCCAGCATCCGATGGAACAGATCGGCCTTGTCGAAGACCGCGAGGGCAGCCGGCGCCGTCTCCACGGTCGCCCCCGTATTCTGGACGAGGGGAGAAACGCTTCCGCCTGCGTCGAGGGTTTGGGCTCCCTCGCCCGTCCCCGGCAGCCAGCGCTGCAAGACATCCCACAGGGCATTGACCTGGACCGGCTTGGGCAGGTAGTCGTTCATCCCGGCCTCAAGACAGGCTTCGCGGTCCCCCTTCATGGCGCGGGCAGTCATGGCGATGATAGGGATGTCATGGTCAAGAACCGGCGAACTGCTGTCGCGGATGCGACGCGTCACTTCCAGCCCGCCCATTTCAGGCATCATCACATCCATGAGCACCAGTGCGTAGGAGTTGCTTCCAAGGGCCTTGAGCGCCTCCTGCCCGCTGCCGGCGATATCCGCTCGGAGCCCGAGGTTCCTCAGGATGGCTGCAGCAATTACCTGATTGGTAGGGTTGTCCTCGACCAGGAGGATGCGCCTGCCCTTGTCGGCGCCAGGCCCCTCGGTTCGAACCCTGGAAGTGCGCCCGGTGGAGGCGCCCTGCCCCTCGGGCGCGGTCCCCAGACGTCCGAAGGGTAGCGTGAACCAGAACTCCGAGGACTGCCCTTCCTGGCTCTCCGCGCCGATGCTGCCTCCCATCAATTCCACCAATTGCTTGGAAATCGCCAAGCCCAGTCCGGTGCCGCCATATTTCCGTGCTGTGGAGGAGTCCACCTGGCTGAACTTGGAAAAGAGCCTGTCGATCTTGTCGGCGGGGATGCCGATGCCGCTGTCGCGGACCGAAAAGCGAAGGCAGACAGCGGCATCAGGCCCCTCCGAAGCCGGGATCCCCAGGCCATCACGCAGGAGCCGTACCGACACGAGCACTTCCCCCCGTTCGGTAAACTTGACAGCATTGCTCAGAAGGTTGGCAAGGACCTGCCGCAGTCGACCGGCGTCGCCCCGCAGCACGGCGGGAACCCCCGGGTCGACGAAGCAGCGCAGCGACAGGCGCTTCCCGCGGGCACGAAGCGCCTGGTTCGCGACGACGCCGTCAAGGACAGTCTGGAACTCGAAGTCCGTGGGTTCCAGATCCATCTTCCCGGCCTCGATCTTGGAGAAATCGAGGATGTCATTGATCAGGACCAGGAGGGCTTCACCGGAGGACTGGATGATTTCGGCGTAGCGGCGCTGCTCCCCGCTCAGTTCGGTTTCCTGCAAGAGGGAGGTGGCGCCGATCACCCCGTTCATGGGGGTGCGTATTTCATGGCTCATGTTGGCCAGGAATTCGCTTTTGGCGACATTGGCCTGCTCTGCCTTTTCGGCGAGGAGTTTCGCCACGCTTACGGATTCCTCAAGGAGACGATTGGTCTCTTGCAAGTCCCGCTCTGCCTGTTTCCGCGCGGAGATGTCCACCAGGGAGACGATGACCTTGGACAGGTCGGAATCATATCCGGGGAGGGCCGACCAGAACATGTCCACGTCGATGACCTTCCCGCCCAGTGTCTGGTTGACGGTCTCGAAATGGAAGTGCCTTTCCCCGGCTGCCAACCTTACCAACTGCTTTCGGAATCTCTCATGCGCGGCTTCAGGCATGACAAGGGAGAGATTGCGAAGCATATCCGACTTCGAGGAGGCTCCAAACAGGGCCAGCGTGGCATTGTTGACATTCTTCACCCGAACCGCCGATGAACACTCCGCCACGATTTCGGGATGCTCCATCAGATAGCTTTCAAATTCCGTGACGCCTTGTACCTGCAATTCCTT
>JBAXTA010000240.1:0-7153 GCA_037130415.1 Spirochaetota bacterium
ATCCTCGACGAGCCAACGACAGGCCTCGATCCGAACCAGATCCTCGAGATCCGCCAGCTGATCAGGGACCTCGGCCAGGAGAAGACAGTAATACTTTCAACCCACATCCTCCAGGAGGTTGAGGCCGTCTGTTCGCGAGTGCTCATCCTCAACGAGGGGAGCATCGCTGCCCAGGGCACAACTCAGGAGATCGGTCTGGCCCTGAAAGGCGAGGAGCGGGTCAATCTCAGGCTGAGGAGCCAGACTTCAGGTTTCGGAAAGACCGAACTCGAGTCCGCGCTCGGCCGTCTCTCAGTCTTCGGGGCGATCCGCTCCCTGGCTGTCGAGAACGGGGGACGCTTCGCCTGCGACATTTCCCTCCGTGCGCGTGACTCGCAGGATGCGACAGAAGCAGGGGAGGCCGTGTTCAAGTGGGCTGTCTCCGAGGGCCTCATCCTCCTCGAACTCCTCCCAAGGAAGCTCTCCCTCGAGGAGATTTTCGTGAAACTGACCGACCCGCGCGCGGGTATCGATGGGGGTCGCAAATGAAGGGATTCCTTCCCGTATTCCGGCGCGAATTCCGCGCCTCCTTCAATTCCCCGGTGGCCTTCAGCCTGATCGTCGCCTTCCTCATCTTCACGGCAGGCTGGCTCTATTTTGTCACGGGCTTCTATGCGGCGGGCATGGCCGACCTCTCCGCGTACTTTGGCATGATGCCCATAGTACTGGCCTTCATAGTACCCGCCTTGACCATGCGGAGCTGGGCCGAGGAAGTGCGGCTCGGTACGGCGGAACTCCTCTTGACGCTGCCCTTCGGCGAGTTCGGCACTGTGGCAGGCAAGTTCGCCGCCTCTTTCGCCGTCGTCGCCATAGCCATCCTCCTGGGACTTCCCGTCCCGATCATGGCTGGCTTCCTCGGGCGCTTCGACCCAGGCGTCCTTTTCGGCCAGTATCTCGGGGTCATCCTCGTGGCAGCCTCCGCCACCGCCATCGGGCAGTGGGTTTCCTCGCGCTCCCGCAACCAGGTGAGCGCCTTCCTCGGTTCGGTCGTGCTCCTCCTGGCCCTCGTCCTCGTGGACAGGGTCTCGTCCTTCCTCGGCGCCGGCGGCCTCGTGGCCACCATCCTCAACTGGCTTTCGCTCGCCCGGCACTACGCGGGCTTCGGCCGCGGCGTCCTCGACTCCAGGGACCTCCTCTATTATGTAGCGACGACGCTTTTCTTCCTCTATCTGACCGCCTGGACCATCGGGCGCAGGAAATGGAGCTGACGACATGGACGCTAGAACAGGCAGACTGAGGGGCACCGTCCTCCTCCTCCTCACAGCGGCCGTCACGGTCGCCGCCCTCCTCGTCGCCGGGAGGTTCGCCTTCAGGCTCGACCTCTCCGCCGACCGCAGCCAGAGCCTCTCGCCGGTGGCGCACAAGCTCTACCGCGAGGTTCCCGAACACCTTCATATCACCTACTATATTTCCCCGACCCTCTCGGCCAAGCACCCGGGACCCCGGGCCATCGAAGACCTCCTCCGCGAGTTCGAGGCTTCCTCCCGCGGCCGCATCGACCTGTCAGTCGAGGACCCTTCGAAGCGTAGCGGAGCCGTGGAAGCCCTCGGTGTGCAGGGCAGGCAGATGCAGATCGTCGAGCAGAACGAGCAGCGCGTGGCCGTGGTCTACTCCGGCATCGTGCTCCAGTACCTCGACAAGAGCGAGGTCATTCCCTTCGTGCTCGATGGAGCAACCCTCGAGTACGACCTCGTGAAGGCCGTCCGCAGGGCAGTGGGGACCGCAGCGCAGAAGGTCTCCATCCTTGTGGGTGACGCCGACAAGTCCATGGCCAACGATTACAAGACGGTCGGAGAGGAACTCAGGAAATCCGGCTGGGAAGTCTCCGAGGTCAACCGCGGCGACGCCATCCCTCCGGAGACCCGGGTATTGTTGGTATTGGGAAATTCGGACATAGACGATTATGCAGCCTACCGTGTCGAGGAGTATCTGGCCCGGGGCGGGGCCGCCTTCCTGGCGATCAAGGGTATCGGCGTCGAGGCACGCCAGGATCTTACGGCTGCCCCGCTCACGCAGGACGGTCTCCTCCGTGCCCTCTCCTCCTGGGGTGTCGATGTCGGCAGGAGCCTCGTACTCGACGCATCCTCCCTCACGGTCCCCTTCCAGCAGGCCGGCCAGTTCGGCAACAGCGTCATACGCTATGTGCAGTATCCCCACTGGATCATCACGCGGCCCGAGTTCGCCTCGAAGACCAATCCTGTCACATCCAAGCTCGCCGGGCTCGATCTCTACTGGCCGAGCCCCCTCACCCTGAAGGACCGCACCGGCGTGAAGGCCGAGGCCCTCGTGAAATCGACACCGAAGGCCTGGCTGCAGACAGCCAGCTTCGCAATAAAGCCCGAGGAGTCGGCTAACTTCCAGGCGGAGGCTGGCAAGACCGGGGGACAGTATACGCTGGCAGTGACCCTCGCCGGCCCCCTTCCGGGGCTCTGGGCCACTGGCGCTCCGCCACTCCGCGCCGGTGCAGCGGCCCTCGCTCCCGAGCAGAACCCTCCCGCACCGGCCAAGATAATCGTAATTGGTTCGTCAGATTTTGCCACCGACCTCATGTCCATGACAAATTCACAGTTCAACGCCTCCTTCGTCGCCGCAGCCACAGACTGGCTGGCCACCGGGGATGAGCTCGCCACCATCAAGACCCGTGGCCAGAAGGATCCGAGGCTGTCGAAGATCCAGGATCCCGCTGCGAAGAACGGCTATGTGATGGTCGCCTACGCGATCAACCTGGTTCTCGTTCCAGGAATCCTGTTGGCCGTTGCACTTGTGCGGAGGCGGACGCGGAGGCTCTTGTCGCGCATGGAGGCAGTGGCATTTGCCAAGCAGGACGGCGTCTCTCGCGCGTCCGGAACGGAGGCCGGGAAATGATGCGATACCAGGACAAGGTCAAGTACCTCAGCATCGTGCTTGTCGTGTTATTGGCTGCCTTCGGCCTCGGGGAGTTCTTCGCACCAGAACGCATATCCTCGCGGCAGGAGGCCTTTACCGCCCTGAGGTCGAAATCGGGCGAGGTCTCGAAGGTGGAGCTGGCAGGCCCGGGAACCGGAGCCTCCCTTACCTTTACGCGCGGAGGCGGGCAGTGGGCCCTCGAGGATGCCTCTGCCCGGCTTCCCGTCCAGGCGAGCCGGATAGAAGCAATGCTGACTGCCCTTTCCAAGGCAGGTACGCGCCGCCCCGTAGCCGGCAGCAAGGACTCATGGAAGAGCCTCGGCCTCGATGATGCCCAGGCCAAGGGGCTGAAGCTCTCTGATTCCACTGGCAAGCTCCTCCTCGAGCTCCGCGTGGGCAACCGAGGCCCAAGCGGAAGCGAGGTCTATGCACGCTTCGGCTCGGCAGAAGCCTCATTCATGATCGACGCTGCTGTCGCCTCCTACCTCGGTACTGACCGGGCCTCGTGGCTTGATCGCCGACTCTTTGGCAGCGCGCCCGAAGCGGCAGCCTATCAGGCCTTCGCGGTCAGGGCAAACATCCTGTTGAACCCCGCCGACAAGGCAGCCAAGCCCCTCAACGTAGCCTGGCGCTTCGAGCGCTCAGGCCAGCTCTGGAAGGGCGGAGCGCGTGAAGTCGATCCTGTCACCATCGAGTCGGTGCTGCGCGCGGCTGGTAACCTTGAGGCGACCGACCTGGCGGCATCTGCTCCCGCCGACGCCTTCGCTCAAGTTTCGGCTACCATCACCCTCGACCTCGGTTCGGGCAAGACTCGCATCATCGAAATCGGTTCCCCGGCGGCTGACGGCCGCTTCTGGGCACGGGCCACCGAGGGTGGACAGCCCCGGCCCTTCGGCTACCAGGTGTCGAGATACTCGCTGGAATCGATACTGAAAACAGAGGAGAGTTTCGCAAAGAAGTGATCTTTCATTGACGTGGAAGGGCCCCCTTCACAATGGAAGGGGGCCCCATAAATTTGGCAATAGCGCCCGAAGTCGTGATGTGTTGGACTTTTGCAGTCTTGCAGGACTCTCCGACTTCATGGCGGAATGACACGCCGAAGACATGCAAATACATGAGGGCTGACCCCCTCAACTCCCCGATTGGCAATGGGCAAAATTGCAGAAAATCGCAGCGATCGCTTTCGCGAATGGATTCCTTGTCGTACACTTCAATATTACATGATGTGACTGCCTCCGATTGAGTGAGTGAATTCAATGCTCTATTTTGGGAGGGTTGCTGAATGCAGTTCGATAAAAAGAAGACGATTCTTCTTGTTGAAGATGAGTTTCTGCTCGCAATGAACGAAAAGTCACAACTCATCAAATATGGCTATAACGTCATAGCAGTCAATTCAGGCGAAAATGCCGTTGAAGCCATGAATGGGGATAGCTCCATTGACCTGATTCTCATGGACATCAACCTTGGCTCCGGCATCGACGGAACCAAGGCAGCAGAGCAAATCCTGAAAGACCACGACATCCCAATAGTGTTCCTTTCCAGCCATATTGAGCCGGATGTTGTGGAGAAAACGGAGAAAATCACATCCTATGGCTATGTTGTAAAAAACTCTTCCATTACTGTCCTTGATGCTTCCATAAAGATGGCCTTCAAGCTGTCCGATGCAAACAAGAAGACCATGAAGCTCAATAGCAAATATGAAGCAACCCTGGATGCCATACCCGATCTCATGTTTGAGATTGGCATTGATGGTACCTATCATGATGTTCACGCACCACACCCGGACCTATTGGTTACGCCATCGGCTGAAATGCTCATTGGAAAGAGGATCCATGATTTTCTTCCAGCTGAAACGGCAGCAATTGTCATGTCTGCCATAGCTGAAGCCAACGAAAAGGGCCTGTCTGCAGGCAGGCAATATGAATTGGCGGTTGAAGGCGGATTGCGCTGGTTCGAGATTTCGGTGTCACGGATGTCTGACCTGTCTCCTGACCCTCGCTTTATCTATATCTGCCGTGATATCACCGAAGGCAAGCGCATGGAGGAGGCTCTTGAAAAGAGAATACTGTTGCTGACATCGCCGCTTGATGCTTCTGATGCCATCGCTTTTACCGATCTGTTCAGTATACGTGAAATCCAGAAAATACAGGATGACTTCTCAACAGCAACCGGAGTCGCATCAATAATAACGCAGGTAGATGGCACTCCCATAACTTCTCCAAGCAATTTCTGTCGACTCTGCAGTGAAATAGTCAGGAAATCAGAAATGGGAAATGCCAATTGCATGAAGTCAGATGCTGTGCTGGGCAAGCTGAACAGCACGGCACCACTCATTCAGAATTGCTTGAGTGGTGGATTATGGGATGCTGGAACAAGCATAACAGTCGGGGGCAAGCACATCGCCAATTGGCTTATCGGGCAGGTGAGGGATGAGACCCAGACAGAAGAGGGGATGGTCGAATATGCAAGGAAGATAGGAGTGGATGAACAAGAATTCATCGAAGCGTTCAGGGAAGTGCCGGTCATGACAAGAGAGAAATTCGGCCAAATTGCCTCAACTCTATTCGGACTTGCCTATCAGCTATCCACATTGGCGTATCAGAACGTTCAACAGGCTCGCTTGCTTGCCGAGCGGAAGAAAATGGAAGAGGAGCTTCGCTTCAGTGAAGGGAAATACCGAAATCTCTTCAACAAGGCTGAAGTTGGCATGCTCCGATCACGGTTGGACGGTTCTGAGGTTTTGGAATGCAATGGCAAGATACTTTCCATCCTCGGGAAGACCCGCGACGAAGTGATAGGAAAACCAGCATCCGTTCTGTGGGCTGATTCGAACGAAAGAGTGGAAATGGTCAAGGTCCTTCACGCGAGAGGTCATGTCGATGAACTTGAGTGCCACCTGCTGCGGAAGGATGGGAAGATCATTACTTGCATCACCTCCTTGAAACTTTATCCTGAGACAGGAATCCTCGAAGGCTCAATCATCGATATCACGGAGCGGAAAGAGCTCGAGAATAGCCTTCAGCAGAAGGAAAGGCGCTTACAAGCAGTATTCAATGCCATGACAGAGGGCTTTTCGATACAGGAAGTCATCACGGATGAGTTCGGCAAGCCTGTTGACCTTCGCTTCGTTGACGCCAATCCTGCATTTGAAGCACAGACAGGATTGAAGAACGAAGAGACCTTCGGACATACGCTTCGCGAGCTATTTCCAACCGCAGAGCAGTACTGGATCGAAAGGTATGGCAAAGTCGGTCTGACCGGAGAGCCCATAAGCTTTGAGGCGCAGTTCAGTCCTTTGGGAAAATACTACCATGTCAGTGCATTCCAGACAGAGCCGAAACAGTTCGGTGTTCTTTTTATGGATATCGCCGAGGCAAGGGCAGCGCGAGAAGAAACTCGGAAGAACAATGAAATGCTGCGTGAAAGCGATAGTCGACTCAAGTCCTTGGTAGTTGACATGTCTGTCGGAGTTCTTATCCAAGGCCCTGATGCTGAAATCCTGATGAGCAATCCGCAGGCTCTTGAGCTTCTTGGGCTTTCCGAAGACCAGCTTCTTGGAAAGACGTCCTTCGACCCAGACTGGAACGTTGTGCACGAAGACGGCTCTTCATTCCCTGGCGCGAATCACCCTGTTCCCCAGGCCATAGCCAGTCTTGCCCCGGTTCGAGATGTTGTCATGGGAGTCTATCGTCCAACAACTGAAAACCGGGTTTGGCTCAAGGTTGACGCGATACCACATATCGAGGAGGGGAAGCTCCAGCATGTCGTATGCACCTTTATTGATATTTCCAAAAGAATACAGGCAGAAGGATCCCTTCGCGACAGTGAAGCGATGCATGCCCGGATGATCTCCAATACTTCGGATGTCATTGGCATCATCGGTGCTGATCGAATCATGAAATACAAGAGTCCCAACATCGAAAGATGGTTTGGCTGGCGTCCAGAAGAGGTTATCGGGACCGACGGATTCCTGAATGTCCATCCCGATGACCTCGACCGGATCAGGAGGGAATTTTCAGGCCTTATCCAGGAGAACAATGCTTCCACAACTATCGAATGCAGGTACAGATGCAAGGATGGTACGTATAAACCGATCGAGTTGACCGCCAAGAACCTGCTTGATGACTCTGTTGTCGGCGGTGTGCTGTTGAACTATCACGACATAACCCACCGCAGGAAGGCGGAAGCCGAGCTGCTTGAAATGCAGACCATCCTGAAAGCTGCGATA
>JBAXTA010000241.1:0-7087 GCA_037130415.1 Spirochaetota bacterium
TCATGGGCTGTGCACGCATCACGCCGGCCCCCAGGGGGAGCTCCTGCATTCAGGGAGCGCTACAGCGGAATCTTCGGAGAACGCTGGGAGGGCCTCGAGGAGGCCCTGGGAAAGCCCTCTCTCGCCCGCTCCTTCGAAGCCTGGCCCGGATTTCCGCCCTATCACCTCGATGCAGCCTCGGTCGAGGCGGCTGCCTTCCTTCCCCTGCCTGGGGGCGAGATCCTTGATGCCTGCGCCGCGCCGGGAGGCAAGGCCCTCGTGCTAGCTTCCCGAATGGGGCCTTTGGACCGACTTGTCGCCAACGAACTTTCGTCTGACCGGCGCCGTCGGCTCTCCTTGGTGCTGGACCGGCATCTGGAACCTGGGCTCCGTGCCCGCGTCCATGTCGCTGGCGAAGACGCCGCTGCCATGTGCCGCCGCAACGAGGGGCGCTTTTCAGCCATCCTTCTGGACGCACCCTGCTCGAGCGAGCGTCATGTGCTCGCCGACCCTGGAGCACTTGAGGCATGGAGGCCAGCCCGCGTGAAGTCACTTGCCCTCCGGCAGTGGGCCCTCCTTTCCTCCGCCTTCATCATGCTCTCCGAGGGGGGCTGGCTCCTGTACGTGACCTGCAGTCTGGGACCTGAGGAAAACGATGGGGTCGTCGGCAGGCTGCGGCAGAAATGGGGCGATGCCGTAGCGATCGATGCTCCCACGGGAGGGGCCTGGGAGGCTGGAGCTTTCGGTAGCTTCCTCCTCCCTGACAGGGCAGGGGGCCAGGGGCCGCTCTATGTCGCCCGGCTCCGGAAACTGCCCGGAAGTCAGCCGGAAATCCTGGACAATCACATTTCAAGGAGATCCTGATGCGCTGTCCACACTGCGGGAGCGATGACGACAAGGTCATTGATTCCCGGACTCTCGCCAAGGGTGAATCCATCCGGAGACGCCGCGAATGCCTGGCCTGCGGCTTCAGGTTCACCAGCTATGAGCGGATCGAAGAAAAGCCCCTGATGGTGGTCAAGCGGGACGGCCGACGCGAACCCTTTGAGAGGAGCAAGATCGAAAAAGGCATCCGGCGGGCCCTTGAAAAGCGGCCAGTTTCTCAGCTCTCCATCGAGAACCTCGTCAACGAGCTCGAGGACGCGGCTGCGATGCGGGGCAAGACAGCCAACGAGATCGGGACCGTCGAACTCGGCGAGATGGTTCTCGAATACATCTTCACCATCGACAAGGTCGCCTACGTCCGCTTTGCCTCGGTCTACCGCAAGTTCGAGACACTCGAGGAGTTTCTCGATGTCATCGAGGGTCTCGCCAAGGGTGGCCAGACGCCGGCCAGGCAGGTGCAGGCCTTGGCATCCGAGCCGTCCACCCCATCAGCCCCCTCGAGCACGAAGCTACAGGGTTCGACTGCAAAAAGCCAGGAAGCTGCCTTGGCCAGGTCCAGGGGACAGAGCCTGTTCTGAAGCCGATGACCGAGTCTGTAACCGCCCTTGAAGCCTTTGACCCACGCGTGAGGGAGTGGTTCCTTCTTGAGTTCCCCGAACCCACTCCGGTACAGGTCGGAGTGTGGGAATGCGTTGCCCGTGGCGAGCATGTCCTGGCTGGCGCGCCTACAGGAAACGGCAAGACCCTTGCGGCCTTCCTTTCCGCCCTGTCGGCACTGGCTCAAGGAGAGTATCCTGCCGACTCCCTGTCTGTTCTCTACGTCTCCCCCCTCAAGGCCCTCAACGAGGACATACGGCGCAACCTCCTCGACCCCATCGAGGGAATCAGCGCGCTTGCGCGTCGATGCAGCCAGCCCATCCCCGACATCCGTGTCGAGACTCGCTCAGGGGACACGCCAGGGTCAGCCCGCCGCCGCTTTCTCAGCCATCCTCCGGCCATCCTCTGCACGACGCCCGAGAGTCTTGCCATACTCCTTGACTCTCCCCGCGCCCGGCCGCTTTTGTCCAAGGTCCGCCTCCTTATCGTGGATGAGCTCCACGCCGTGGCGGGCAACAAGCGCGGTGCCATGCTCGCCTGTTCGATAGGTCGCCTGGCCCTCCTCGCAGGAGAATTCAGGCGCATTGCACTGTCTGCTACGCTACGCCCGCCAGAAGCGCTTGCCACCTGGTTTGCTGGCCTAAGGATGAATGCTGGAGGGCCTGGTTCTGCGCCGGAGCCTCGGTCCATTTCCGTGGTAACTCCCCTGATCGAAAAGACCACTGTTTTTTCCGTTGAGTGGCCGTCTGAAACGGATCCGTCTGCCCTGGTCTCCGGAAAGGACAATGCCGGTACGGAGGCTGCGCGCTACGGCGCCCTCGTCCCGGCCTTGAGAAAGCGGATCGAAAAGAATCGCAGCACCATGATCTTTTGCGACGCCAGAAGGAGGGCCGAGCGCCTGGCCCACCTCCTCAACGAGGGCCAGGAAGGGACGATCGCCTTTGCCCACCACGGTTCGATGTCGCACGAAGTCCGCGAGGGAGTCGAGAGGCGGCTCAAGGAAGGAAGGCTCAAGGCAGTGGTGGCCACCTCCTCGCTCGAGCTCGGTATCGATGTCGGGAGCATCGACGAGGTAATCCTCGCGGGTTCGCCCCCTTCCATCGCGCAGGCCCTGCAGCGCGCGGGGAGGGCTGGCCACTCCGTCGGCCTCGAGTCCCGTGTGACCCTCTTCCCCTTCCATGGCCTGGACCTCCTGGCCGCCGCTGCCATCGTGCGCGAGGCACGACGAGGCGTCATCGAGGAGACACGGCCCATCCTGAATCCCCTCGACATCCTGGCGCAGCTTCTTTTGTCCCTTGCTGCGGAGGGAGGACATAGCGTCAACGACCTCTTCCGTATCGTGAAATGCCTTCCCCCCTTCGAGGAGCTGTCCCGCAGCCAGTTCGACGGGGTTCTTGCCCTTCTTTCCGGTCGCTGGTCCGATGAGCCTGAGGGAGGGCCAGGGTTGGTGCGGGAACTCGAGCCCCGTATCAGGATCGAGGGGGAAGGCGGCCTCGTGCGCGCGGCCAAGGGAGCACTCAGGCTCCTCCTCATGCAGGGTGGAACCATCCCCGATCGGGGGCTCTATGCGATGCGCCTCGAGGGGGAGGGAAAGAAACTCGGGGAACTCGACGAGGAATTTGTCTTCGAGCGGAAGGTGGGCGACGCCTTCGCCTTCGGAACCCAGTCCTGGCGGATCACGGCGATAGGGAGCGAGGCGGTTACCGTACGCCTCCTTCCCAAGGGGGCCGACTCCATCCCCTTCTGGAAGGGAAGTCCTAATTATGAGAGTCCCGAGCTTGCGGCGGGGATGCTTTCCCTCCTCGATGCCATCGGTGCCCTGGGGCCGAAGGAGCTGCGGGAGTTCTTTTCGGAGGAGTGCTGCTTTTCGGAAGAAGCTGCGGCCGAGGGATGCAGGCTCATCCTCGCCCAGCGCAGGGCCCAGGGGCAGGCAGCGCTTCCGGGAAGCAGGTCGGTGGCCCTGGAGTTCCGCCCTCCGGGTGATACGGGAAAAGCGGCATCGGTGCTGCTGCACACAGCGCGGGGAGGGCGTGTCAACGAGGCCCTGGCCCTCGTGCTTTCGGCTGCGGTGAGAGAGGCGGGTCTCAACGACGTCATGACGATGGCCGATGACGGGGCTGTCCTCATCCTCCTTCCCGGTATGCAGGATGCGGGGGATGTGATCGCCCTGCTTTCCAGGATGCTCAGAAGCCTGGGTGAGAGGGACCGGATGGAGGAGCTCCTCCGGGGGAATCTTGAAGCCTCAGGCCTCTTCGCCAGCAGCTTCCGGGAAAACGCGGGGCGTTCCCTCCTTCTCCCGAAGGGTTTTCCAGGCAAGAGGGTGCCTCTATGGATTACGCGCCAGAGGGCTTCGCGGCTCTTCGCCGCCGTTCGGGGCAGGGGGGATTTTCCCGTGACCCTCGAAACCTGGCGGAGCGTACGGATTGACCTCCCTGACATCGATGGGCTGTCGCGGCTCCTGTCGGGGCTTGCCTCAGGGGAAATATCGCTCGAGGCCTTTGTGTCGGATTACTGGTCGCCCTTCGGGGGCTCTGCCCGCTGGGCCGAGACCGGAGAATACCTGTATCGCGCCGATGATCTCGGAAAGCTTCGCTCGGGGCTTTCCCCCGATGCGATTTCGGAGGCGCTTGAGTCGGCTGCCCGGAGGCCGGCGCTCTCGCCCGAAATCGCTGAATCCTTCGGCCGGAAAAAGCTGCGACTCCTGGCGGCCTGGGCCCCCGAGGACCCCCTTGAACTTGCGGACTGGATCGGGGACCTCGTCGCCGTGACCCAGGCGGAGGCCGAGGAGCTCTCGGGCCTTGGCGGCTTTCCAGAGGCGTTTCGGGCAGACCCCTCGGCAGGGGGCAGGCTCGCCAGGCTCAGGCTTGAAGGCGCAACGATCGACCTGATCGTGAATGTCAACCGGGCCCTGGTCCTTTCGGCGACGCCCCTGGCCTTCATCGCGGAATATCTCCGTCACCGGGGGCCTGTCCGGCGCGACTATCTCGAATCGCTGTTCGGCGGAGGAAGGGCAGCACTGGACAAGGCCATCGCCGGGCTCCGCGAGACGCGGACCATCATCGACGACGCCGTCCTGGGAGCATCCCCCGGAACCTGGATAGTCGATCGTAACAATTGCGATATCATCCTCAGGATGGGGCGGAGGTCCGCGAGGCCCTCGGTCAGTGCCAGACCCTCCGGAGACCTCTTCCGCTTCATCGCCGCCGTGCAGGGCCTGCCCTCCGCCTCAGGTGGAGGTACCAAGGGGATCCTGCCATCGATCCACGGCCCCGAAGCTGTCTCAATCGAGGAAAGGGACAGCGACTCCGAGGCAAGGGCCTTCCTTGACTCGCTGTCCGGCTATCCCGCCCCTGTCCGCGCGATGCTCGATTCGATCCTTCCTGCGCGCCTGGGGCCCGGCGCACCCAGGAGGATCGGAGGCCTCTTCGAGACGGGACAGTGGCTCTGGTTCGGCACGGGCCGGGAGGCGATGGCCTTTGCTACTCCGTATAATTATGAATTGTTTGCGCCGCCTTCCGGGGGCAGGGAATCCATACTCGGACGCGATGGGCAGCCGCTCGACTTCCACGCCCTCCTCTCCGAACGGGGAGCCGGGGCTTCAGCCGCAGCCCTGGAGGCCCGGCTCTGGGAGGAGGCCTGGGAGGGGCTCGTCAGCTCGGACAGCCTCCTGGCACTGATCCGGGGACTCGAGGGCGGTTTTGGCGAGCGACCTGGCGCGACCCGGACTGAAGCCCTTCCCCTCCAGGGCCTTGGCGGAAGAAGGATGCCGCGTGGCTTCGGCCAGCGTCTCCGAGGACCAACCCGCATGCCAGGAAAGTGGCTTTCGCTGTCGCTCGAAGGAGGGGAGGGCGATGCCCTGGACCGCGACGAGCTCGACCGCGAACGGGTCAGGATCCTCGTCGCCCGCTACGGCATCCTGATCAGGCCCCTCCTCGAGCGCGAACTTCCGGGACTCTCGTGGAAGCGACTCTTTGCTGCCATGCGCAGGATGGAACTCGCTGGGGAACTTGCCGGCGGCCTGTTTTTCGAGGGGGTTCCCGCCCCCCAGTTCATTGCCCGGGAAAGGCTCGGGCTTTTCGGGAGGCTCGGATCCGAGGAGAAATCGCAGCCCTTCTGGCTTTCCGCCCTCGATCCGGCGAGTCCTGCAGGCTTTCTCTTCGATGTACCCCAGCCCATCGCGCCACCGAGGAGGCTTGGGACCTTTGTTTGCATCAAAGCAGGGATAATCCAGGGCATGGCTACGCGGGGAGGGAAGGAACTCAGGACACTGGATGGCCTTGGGGAGGAGCTGACAGCCGAAATCCTGGGGGCCTGGGCGCGAAGACCCGGAAAACTCATGATTGAGATCATCAACGGAAGGTCAGCACCGGAATCTCCCTGGGCGAGCCTGTTGCTGGAAGCTGGCCTGGAACGCGACCGCGGAGTCCTCCGTCGTTGGTGAGCTGGCAGCATCAGGGTGCACTACTGGCCCAAACACCCATAAATCCCTACACTGGATGGATGAGTCCAGCAACGACCTTCGAGGCCCTTGGCCTTTCTCCCAGTACCCTTGCAGCAGTCCTCAAGAAGGGTTTCGAGGAACCGACACCCATCCAGGCCCTCGCCATCCCCCGCCTCCTTGTTCCCGGTCCTGACCTCATCGCCCGCGCACGCACCGGCACGGGCAAGACCGCAGCCTTCGGGCTCCCCCTCATCGACAAGCTCAGCGAGGGGACGGGAAATGAAATCCGCGCAATTGTGCTCGTTCCAACGCGCGAACTGGCCATCCAGGTCTCCGGAGAGATCAACTCCCTCCGGCCCGGCCCCCGCCCGCGCGTCGCTCCCATCTATGGCGGCTCCTCCTATGGAGAGCAGTTCCGCCGCCTGAAGGCTGGGGTCGAGATCGTTGTCGGCACTCCCGGGCGCGTGCTCGACCACATGGAGCGGGGCAGCATCGACCTGTCCAAGATCGAGTTCCTCGTCCTTGACGAGGCCGACGAGATGCTCGACATGGGTTTCATCGAGGACATCGAGACGGTGATGGCCAAGTCCCCGCCTGAAAAGCGGACCATCCTCTTTTCGGCAACCATGCCCGCTGGCATCCACAGCATAGCCCGGCGCCACCTCAAGAACCACGAGGTCATCGAGGACTTCACCGAGGCTGTCGCCACCGAGCTGGCCGAGCAGGTCTGGGTGGAGGTGCGCGAGCAGGACCGCCTCGAGGCCCTCTGCCGCATCGTGGACGGCGAGGAGGAGTTCTTCGGCATTGTGTTCACTGCCACCAAGATCGAGGCCGACAGGGTCTGCCGTGACCTCGAGCAGCGTGGCTACGACGCCGACGTCCTCCATGGAGACATCGCCCAGGACCGGCGCGAGAAGGTCCTGGCCCGCTTCAGGGAAAAGCGCCTCCAGCTTCTCGTGGCGACCGACGTGGCGGCCCGCGGCATCGACATCGAGCGACTTACCCATGTCATCAATTGGTCCCTTCCCCACGACTCGGAGTCCTACCTTCACCGTGTCGGCCGCACCGGACGCGCGGGAAACGCGGGCACCGCCATCACCTTCGTCACCCCCGAGGAGTACCGGAAGCTTTTCAGGATCAAGAAGGTCGGAGGCAGCTCCCTCAAAAAGGGCAAGGTACCCGCTG
>JBAXTA010000242.1:0-7056 GCA_037130415.1 Spirochaetota bacterium
ACGGTCACGCCTGTCTGCCCGACCTGGTGATCGTGGTGGATAAGACCTGCATCGACCGCGGCCCTCGAGGCACCGAGCTCGCCCGCGAGGGCGCCTGCAAGCTCGCGGAGCAGGTCGAACTCCGCCGGACCGGCGACGCCAGCCCCTCCGGCCACGATGACCGAGGCATCCTTGAGCCGGACGTTCGACACGCGTTTCTCCCTCGACAGGACCCTGAGGACGAGGTCTGAAGGCTCGAAAACAGGCACGATCGTTTCAATTGTGCCTTTCCTTTCGGGATCAGAGTCGGCCTTCCGCATGACCCCCTCCCTGACCGTGGCCATCTGGGGGCGGCCATGGGGATTCACGATGGTGGCGATGAGGTTGCCGCCGAAGGCGGGCCTGATCTGCATGAGGAGGTCCTTGAATACGGTCTTTTCCTTCTTTGACTCGTAGTCGGCAATCTGGAGGTCCGTGCAGTCGGCGGTAAGCCCCGTTCGCAGGCTTGAGGCGAGGCGCGGAGCGAGATCCCGCCCCGTGGCAGTCGCCCCGAAAAGAAAGATATAGGGCTTTCTTTCTTCCACGAGTCTTCCAATGACGCGCGCGTAAGGCAAGGTGCGGAAGAACTCGAGTTCTTCATGCTCGGCGAGGATTGCGTGGTCGGCACCATGGGCAAGGAGATCCCCACCCAGGGCCATCACGGCCTTCCCGAGCAGCAGTGCGTGGAGTTCTCCGCCTAGCCGATCTGCGAGCTCACGGCCCTTGCCCAGGAGCTCGAGGCTGACATCACAGATCCTGCCCTCGTCCTGTTCGATGAATACCCAGACCATTCGTTTGTCGATCATCGCCTCACCCCACCACGTATTCGCGCACAAGCTCGTCCACGAGGGCGGCGATGCCTTCGCGGGTCGGCGGCACTTCCCTGCTTTCGCCGCCCTCGAGCACGACGAAATTGACCTTGTAGACCTGGGTCGGCGAACCTGCCAGACCGAGCCTTGACTCGTCCGCTCCCACATCGGCTGCCGACCAGACCGGGATGACCTGCCCGCGCTCCTCGAGCCAGGCAGCGAAGGCTTCCTCGCTTCCGAACTCGGGCCACTTCTCGAAAAGGGCCTTCCTTTCGAAGACTGTACTCGCGAACTTGTACTCGATCCTGCGACGCACCGAGGCTGGCCGCGGCTCGTTCGCCCCACCTACCACAGTGACAAGGCAGGGAAGCGTGCACTGGACGGTTTCAGTCCCATGGTCGACTGCACGCCTCGCGGTGATGGAAGTGCTGTCAATTGCGACGATCTTTTCGGCCCAGGTGATCTGCGGCATTCCCAGCTTTTCGGCAGTCTGGGGACCGACCTGGGCCGTGTCCCCGTCGATGGCCTGGCGCCCCGCGAACACCAGGTCGCAGGTCCCCAGCTTCCTCACCGCGAGGGCAAGGGCATAGGAGGTGGCCAAGGTGTCTGCTCCGGCAAAGCGCTTGTCGGAAAGAAGTACGGCAGCGTCAGCTCCGCGGAACAGGGCTTCACGGAGGATGGCCGCCGCAGCGGGGGGACCCATCGTCACAACTGTTACGGTTCCCCCATGCTTTTCCCTGACTTCGAGGGCCATTTCGAGGGCGTGGAGGTCATCCGGGTTGAAGATCGCAGGCAGGGCAGCCCGGTTTATCGTGCCCTCGTCCGTCATGACCTTTCCGCTGATGTTGTGTGTATCGGGAACTTGTTTGATAAGCACGACCGACCTGTACATCACGGCACCTCCGTTTCTGCGACATTGGGATCCTACTGGTGCAGGCGGGCCATCCTAACATTTTGGCACATTTTGTCAAGGTGACGGGCCTGTCCCAGCGCGGGGATGGTAGGTCCAGATCAAGGCCTTGGAGTCATGAAACCAATAGCCGCAGCACAAAAGTTGAATTGTCGATCGAGGCACCAGATTTCCATTTCGGAGTGATCCACCCGGCCGAGCCAGCGCGCTACGGTAGCGAGATGGATTCCTGCTTCTAGGAGCCAGGCCAGGATGCTGCTGGTGTCAAGATGGACCTTCAATGGGAGCTGCGTTCCTCGTTCAGCAATGCCTGGGCGCTGCGAAAAGTAGTTCCACAGCTCCTTTCAACGACTTCGTTCGGTTTTTTTTGCTTTTTTTGTTTTTTTCTTGCTTGACAAGCAGGGCTTTACATATTTAATTGAATTAAGTTATTGAAATAATTAGAGAGGGCGGCCAAAGCATCAAAGAAGCGCAGGAGGGGCTTGGTGGACGAAAACTTGGGGAGCAACCATAAACTCGTCAAAATCCACAACAGGGCCCTCGTCCTCAAGATCATCCAGCAAAACGGACATATCTCCAGGAAGCAGATAGCTTTGCTTACAGGTTTGACTCAGGCTACCATCACGATGATCGCGAGTGCTCTTCTTGAACTTGGGCTTATCCTCGAGACGGGAAAGGACATGAGTTCGGGTACCCAGGGGCGAAAGCAGGTGTTCTTATCTATAAACAAGGAAAAACACAGGATCATAGCGCTGAACCTGGGTCGGAGCCTTGTTCAGGCAGCCATTTGCGATCTGGCAGGCAACATCCTCCACAAATCAGAGCAGTTCCTGGAGCTTTTCAAGGATAGCGACTTCTCGAGCGATAGATTGGAAAAGCGGGTCGTAGGCATCATCCGGGATCTCATGAGTGATTTCAGCATGGACAGCCAGGATCTCCTGGGCATTTCCATCGCTGCCCCGGGCCCCCTGAACGCGGGCAGCGGCATCCTTCGTGGTATCGTCAACGGCGGCAGCGGACAGCCTTCGGCCGTTCCCTTTGACTGGCGCGACATCAACCTGAAGGAGGCTGTCCGGCGCGAGTTCGCCGTCAATGTCTTTGTCGAGAATGACGCCAACATTTCCGCGCTTGGAGAGAGCTGGTTCGGGGGGGGGGGCGGCGTTTCCAACCTCGCTGTCTACATGATCGGATTCGGCACCGGAGCGGGGGCGATCATCGACGGGATGTTATATAGGGGGGCCGAGGATGTCGTGGCGGAGATCGGTCATGTCACAGTCAACTTCAACGGACCGGAGTGCCGCTGCGGCAACGTTGGATGTCTCGAACTCTATTCCGACTTCCACAACATCATCGACGACTACGACCGCCGCAGGGGCTGCGCCGGGAAAAGCCCCGCCAGACAGCTGCCGAACTCGGAGGCCGTCTTGCGGATCAAGGAGATTTTCGAGGAGGCTGCGGCAGGCGGTCCCGAGGCGGTCGAGGTTCTCACCGGGCACGGCAGGGTGCTGGGACTCGGCGCAGTCACCCTCGCCAACATCCTCTGCCCCGAAAGGATCATCATCTCGGCCAACGACCTTGGTGACATCGACCTTTCTATACTAATTGCTGAGATCCAGGAGACTGTCCGCCAAAGGGCCTTCCCGTCGATCGCAGACAAGATCAGGGTCGTTGCCTCGGGTTTGGGGAGGGACATCACCCTGTATGGAGGGATCGTACTTGTGCTCCAGGATCTATTTCTCAACATCGCGGAGTGAAGGAAGGAGGCTCTGGTCTTCGGTCATAGCTGATGTGCACACTTTTCAGGACACAGCCATTCAGGACATACTTTCGCAAGGAGAGACGACAGATGAAGATGAGAAGATTGCTGGTGGCAATGGCCATCATGATGGCGATCCTGCCGACCCTCGGCTGGGCGCAGAAGAAGACCCTTACCTTCTGGACCCTGCAGCAGGCCGCCATCGACATCCAGACTGCGCAGCAGAACGCGGTCAAGGATTTCGAGACAAAGTTCAATTGCACGGTTCAGGTAACTTCCTTCCCCTACGTCGAACTGCGTGACAAGATGCTCACTGCGGTTGCCGGCGGACAGGGCCCCGACCTCCTCCTTCTCGACCAGATCTGGGTATCGCAGTACGCGGCTGCCAAATACGTCATGCCCATCACCAACCTGATGAAGACCTCGGGCATCAAGGCCGACGACTATTTCCCCGGCGCCTGGGGCGCAGGCAGCTACCTCGGCGAGACCTATGCGGTTCCCTTCGATGTCGGCGTCTGGGCCCTCATGTACTACAACAAGGACATGTTCAAGGCTGCCGGACTCAATCCTGACAAGCCACCAGTCACCTGGGACGAGTTCCTGGTTGCGGCCAAGAAGCTTACCAAGGGCGACAAGTACGGAACCGCTGTCTGGCTCGGCAAGGGCGACGCGATCCAGTGCATGACCGATGCCTTCACCTTCTCCGGTGGCGGGAAGATCATCAGTGACGATGGCAAGAAGGCCCTCCTCAACAGTCCGGCCGGCGTGGCAGCCCTCAATTTCTGGAAAGCCTGCGCCGATGTCAGCCCTCCTGGAACGGTGGGACGTGACGAGGAGGAATCCTTCAAGCTCTTCACCGCGGGACAGGTAGGTATGTTCTTCTACGGTGAGTGGGGACAGGATTCCATCGCCTCCCGCGCGCCGAAACTCAATTACGGGGTAGCCAATCTTCCCAAGCCCGCCAATGGCAAGTCGGTCGGAACCTTCGGTGGTTTCAACATCGGCATCAACGCGCAGTGCGCCAACAAGGACCTTGCCTGGGAATTCGTCAAGTACAGCACGAAGAAAGACGTCAACCAGAAGATCACGATGCTGACCCCGGCCAACAAGGCCGCTGCCAACGCCTACCTCAAGGAAAAGAGGAAGTTCCCGGACACGATCTATCAGCAGCTGACGCTCGCACTGTTCCGCCCCTCGGTCCCGAACTATCCCGAGATCGCGGAAATCCAGAGGACGGCCACGGGCAAGATCCTCCTTGGTGAGATGGATACCAAGGCAGCGCTTGACGAGGCTGCTGCGGCTATTGACGCATTGCAGGATTAGGCATACTTGTCCTGATCCTGGGCGGGCGGGGTTCGCGCTCCGCCCGCCTTTTTCGACCGAACAGGGGGGATCTTGGCCGAAACGATAGCAGTATCCGCCGGAGCTGGGGCCAAGGCAGCCGCTGCCGGGAAGCACGCCAGACGAAAGCCGTTCCGACAGCACTTTGTGAATGCCCTCACGGGCTATGCCTTTACGGGCCCGGCGATAATCCTGATGATGCTGCTGGTGGTAATTCCAGTCGGCTATTCGATCTACCTCTCCCTCTTCGACACAAGCCTGACCAAGCCTGTGCCCCTGTTTTACGGTCTCAAGGGTTTCCAGAAGCTCTTCAAGACGCCGATCGCCCTCATGGTGATGCGCAATTCCCTGATATGGACAGTATTGGTTGCATTTTTCCAGTTCGCCCTGGGCCTTGCCACGGCCCTTGTGCTCAACCGGACCTTCCGGCTGCGCTGGCTGGCCCGGAGCCTCATCATAATTCCCTGGGTCATCCCTGGAGTGGTGGCAGGAATGGTGTGGCGGCTCTTTTACGACGCCCAGTTCGGCTTCCTCAATTCCGCCCTCACCCGCCTGGGTTTCGGCAACCTCCACATCGATTGGCTGGGGCTGCCCGGGCTGGCGATGGCCTCGGTGGTCGTCGCTGCCATCTGGAAGGGCTTCGGTTTTTCCATGCTGATGTACCTCGCGGCCTTGCAGGGAGTACCCAAGTCGCTCTATGAATCAGCGGAGATCGACGGAGCGGGAACACTTCAGCGATTCCTCTATATCACCCTGCCATCGATCGCAAGCGTCATACGCACTACCCTCCTCCTGACCTGCATCTGGACTTTCAACTACTTCGAGATCATCTATGTCATGACGGGAGGTGGACCCATCAGGTCTACACATATCGCCCCGACCTATATCTACGAACTGGCCTTCACCAACTTCAATTTTGGCAATGCCTCGCGTTTCGCGGTCCTCAGCTTCCTTTTGGTCAGTGTACTGAGCATCCAGTACATCCGCATCATTTTCAAAAGGGAGAAACTGTGATGGCCCAAAGACATGTGCGCAAGCGGGAAAGCCTCGCCCTCCGGCTGCTCTGGGGAGCAGCCCTCCTCATCATCCTCTGTTTCATCCTTTTTCCCATCACGCAGATGCTGTCGACTGCCTTCAAGGGCCAGACGGAGCAGTTTTCCTTCCCTGTCAGCTTCCTTCCCAAGCAGTGGACCTTCATCAATTTCGAGCAGGCCCTTCAGTACAAGGCATTCCTGCGCTATTTTCTCAATAGCCTCGCGATGTCCTCGGTGACTACGGTTGTGGCCGTGATCATCTCCCTCCTCGGCGCCTACGGATTTACGCGGCTCCAGTTCCCGGGGAGGAAATTCTTCCTGGCCATGATCATATTCAGCCAGATGTTCTGCCTTGCAGCGATCATAATCCCCATCTACAGGATCCTGGCTGCTCTCCACCTCATCGATAGCTATCTCGGACTCCTTGTGGCCTACCTGACCTTTTCGGTACCCATCGGCGTCTGGCTCCTGCGAAGCTTTCTCATGAGTGTGCCCGTCGAACTCGAAGAGGCTGCCCTGGTCGAAGGTGCCACCAAGTTCGAGGCCTTCCGGAAGGTTGTCGTGCCCCTCCTCAAGCCGGGCATCGGAGCCACGGGAGCCTATGTTTTTTTCCTGACCTGGCAGGAGTTCCTCTTTTCCCTTGTCATCATGACCGGCAAGGAGCATCGCACCCTTCCCGTCGGCATCATGGATTTCGTCGGCCAGTACGAAACCAATTGGGGCAACCTGATGGCCTCTTCGATACTGGTTGTGCTGCCGGTGCTCGTCATCTTTGTCTTTATCCAGCGACAACTCATCGCGGGCCTCGTCGAGGGCGCAGTCAAGGAATAGGAGGAACTCCGCATGACCCCCAAGCAACGCCTGATCACCACCCTTGACGGAGGGAAGGCTGACCGCCTACCGGTCACAACCCACCATGTCATGCCCTATTTCCTGGAAAAGCACATGAAGGGCATTTCCAATGAGGAGTTCTTCGCCCACTTCGGGATGGACCCCATCCGCTGGGTCTATCCCCACCGGCCAGACACTGCCAAGGGCAATTACTACAATCCCGGGCAATCGAAGACTGGCTTTCTTGAAACGAGGCTGATCTCCTCAGCGGAATGGCACATCGAGATGGAAGACGCTCCGGCTGACGACGGCATCCTGAGGCACTTCAGATTCAACACACCTGGCAAGACACTGACG
>JBAXTA010000243.1:0-6991 GCA_037130415.1 Spirochaetota bacterium
GTAGTGCCTGACTCGACAGCCTTCTGGCCGTTGAAATACTCCACCCTGTCCGCAAGCTGCTTTTTGCCATCGCTGCCGTAAAGCTCCTGGTACTGCTGCTCTGCGGCAGCTGAAAGTCCCTCGTTGATCCAGGAATCCTCTTCGGACTTTGTCGTGGCTGTGGACTGAATGAACTCGTGGTTGTAGTTGGCCATGTGCTGGAGCTCGTGCGTGATGGTCAAGGGAAGGTCATTCGAGCTGACGTCTCCCTGGACACAGTCGATATACAGCATATCCGCATAATTGGAGTCTTCTCCTTCAAGGGCGTTCGTCGAGTCGAAATAGCCCGCCGTGAAGCTCGAGGAGGAGGCGGAACTCTCGATCTCCAGAAGGAGGAGGGCAATGTGCCCATCACCATCGACGTCGCCAGGATCGGCGAAATCATCGAAGACGAGGTCGTAGGACTTTGTCTCGAAATCGGCGGCTAACTTCTCCGCGATCTCGTCAGTCACATTGGCATTCGCGTTCTCGCTGTCTTCGACAAAAACCTCGGCTATATCCCCCGGCCCAATGGCTGCAAGGCGCGCCTTGACCTCGTAGACGCTGTTGTCTTCCTTGGTAGCGCGAAAGATGTAGCGCGGCTTGAAATCTTCCGATGCTGCCTCGCCCTCGGCAATACCGCTCGCATCGAAGGCCTGGACCTTTACGGTGCAATCCTGGGTTATCCTCACTCCAGTAGCAGGCACCTCCGGAGACGAGGTGGAAGGCTCACTGCCGTCAGTGGTATAATGAAGCACCGCAAGGCCGCGAGCTGGAGAAACGGTGATGTCGAGAAACCTCGCGTCCTTGTCCCAGTAATTGATGTCCTGGCTTTCTGCGGTCAAGGTGATGGTAGGCTGGGTTCCTCCCGGATCGGTCCCTCCCTGCTTTGTAGCCCCATCGCTACCGAGGAATGAGACCAGAAGCTGACAGGATGTCAACGCAAATGCCATGAGAGAGACCAGGACAATGAAGAGGTACTTCAACTGCATTGCAAAACCTTTCCCCGACCCCGTGATCGGATCTGTCCCTGCGACCAGGAAGGGAGGCCATGCCCTCCCTTCCTTTCGGAATGCCACAATGGTTCCGCAGGCAAGGACGGGGGCGAGTATCGATCGCGTTGTACGACTCAACAATCACCCCGAGAGGGTAGTTCCGCCCTGTTTTCGCTGAAATAGTACTGCCTTACCCTTTGCGGGTAGGGGCTGGGGGTACGGCCCTTGGGTGGCCGCAGCCCTCTGAACGGCCCCTCAACCCCTCCCGACCTTCCTCCTCACGACCTCCGACCCCCAGACCAGGCCGGCGATGTACACAAATACGAAGACCGGCAGAAAGCCCATCCCCCTGGTCGAGGCGAGAAATCCGAAGGTGGGCGGCAAGAAGGTCGAGCCAATATAGGCTACGGCCATCTGGAAGCCCATGATCGACTGCGCGTGCTCCGCGCCAAAGCGTTCGGGGGTCTCGTGGAGCATGCAGGGGAATATGGGCGCGCAGCCGAGGCCGACTAAAAGGAAGCCACCCAGCGTCACTGTCAGAGGAAGAGGGAGGAGCATCATGGCTGCTCCTGCCAGGATGAGGAGGCTGCCGTAGCGGATCAGGTCCTTGTTCGAGACCTTGAAGGTGATGAAGCCGCTGAGGAACCTGCCGAGTGTGATGCTGGCGTAGAAGAGCGCAACCCAAGTAGCCGCAGCCGCTGCATCGATGCCCTTGACCTTGAACAGGAAGCTCCCACCCCAGAGTCCCATCGTGCTCTCGATGCCACAGTAGCAAAGGAAGGCCAGGAGCGCAGGTTTCGCACCCCTGAGCCTGAGCGGGAAAAACAAGCCTTGGTGAGGCGCCTCTGCAGCCTCCCCTCCTCCAGAGGAGGTGGCGGCCACCCTCCCCCAGAGGCGGACGGCCAAGGTAAGCACGAGTACCAATCCCATCTGGAAGAGCGCGATGCCCAGATACGCCAGACGCCAACTTGTCCCCCGGGCCAGAAGGGCGGAAAGGACGAGGGGTCCGCTCAGGGCCCCTACTCCCCAGAAACTGTGCAACCAACTCATATGACGCGATTCGTAGTGCCCCGCCACGAAAGAGTTGAGTCCCGCATCGACCGCGCCGGCCCCGATGCCTAAGGGGACGGCGAGCGGAAGGAGCCACCAGAAGGAGGGAACCTGCGAGAATCCCAGGAGGGCAGCCGCAGTCAGGGCGACGCTCGCCGCAGTCACCCTGCCGACACCGAAGCGCCGGAGCAAGCGGCTGCTGAACACACTTGAGACAATTGTGCCGCCAGAAATGACCATGGACACCATACCGGCGAAGCTATAGGGCACCATGAATTCTGCTTGCATGACCGGCCATCCCGCCCCGAGCATCGCGTCGGGAAGGCCAAGGCTGATGAACGCTATGTAGATGATGACGAGCAAGAGGCTTGCCAAATAATGCTCCTTCGATCGGACCCGCCTGAGCGGCCATAGACGCGCGGGCATTTTCGGCATTAGGCCCAGGAGCGTCAACCAGCTCCGTTGCTGTCCTCGGGCAATGCATTTATGATTGGGCATAAGGTCGGGCATGCACAGGAGAGCTGATGGCGACGACAGGATTCGCTTTCGATGGAATGGAATCATGCTGACCGACACCGCGAAGCACGAGGCCCTGGCTTTTCTCCGGGAAGCGGGAAAGGGAAGCATCTCCCTCAGGTTCTGCGAGCGTTTCGACGAGAAAAGCAAAATCTGGAACCTCAAGGAACACTCACATCCCTACCTCGAGCTCATTTACTTCATTGACGGAAGGGCTAAGGTAACAGCCGGGGGTGAAAGCGTCGATGTAGCCCTCTACGACCTCCTGGTCTATCCCCCAGGGGTCGTCCACAGGGAGAGCCTCGATCCCTCGATCCGCCAGGAAATCGTATGCCTCTGGCTCGATCTTGGCGGTCGGGCCTCGCTGCCCTTTCCCTTCAAGCTCGGCGATGACGGCGGGGAGCTAGGCTGGCTCTGCCAGAGCGCCCACAAGAACCACGCCCTCCATGGGGAGCACTTCCTCGAGCTCGAAGAGCAGCTCCTGAGGTCCCTTCTCCTGTACATCGAGCAGAAACTCATGATCGCCACTCCTTCCAGGAGCGCGGCCCTCGACCGCTGCAAGGCCTACATTGACGAGCGCTATGCCTCCCAGTTCGATGTCGAAACCCTGGCGAAGGTGGCCTATGTCACTCCCTCCTACCTTTCGCGCCTCTTCAGGAGACATCTTGGTACGACGCCCATGCGGTACCGGAATGCGGTGCGCATCGAGAAGGCAAAGCACCTCCTCCTGATCAAGTCGGCTTCGGTGGAGGAAGTCGCCGATGTGCTTGGCTTCGATGATCCGAAGTATTTCAGTCAACTCTTCAAGCGTATCACCTCGCTGACTCCGAGCGAGTTCCGGAGGAAATACCGGGTTTCCTGATAGCCCTGACAGTTCACTTCTGCCTCCCCAACAGTGCAGTTTATGGCGCTGCCCCGACACAAAAATACTCTATGATTACTTATGGAGGGGCCGGAGCTGTTTCTCACTCCCCCTCGCAGCTGCCAGCGCAACCTGGTCAGCGCGGTTGTCGTGGCGTTCGGAGTAGCAAAGGAGCAGGTTCATGGAAGGCATCAGCTCAGGTCGGTTCCGGGACATCACGAGCAGCCAAAGGATCATGACCCTCAAGCAACGCATGCTCGACGAGCCACGTTTTCTATCGCTTGAGCAGGCCAGCATCGTCACCACATATTATCGCAGCAATCCTGACAAGGCGCGCAACATCCAGCGCGCTGAATCCCTGGCGGAAACCCTGCGCTTGATCCAGATCCGCCTCGATCCCCTGGAATTGATAGTAGGCAACCGGACCGCGGGGGTCAGGGCAGGGGTGGTCTCGCCGGATGCGGGCATTTCCTGGGTGGACGCCGAGATCGAAAAACTGCCGAACCGCCCCCAGGACAAGTTCAATGTCAGGCCCGAAGACATCGAGACTTTCCGGCGCGACATCCTGCCTTACTGGAAGGGCAAATCCCTTGAAGACAGGGTGAAGGCCCTGATCGGCGACGAAATCGGAGCAATTGGCAAGGTCGCCAAGATCAACCAGACCGACCATGCCCAGGGCCACATCTGTCCCGACGTGGGTTCCTGGCTTGCCAAGGGACCCAAAGGCATCAGGGACGGCATCCTGGCCCGCATTCCCGGCTCTTCAGAGGCAAGGGTGCAATTCTATCGCGGCATGGTAATCAGCCTTGAAGGCGCCATGGATTTCATGCGCCGCTACGCCGACCTGGCCACAGCAATGGCGGAAAAATCGGAATCGTCCGAGGAGGCGCGCAACCTGAAGGATATTGCCAGCCGCTGTGCAAGGCTCGCTTCCGAGCCTGCTATAGGCTTTCACGACGCGGTCCAGTCCCTTTGGTTCCTTTTCGTACTCCTCCAGATGGAATCGAACGCATCCTCCTTTTCTCCCGGCAGAGCCGACCAGTATCTCCTGCCCTATTACCGGCGTGACCTCGCCGAGGGCCGGCTGGACGAGGGCGGCGCCCTCCAGGTCATCGAAGCGCTCTGGCTTAAATTCAATCAGATTGTCTATTTACGCAACTCCAACAGCGCGAAGTACTTTGCGGGCTTTCCCATCGGCTTCAACGTCGCCTGCGGTGGCGTGACTGAAGGGGGGCAGGACGCGACCAACGAACTGTCCTTCCTCTTCCTGAAGGCCCAGGCCGAGCTCGGCCTTCCCCAGCCCAACCTCTCCGCGCGCCTGTCGGAGAAGTCCCCACAGGACTTCGTGCGCGAGTGCAGCCGCGTCATCGGCCGCGGCTCGGGCATGCCCCAGATCTTCAATGACGAGAGCATCATCCCTGCCCTCGAGGCCAAGGGCATCTCCCACGCCGACGCCATGAACTACGCGATCGTCGGATGCGTGGAGCTGACTCCACAGGGCAACAACCTCGGCTGGAGCGACGCGGCCATGTTCAACCTGGTCAAGGCCCTGGAACTCGCGCTCAACAACGGGAACTGCCTCCTTTCAGGCGCGAGGATGGGACCCGACCTCGGCAACCTCGCTGATTATCGTAGCTATGATGAACTCGAAGCTGCCTTCCGCGGGCAGGTCGACCATTTCTTCGACCGGATGATTGCGGCCTGCGACCTGGTAGACCGCCTCCACGCCGAACTCCTGCCCTCCCCCCTGTTGTCCTCCGTCATCGAGGGCTGCACCGAAAAGGCCCTGGATGTCACCGCTGGCGGCGCGAAGTACAACCTGTCAGGCATCCAGGCCATCCAGGTAGCCAATGTCGCCGACTGCCTGGCAGTGGCCAAGAAATGCATCTACGAGGACAGGAGCCTCGGGGCAGGGGAACTCCTGGCCGCGCTTCGTGGCAATTATGAAGGTGCAGAACCCCTCCGGCAGCGGCTCATCAACAAGGTGCCAAAATACGGCAACGATGTCGAATGGGTCGATTCGATCGCCGCCCGGTGGGTGGACTACTTTGCCGGCAAGCTGACTGGATACAGGAACGCCCGCGGAGGCATCTACCACGCAGGGCTCTATACTGTCTCGGCCCATGTCCCTATGGGTCAGAATGTCGGCGCCTCCCTCGATGGGCGCAAGTCCCGGGATCCATTGGCAGACGGTGGAATGTCGGCCATGTACGGCCGCGACCGTGCGGGCCCGACGGCCCTCCTCCGCTCAGTCTCACGAATCAGTAGTGCCCATGGCAGCAACGGCACCCTCCTCAACCTGAAATTCCTGCCGGAGTTCTTCCGTAGCGAGGAGGGCATCGCCAAATTTGCGAGCTTCCTACGGACCTTTGTGAAGCTCCGCATCAACCATGTCCAATTCAACGTGCTCCGGAAGGAGGATCTTCTTGACGCCAAGGCCAACCCCGATGCCTGGCGCGGGCTCACGGTGCGGGTCGCCGGCTACACAGCCTACTTCCTTGAGCTTGCCAACGAACTCCAGGACGAGATCATCGCCAGGACGAGCTACGGGGATACCTGATGGACGGCACAATAATTGATATCAAGCGCTTTACCCTCCACGACGGCCCGGGCCTGCGCTCGACGGTTTTCCTGAAGGGCTGCGGCCTCCACTGCGCCTGGTGCCACAACCCCGAAGGCATCGAAAACAGCCTCAGCCTCTGGTACCTGCCACGCCAATGCATCCACTGTCATAGCTGCCTTGCTGCCTGCCCCCTGGACGCGCTCTCGGTCGATGGGAATGCGGACGCTGACGGTGGTGACCGCGCCGCAGGGGGCGACGGGCTTTCCATCGTCATCAACCGTCAGCGTTGTGACAATTGCGGCCTCTGCGCCGAGGCCTGCCCGACCAATGCGCTTTCCTTCGATGGGCAGCGCCTGTCGAGCGCAGCCGTGGTGGAGGTTCTCCTCCGTGACCGCCAGTTCTACGCGGAAAGCGGCGGGGGCATCACCATCTCGGGAGGAGATCCCCTGGTCCAGCACGACTTTACCAGGGAGATCCTAGCCCAGTGCAAGGCCGCAGGAGTACACACAGCCATCGAGACTGGCCTCCATGGAAGCTGGGAGCTGATCGAGGGCTTTCTTCCCCTGACCGACCTCTTCATAGTTGACCTGAAGATCTCCGATCCCGAGCTGCACAGGGAGTATACCGGAGGGGACAACGCACTGATCCGCGAGAACTACCGCCGCCTGGCCGCCCTGGGACTGGAGCTCCTGACACGGATCCCCCTCATCCCCCGGGTGACCGCGACAGTAGAAAATATCCTGGCAATTGCCACCTTCGTGCGCGCATGCCGAGCCGGCGCGCAGGTCGAACTCCTCAATTTCAATCCCCTGGCCGAGAACAAGTACCTCCTCATGGGCCGCGACAGGGATTTTTTCAGGAACATGGCTCCTCTGGACGCCGGGGAGCTGGCGGGATTCCGGGCGATCATCGAGGCAGAGGGCCTGGTCGAGACAGGAGAGCACCGGCTATGAGCGCAGGATCGGCACGTGACACGAACGATTCGCT
>JBAXTA010000244.1:0-6991 GCA_037130415.1 Spirochaetota bacterium
CCCAGAGGCCGAAGTACAACTGCTCCAGTTTTCGAACGGACTCCCAACCCTTCGCCGCTGATTGAGGATGCTTGCCTTCTTCATCTATGACATTACCAATAGACTCGGCCATACGTTTGGTGATGATTTGAATTGGACGTTTGCCGTAGCCATTTTGACTCAGTGCGGTTAAGATAAGGGTGATGTCCATTCTAGTCTTTCGGCTGCCCACTGGCAGGATGGAAGTCAGTTTGAGTATCGTTGAATGCGAAGCGTATCCACTGGATCGGCACCGAGCCGTCCACAAAGGCCTGGGAATACTCCTTGATGTAATCGTCTGCCTTACCCTTCTTCAAGTACGCTAAGGTGGTGTGAGGCTTGTACTCGGGATAGGAGTTCATGCTATCGGGATAGATGTTGTTGAAGTCCTTGAACAACTCCTGACCGGCTGGAGTGTCGATCTCAATGATCAGTACGTCATACGCAGAGGATTCGAACTTGTTCAATCCTAACCACCTGACCGAGTTCATGGCCGGGTGGTTCTGGATGACCTGTTGAATCTTCTGGGTGTCTGGGGTATGCTCTTTGATCCCATACAGAATGGTTATGTGCGGCTTTGATTCCTTACCCGTGCCCTCTGGACCCTGAGATACATCTTCTGGGTCAATCTTCTCGTGGACAAACTCCAGGATCTGGCGATTCAGATCGGCCCGGTAGACTGCTTCGATGATTGCGTAATCGTATTCAGCGGCAGCAAGATGGAGGGAATCGAGGAGGGTCATACTCTAGATACGGTTAGACAGTTTTACGTTCGTTCAGGTCTTCTCCGAAGAACTCGGTTTGAAGTCTCTGCTTGCAGTAGTACCGCTTCATATTGCCATTATGTACAGTAATCGCATCCAACTGATCTCCTGCACAAATTTGTTCGATGTAATTAAACACCTCTCTATTAGCTTTGAGTAAATTATCATAGGCTTCGGAAATCAGGATATTCCCCGCCAGCGTGACCCCCACTTGCTTACAGATGTTGGATAAAAGGGTGTCGTAGTTGCCCTCATCGATGTCGGACCTATGCTTCTTCAATTCCAAAATTGCCAGCATATCGAAGGCAAAGGCCTCATCGACTTTGATTGTTAGCATACGGTTTCTCCATTAAATAGCCTTAAGTACCGATTGTAGTTTTCCCATGTTCCGAGATCCAAGTAGGATTCTCCATACACATGGGTTTTGTCACACTGATTCAAAATGTCCCCAATTTCGGTGTAGCGATCCAGTAGGCCAGCCTCAATTATTCCGTTCAAGTCTGCGGCGTCGAACTTGATAATACCCCAGAACCAGTTCTGATTCGAATCTGTTTTTTGTGTTTTAACTTCAAAAAATTGATCGTTAGTCTTTTGTAGACGATCTACCTTAGTATATGGGTCGGAGTTGAATAGGCCGCACACAATACCATTTTGTTCAACCATTTCGATGAACGGATTGCCTTCAAAGATCGAATCTGGCAAACCAAATAGAATTTGATCATCGTCCTTTAACGGTTGGAACTCATAAAAATCTCTCAGAACCGTGGCAAATCCGGGGGTACGCTGTACCAGATGGACCTGATCGGAATAATGACCAACAATCCCCTTCTTGAGTTCGTTACCGTGAACAAAACAAATGGTCTCAGCACCCGCTTGCTTCATCTTCTCAACCACATGGTTGATAAGGGGGTTGTAGTGGGTGAAGCCTTTTTGAGGCAAAAGCTCCTTTGGAAATGGGAGACCCAAACGGGAGCCCTTTCCTCCAACTGGCAGGACTCCGTAGACAGTCATAGAATCCCCGCTTCTTTCATTTTCTCCAGCATGATATCTGAGCTATTTGTACAGAAGCCGTCCCCCTTATAGTCACCCTCTCTCCTGGTTGTGAACTCGTGTACCCGTGATCTATCGAGTCTGGCAATAAGCCCATGCCAATATGTCCACTCCACCATGTAGTTCGTCTGTTCGGAGACGGGAAACAAATGACCTACCTTGGATGGAACAATAGCTAGGATTGAGCCATTGACATTTCGATAATCACCCCAATCTTGCCAACCCGCATATGCCGCATCCCAATCAATCTCCACCACTTCACGCAGAGTCTGCCCGGTTGTGAAAAAGTGATCTTCGGCTAACATCAGTAACTTTTGATCTGAATCCCTGAACTTTTCAAAGATGATATTGTAACCTTCGGCGAAGAATGACCCGTTATCTGGGTGTGCAAAACCTGAGATTTCAGCCGAATTCGTACCATCGTATACGTTCTTATTGCTGACATATTTAGTCTGTGCGGTAAACTCTTTAATAAATGGGAGCAAAGGTTCCTGGGAGGCGTATTCATCCATCGACTGCTTATACAAAGTCAGACAGTGGATGTCAGCGTTGGGGAGGAAATGTTTAACGCTTTGGGCGGTCAGATTGACCATACGGTTGCGCTGGAAGTTCTTGATCGCAACGGCGAGGGGTTGATCACTAATCATGAGAGAGTCTCCTACATCTACAAGAGAATGTAGAAGCTAAGCAGCAATGTCAAATGCATTGTACACTCCTGCCAGAATTTGCGTCCAGGTCCACGTAGACATCTAAGTATCCCTAATGAGGAGTCGGGTAGCCAGCGGGAATACCAGCCACACCAGTCAGAGTACCATTAGTGACAAGGGTATTGATTAGGCCTGTCGTTACGTACATGGTCTGCCCAAGATTTCCGTTGTTAGGGTACAGATCAAACGTTTGAGCGGCCGGATCGTACTGACCGTAATCCCCCGTAATCATAGGGATCGAGTCCGTCCCACCGACGAAAGAACGTTCACCACAAACGATAATGTCACTCAGGAATTTATAACTATTCTTGGCCATGTTAACCTCATACAAAGAGTTGGAGATTCGGTTTTTACTTCTGTTTGTTTAGATGGGCTTCAATTCGATCAAGCTGGCTCAAAATCTTGTCGTTGTCCATCTGTAAATCCCTGAGTTCTTGGAACTGAGCCTTGAGGGTTTCGTGGTCCTGTTTGGCACGGCGTTCTGATGTTTTGTTAAGAACAGCATTGCCTACGGCCAGCAAAGGCAAGGCCCAAAGTTGTATCCAGGCCGAGCTAACCAGCAGGACAATCCCCTTGAAGCCTACGGGTAGAAACGGTAGCATACCTAGCAAGCCCCATACGAAGAAAAGGTAAAAAGCCCACATTGTACCAAACATCTGGGTGCCGTATAGGGCTAATTTCTCATTAAATCGGTTTACCCAATGTTTGAATGTGACCATAATCCCTCCCAGGACTCTAATAAAGTAACGAATATTCGGCTTCCTGAGTCTTTAGTATGGCGAATACCCTCCTTCAAAAACCCGCTGCACTCACGGATATGGCAATCCTGACGATGGCTAGATCTGGCATAAAAAGCAAGGTTCTGGACATTTTTAACAAAAAGTTTGAGGCCGAGTACCCCGAGATGTGGATCGGAGAAGGTAATGCTGACGAAATACGACTTGACCAGGGGATGTCTCTCAACATTTTCCCTAATTGGAAGTCAGCGTTCAGCAGTGCAATTGCTGAGGATGATTTCGATCCGGCAGATGGGAAGGGTATTATTGTTAAGATTAAACTCAAAACCCCAGGCCACTTACCCATAGCCTTCTTGAATCACGAATCAGAATACGAGCCCCCATTTGATGATCACCACCATTTTTACATAGATGATACGAATTTTGATATAGTGAACTATCCATTCACCATCAAGACAGCCCCCAGGCTCAAATGGACGAAGGGTAGTCCCAAGACCGCATCTTCGGTTCAGTGGCTGAACGGCGATCCGGCCAAGACAGCCGGTACCAGCCAGATAAACGAGGCGTTGACTATGGTGAAATCCCCTGGTTTGGAGAAGATACGAGAAAAACTCGCCCTACCCCCAAAAATTCTGGTCATACCAGGAGTATCATCCGATAGGTCCATGACAATGCTTAGAGGGGGTACGGACTTTCTGGCAGCAGGGAGATACATTGGCCAAAAGCGATGGTGGAACGAAAATGGGCTAATAGTTAAGAGTGGCCCACAAGATATTGTCAGACGTCCCAGAGATTCGAGTGGTGGCGATGATGTGTGGTCTATACAGGGAACCCCGGAGACAGAGTTGCTGTATGCGGGTATACTGCGTGATGCTCCAGAAGAAATTTGGAGCATCAAGGCTGGGGCCAAGACAGCGAAGGCTCCGTACAAGACTCAAGAGTTCGAGGGCTGGACCATACTGATCGGACGCTCTGCCGCCGATAACGATATCCTATCGATGGAGGTGGCTCAGCCTAACGACTTCTGGATGCACACCGCTGATTATCCGGGTAGCCATGTGGTCGTGCGGAATCCCCAGAACCTGCCGGAACTGCCTGAGAACGTCCTCCAGGAAGCTGCCAGAGCGGCCGTACATAACTCTAGGGCCAAGGGCCAGCTTGGAGTCCAGGTTGTGGTCGGAAGGGCTGCGGACCTATCCAAGCCCGAAGGATCGGCTGTGGGTGAGATCGACATTTCCAGTTACAAGACCGTGAAGGTTGCGGCAGCGGTTCCAACACCCAGCCCCAGCATCTGGAACGTACCTTCAATTTTGAGCGAAATGAACGAATCGGCTACAGAGTTCTGGTATCGAAAGATGAAGGGTAAGGAAATCGAATCGAAATACGCACTACCCCGAGGACTCCTGAAACACTTGATCGAAAAGGAATCGAAGGGTAACCCACTGGCAGTATCGCAGAGAGGTGCGAGAGGCCTGTTCCAGATCATGCCGGTGAACATCAGTGGGTTTACGGGAGACCCCTTTGATCCTCGTCAAGCGGCACACCATGCGGCCAAGACGATCAAAGAAATGAAGGACAAGTTCGGTTCGTACGAAGAAGCCCTGGCGGCTTACAATTGGGGTGAGACGAACCTTCGTCAGTTTGGAATTGAGAACGCACCCAAGGAAACGAGAAAGTTCCTCAAGTTCTTTAAATCAAAGGGTTTGATCTAGACTGTGTGAACAAAAACTGGCAACTTACGGCTCCGAGCAATCGCAATCATGTGACCCGTACCCTTACTTTTCGAGTCCCAAACTGCCACTAACGCTTCTGCATAGTCAGCCATGTGATTGTTACGAGAGAACCCGGCCATCTTGCCCTGACTCCAATCTGCTGGAAAGTGCTTGACTGGTACATCGTGTAGGTCGGCCCACTCTTCACCCAAAGAATCCACCCCTCTGGCATCCCCACACACTACCTCAGTGATGGTGAAACCAGACAGATGGATCGCTTCCTCTACTACGGAGAGGTCGGTTATACTTCGACTACCCGCTACGATAACCTTCATAAACGGAATCGAAGTCTATAGGCCCCAAAAGTGGGCCAGGGGGCCTCACCAATAATATTCACAGTGTAACACTTCCAGAGGAACGGAACTCGAATACCAAAAATGCACACGGGTCGTTCAATCTCAACGATCATTAGAGGTTGCCAGACTCAGACTTACGTGGACTCGGATCAATCAGGGTCTTGGAGTCCTTCTTACCGGGCTTCCAATCAACCAAATCCTTCTGCCTCTTCACCCACGAATCATGCTGACCCACTGCCTGTTTACCCTCAGTAGCGAGTTTACCCAGTACTTCCCTGAAAGTACGTTCGTTGCTCTCGGACCAGAAGTTGGCATCACGCTTGATACCCTCCACCTTATGCATCTTCTCTACAACATCGTTAATCCGACCCTTCCAGAAGATAATGCGGTCATCTATAGTCTGTTTCAATTTGAATCGTACGGCCTCAACATCATCCCCACATCTGTCAATGGCACTCTGCTCATCATCAGACATCTTGCTGAAATCACAGAACGCTACCATTGCCCTGATAGTAGACTGAGCCTGAAGGTGATTCTGCTCCTTCAGATATTCAGAGTAGGATCGGGTACCCAGTATCATTGCGCCCAGAACCACCAGGGTTCCCAGTACGATACTAAATTTTACTACAAAACTCTTTAAGGCTTGATCCATTACTTGCTCCTTTTATACCTATTACTCAATTCCAACGGATGAGTTCACCGTTATCCGCAACTTTACCGGTGGCACGATCCCAAATGGGACCTGGAGGCATCGGCCTCCAAAAATCTACCATACTGAGTGGAACGACCTCTCCGGTGTCTGTTTTCCATTCCTTCACCGTCTTACCTTCAAGTATGACAAGCTGGGCTCCGACTGGGTGTAGAAAGTCTCCTACAATCAGTGTTCGTTCTCCCAAATATGGGAGAACAGAGGTTTTAATCCACGCACTCTTCTTCTTGAGGGCCTCATGGTCATCCTTATGGACGCATACTCCATCACTCCAACTATGGTAACGATGAGTGTAACCATGCAGATTAACCATACTGATTCCAACACTTAGTCCCAGTAGAAAGGCTAAAGAGTAGCGTCTCACCATTACCTCCACCCTACATATTACTCAGGTTCGGCGGCTGGGGGACATATTTTTGAACTCGGCTGGGTAATTTTTGATCAAGTACTGACGGGTCTGGTTTTCTTGTTGTATCGCACTCTTCTCAACCGTGCGATCAGCCCAGGCCAGCCCCCTCTCCTCAGCGACCAGTCGGAAGAATTCCTCAATCCCATACGTATTGAACGCATCGTACGCATGAGAGATTTCGTGAGCGATGATAGGCTCTAACCGTTCGTTCTTAGCCTTGATCTCCATCCAATCGAATGTGATTTCGATTCTATCGGCGTATACGATGGTGGACGCTAAGGTCGTACCCTTCAGGTCTCCCATCTTCCAAGTAATTGGAACAGGTATGGCATGGAGCTTACGATTATCCTCGGGACTCTTAACCCACAGATTCTCCATGGCGACTTGAACTTGAGCTTCAGAAGGGACGGGCTTACAGGATAAGCTGAAAATCAACAGCAATCCCCCAAGAATTACAGAGGCTAGACCACAGCCAATACCAAAATCCCTTGCTTTTCTGCTCATTAGTTATTCCTCATATAAGAATCAG
>JBAXTA010000245.1:0-6978 GCA_037130415.1 Spirochaetota bacterium
TATGCGCTCGAGGGCTCGGTGTTTGTAGCCGGGGCGGTTATCCAGTGGCTGCGCGACCAGCTTGGCCTTATTCGGGATGCGGCCGAGAGCGAGTCTCTTGCCATGTCGGTACCCGATTCGGGGGAGGTGGTACTGGTTCCCGCCTTTGTAGGATTGGGCGCTCCCCATTGGGACTCAGAGGCGCGCGGAACTATCGTCGGATTGACGCGCGGAAGCAACCGCGCCCATATCGTGCGGGCTGCCCTCGAATCGATAGCCTTCCAGGCAAACGATCTCCTGGTAGCGATGGAGCGCGATTTCGGGCGCCCCCTTCAGTCGATAAAAGCTGATGGCGGAGCCTCGGGCAATTCCTTCCTGATGCAGTTCCAGGCTGACATTGCGGGGCATAGGGTGGTTCTTCCCGAAGTCCAGGAAACAACTGCGCTTGGCGCCGCCTATCTGGCAGGGATAGCCTCGGGTTTCTGGAGCGGGATGGACGATGTAGCCTCAAACTGGAGGAAACGACGCGAGTTTGTTCCGTCCATGGACGAGGCACTGCGAAAGCGGCTGACTGGCCGCTGGGATCGCGCCATAAGCGCAGCGCGGGGATACAAGCAGGAGGGATCATGACAATTGAGACAGTCAAGCTTTCATGGACGGACGCTGCGAACATCATAGTTGGACAATCCCATTTCATCAAGACCATCGAGGACATCGGCGAGATCATGGCCTCGTCGGTGCCGGGAGCGAAGTGGGGGCTGGCTTTCAACGAGGCTTCGGAACCGCGCCTCGTGCGACATGAGGGGACAGACCCCGCTCTGGAATCCCAGGCTATCGAGTGCGCCCGGGCTTCCGGGGCGGGGCATACCTTTTATCTTATAATTGCTGCTGGTTACTGGCCGATCAATGTCCTCGACCGAATCAAGGCCTGCCCCGAGGTCTGTCACATCTTCGCAGCCACGGCCAACGCTTTGTCTTTAGTGGTTGGACGCGAGGGTGATTCCGCGGGCATCCTGGGCGTCCTGGACGGGGGCTCGCCGCGTGGCGTCGAGGGTCCGGAAGAGAAGGCCGAGCGCATCGGCCTCTTACGGAGAATTGGCTATAAATTCGGCTGAACCTGGGGGCGGTTCCGCGATACAGATGCGGTTTCGGCCCTCTGCCTTAGCCCTATAGAGGGCTTCGTCGGCGCGGGCGAGGCAAGCTGCGAAATCCGGATCTGCCTTTGTCGCGACGGTGAGCCCGATGCTCACGGTGAAGTCCGGCAAGGGAGGGATATCCGGGTTGAGGGTAGCGAACTCCACCGATGATCGCTCGATGCCCATCCTCAGCCGCTCGGCCACAAGCAGGGCGCCTGGTTGCTGCGTCTCTGGCAGGAGCACCGCGAATTCCTCGCCGCCTATCCTTCCAATTATGTCCATCTGCCGGAGCTCTCGCTGCGCGACCCACGCCAGGGTCTGCAGTACCAGGTCACCCTTGGCATGTCCGTAGCTGTCATTGATCATCTTGAAGCGGTCGATGTCGAGCATGAGGATTGCGAGGGCTCGTTCGTTGCGGCGCATCCTGTTCAACTCGAGTTCCGCATGCTCAAAAAAATGTCGGCGATTGGACATGCCAGTGAGGGCATCGGTGTTGGACAGGAGACGCAGGGCGTCGGCTTGACGCTTGAGCGTGACGTGTGTCCGTGTGCGGGCACGGACGATGGCGGGTACGGGTGGCCTGGAGATGAAATCGACAGCTCCCAGTTCGAGGGCCTGGATCTCGCTTTCCTGATCCGAATGAGCTGTCATTATGATTATCGGGATATCGGCAGTGGCCCGATTGGCCTTCAGTGCGGAGCAGACTTCATAGCCATCCATGTCTGGCATTTCGATGTCGAGGAAGATCAGGTCAGGTTGCTTGGTCCCGGCAAGGGCGATGCCTTCCTTTCCTCCCGCGGCCCGTAGGATCTCATACTCATCCGACAACATGCGAGCAAGAATGAGGATGTTCATGGGCGCGTCATCGATGATGAGAATCTGTGGCTTTTCGCTGGGGTTCATGTACCTACCTCGCACCAATGCTAGGTTTGTTCGCGGCGGTTGTCAATCGAGGGGGAGCTCAGGGCTGTTGAGCGAGCCGGGGCCGTTTTTGCGGATGAATCGCAGGCTTGCGGCATCGAAGGCGAGTCGCGGGCTATCGAAGGCGGCTCCAATCGCACCGCTTGCGATCACCGCATCTGGATTGCCTGCGATCAATCGGCCATGGCGGTTGATCAGCCAGATTTCATCAGCCTCGCGGAGGGCGAGATCGACTTCGTGGGTAGAGAGGATAATGCTCTTTCCTGCGAGTGCGAGATCGTGCACAAGATGAAAGATCTCACTGCGGGCTGGAGCGTCGAGAAAGGCAGTTGGCTCGTCCAGGATAATGATGTCGGTTTCCTGGGCAAGGGCAAGGGCGATGAGGGCCTTTTGCCGCTCGCCGTCGGATAGTTCGGCGAACATCCGCCGCGAAAAGCCCTCCAATCCAACTGCTTCAAGGCTTGCGCGCACAACATCACGATCCTTCGGGGCAAGTTCGTTGCGAAATCCGGTATGAGGATAGCGGCCGAAGGCGACGATATCGGCGACGCTGAAATAGCCCGAGTCAAAGCGCTCTGTCAGAACAGTTGCAAGACGTGAAGCTCGATCCTCGAGATCCAGCTGGGATATGTTCACTCCATCCATGGTGACTGTCCCTGCTAGAATTGGCTGAAGTCCCGCGAGGCTCCGGATGAGTGTGGACTTGCCGCTACCGTTGGGGCCCAGAAGGGCCACAAAGCGCGAAGAGGGTAGGGCGAGGTCTATACCTGCGAGGATTTCCCTGCGCGGTTGTCCGCCCTCCCGGCCTTTCTGGCCGGGGTAGCCAACTGACAGATTATGCGCTTCCAGCAGCATCAGGAACCAGCCTCTCCGCCGCGCGAGCGGAGCACGATTGACAGGATGACAGGCGCACCCAGCAGGGCAAGCAGGGGATTGATGGGGAGAGCAACGCCGCCTGGTGCTGCTTGTGAGATTGCGTCCGCGAGGAGAGCGAAAAAAATTCCAACGAGGGCGGAACCTGGCAAAAGTTGGCGGTGGGCACTCGTGCGGAATAGGCGGCGCGCAGCTTGAGGGGCGGCAATACCAAGGAAGGCGATGGGGCCACAGAAGGCAGTGACTGTGCCTGCGAGAAGGGAGGCTGCGATGAGTACTCGGGTGCGCGCCCGCCTGGTATCGATTCCGATGCTCGCCGCAGCGCGGTCACCGAGAAGGAGGGCATCGAGGTCCTTGGTCATGGTCGCGACAATCAGTATTCCCAGGAACGAAGCACCCAGCAGTATGGGAAGGCGCGCAGCGGTGACGCCCGCGAAGGATCCATAGGTCCAACCGAGAAATACCTGCACTTTCTGTGGTGAAGCGAAGAAAATCAGGACCGAAAGAATCGATCCGGCAAAGTACCCGACGAGAATCCCGATTATGAGGAGGGTGACGCTGCTTGCGACTCTTCTCGAGATGGCGAGAATTACCGCCAGGACGACGGCCGCCCCGAGGCTCGACGCGAGGGCAAGCGCCGAATAGCCTGCAAAGCCCAGCTCCCCAAGGAAGGTTGAACCAGCACCGCCAGCGAGGATCACCACGATGCCAGCCCCGATACTGGCGCCCGCCCCGATGCCAAGGGAGTCAGGGCCGGCGAGGGGATTCCTGAACAGGGTCTGAAGGACAAGGCCAGCGACGGCCAGGGAGGCTCCAGTTGCGACTGCTGTAACTGCTTTGGGTAGGCGGAAGAGGGTCATGATGGTGGACCACACCGGATCGCTTGAGGTTCCGAGGAAAATCCTGGGGATTTCGCCCAGCGGTATCCTCACTGAGCCGAGCATCAGATCGAGGAAAAAGAGCCCGATGCAGGCAAGGCCAAGGACCCAGAAGCGAGCGGTCCCGCGTGGGATGGCGCGCGCGGGGGCTTTGCTACTCAGCGGTCGAGCTTCTGATACCATATATATTCGTGATTGGGGAGCAATTCGGGATGGAAGATCGCGACGAGGTCAGCGAGGACCTCATCAGGGCGGGTTACTGCGGACTCAAAGTAGTCGTTGCCCCCCGCCGCGCTCACTCTCCGATCGTTGTTCCAGACATTGCCCGAGGTGATTACCGGAAGGGCTGCAAAGCGCGAGTCGAGGGCGACAAGGTCTGAGATCTTCCGCATTCCATAAGCGGGATTCAACCAGACCGAGGCGCTGATGGCACGCTGGTAGGCTGCTTCCACCGTCAGCGCCAAGCCACCTGTACCCTTGGCGTCAGCCCAAAGGTAGCTTGAGCCTGAGTCGGCCAGGAGTCGGGCCATGAAGCTTTCTCCCCCTGAGACATACCAGGTTCCTTGAAATGGGCCATTGTTGAGGACCTTCGGCGAAGGTGTCTTTGCCCCAGCAGCACGGGCCTTGAGGTCGAGATAGCGCTTTTCCACCTCACGATAATGGGCGAGCGCCGTATCTTCCTTGCCGTAAAAGGCTGCGATGAAGATAGCCCACTCGGCTCGGGCGAGGGGATCAGCTTCGTTCCATTCGCCATCCATGATGACAGGGAGCCCGGCTTCGATGAGCTTAGGATGCGTATCCCACTCGCTGCCCACTCCATAGGTAAAGAGGGCGTCGGGAGTGAGAGCGACGATGCGTTCAAGGTCGGGCATACCGTTGGGGCTAAGCTCGGCAAGCGTTTTTGCTGTCGCCCGCGCGCGGAGAGTCGGGTCGTAGACGTAGGTCGCTGAATCAAGGCCAATAATGCTCGCTGATTCTCCTATCGCCGAAATGGCAGGCAGGTAGCTCGTCAAAAAGCTGATGACACGCTTGACCGGTATTTCGATGCGGCGGGCTTTGGCAAAGAGCGTCGCGGCTGGCTTGGCCGATCCACGGTCAAAAAGGAGATAGCTGAAGCTGTCTTTGGATCCGGGCCATGCTGATTTTACCGTGACGAGGCGATAGCCCTGATAGTAGTCGATGGAAAAGGCTGCAGGTCGCGGCAGCGACAGGCTGCGCAGTGCCTGGGGGGCGCCAGTCTGTGCAGATAGTGCAGCTGATGCAATCAGTAGCAGTGCCGATAGTTTGAAGAGCCGTGCGGGGATTCCATGCATAGCCTTCCTCCTCCCACCGAGAAGTCGGATGCGAATAGGTGCGGAGGCAGGTCTCCTGGCTCAAGTCGTGCGGCCGTAATACCGCAATTCGGAACCCTTCCCAGGCGAGGCCCAGTGGTGATGTTCCGGCTTGGCGACTTCTACAGTAGCGGGGGCTGCGACGGGATTTGACCGTCTTCCCTTTTCACTTTGAACGGGCGACGCCCGGGCAAAGCACCTCCGTGATTGACGTGGATTGTATAGAGGCGCCGAACGGAGGGCAAGGCGCCTCTTCGTCATTCTTTGCGCCAAACGACCGGAAGCCCGTTCTCGGCATGGATGCGCTGCTGAACTCAAAGGGGAGGACTCGAAGGTCATCCGCGTCGTGAACCCCGCCGTTTTCACGCGCTTCTGGAAGGAGTTCGAGTCGGGGGGTCGTAGAGGATCATATGAATCCTGCTTGCACCTAACGTTTCCCTGTCTTGGACGTTGCCAAATGGCTGAGTATTCGAAGCCATTTGGCAACGTGGGTGAGCGCGCGTGCTTGCCGCGGCACGCGAATCCCTGAGGAGGGAGCGCAGCGACCGACCGCCGAGCCTGGGCTTGCGTCAGGCGACGGATATTCTTGCTCTTCAATTAATTTGCTGAATACCATGGATGGCAACCAGCTATAATTGAATTCCTGATATACTAAAATTTCCATAATTACCTTTTTCATTTTCCTTTATTTTCCCTAGCTTCTTTACTGCCCTTATCTTATCTATTACCCTGATTTGATCAAGCACTACCCATCCCTTTTTGCCATCAAAGGAAATTGCTACTCTTGAAGGGTAGTTACCTAATTTCCCGTCGAATTGTAGCTAGGATTTCATAAATCGCTTCAATATATGAAGATATTGCTTGACATGGCGCCAATGCTAGCTACAAATGTAGCTAGCCTGAGGAGGCCAAAGGTATGTCCTGCCGCGTCAAGCATCTGAATAAGAAGACCGGGGTCACCTACGTCTACGAGTCGGTGTCGCTCTGGGACAAGGAAAAGCAACAGCCACGCAGCAAACAAGTCTGCATTGGGAAGATCGACTCCAATACTGGAGAGCTGATTCCTTCGAAGCGTCTGCACCTAGAATCTTCTACGATACCAGCGGCACCTTTGGCTGGACCGTCGGTCGCTACTGCCGCTGTCGTTGGACCTTCGATAATCTTGGATGCCATGTCGGAACGCCTTGGCCTTGCCAAGATCCTGAAGTCGGTCTTTCCTGAGTTTCATGCGCAGATCCTAACTATGGCGTACTACATGGCCGCCCATGGGGGCCCCTTGAGCCAGTGTATATCCTGGACCAAGACGCATGAGCATCCATCCGGAACACCGCTTGAAAGCCAGCGCATCAGCGAAATCATTGGGAAGATCTCGACTGGTGGGAAGCAGACCTTCATGGCAGCATGGATGGAGAAGATCCTTGAGGATGGCTTCCTTTGCTACGATATCACGAGCATTTCTTCCTACAGCGAACTGAACGAATACATATGCTTTGGCCACAACCGCGACCTTGAGAAGCTGCCTCAGTTGAACCTCGCGATGCTCTTCGGCCAGAAGAGCAGGATCCCGGTCTACTACCACCGCATCCCCGGCAACATCACCGATGTGCAGACGATGCACAACCTTTTGGAAACCTTCAAGAAGCTTGAGATCAAAAGCCTTCACTACATCCTTGACCGTGGCTTCTACAGCAAGCTCAATGTTGATGAGCTATTAGAGCGGCGGGATCATTTCACGCTCTCGGTTCCCCTGAACAATCTGTGGGTACGGGAGGCCATCGATGAGATCATCGACACGGTGCAAGGGCCGGATAGCTACAGGCTGGTCGATGACGAGGCGCTCTACGTCCACTCGCAGATCTA
>JBAXTA010000246.1:0-6973 GCA_037130415.1 Spirochaetota bacterium
ATTTATCGCAAAGCAACAAAAAACCACAACGGGTCTGAGCTCAGGGCCGGATGGCAAGTCGGCTTTTTGGGGAAATGGCTTTGAGATAGGCGCTATCCGCTCTTCCATATTGAGCGCTGACCCAAGGAGCGTTATACTTGTTATACAGGGAGGCAATCCATGCTCGCAGTAAGGCTCGATCCGGAAATGGAGAAACAGCTGGACCACCTCGTTCGCGAGACCGGTCGCAGCAAAAGTTATTACGTCAAGCTAGCGCTGTCGGAATTCCTCACTGACAAGGGCGACTACCTTGAGGCGATGGCCGTTCTCGAACGGAGCGAACCCCGTACACCAATCGCCCAGTTGAGGAAAGAGCTTGGCTTGGACGATTGAGTTCACCGAAACGGCGAAGCGGCAGCTAAAGAGCCTCGATAGACCCTGGCAGCTGAAGATACTCGACTATCTCGAAAAGGACATCGCCCATCTCGACGATCCACGAACGAGAGTAAAGGCTCTGGTCGGCGACCGGAAGGGCCTATGGCGTTTCCGCGTCGGGGATTTTCGCGTGGTTTGCGACATCATAGAGCAAGAACTCCTCATCCTTGCCGTAGTCATCGGGCACCGCAAGGATATCTATCGCGCTTGATGCTACGCACTCGAGGTGGCGGCCGAACGGGGTGTGCCCCTTTTTATTCACTGCCTCTGCCAATCAACCCTGAGGCATGAAGCCGCCCCGCTCAGGCCTTACTGATTTCTTCCAGACTCAAGCCCGTGCATGTGGCAATCAGTTCAGGCGCAAGGCCTTGCCCTTTCATGATTCGGGCTGTCTCGATCTTGCCTTCGATCTTGCCTTCAACCTTGCCTTCGTCCCGACCCTTGCGTCTGGCGGCGTTCATGGCGAGCGTCTGCGTAACCCTCGCCTTGTGACGACCTTCATAGATGTCCATGAGCTCCGGGTTGGCATTGAACATGCGGTAGGCCTCATCGACCTTGGCAAGAAACTCCTCCTGCTCCACCAGCGAGTCAGTCATGGCTTGGTCGCCTCCTTCACTCTCCAACAAAGATAGCAACTTTTCCAAGCGCCCGCAACCGACGCCCCTGTCGGCCTGCGGAAGCTCGACGGTGATAAGGGTCGCCTTTTCGGTCAGGACGTAGGGTGTGACCATGGATTGATCATGTACATCGACGAAGCGGAAAACCCTGATGAAGCGGGGATAGTCCTCGTGCATCGAAAAGTCCAGTAGGTGGATCCCGATGACGGGGTGAAGGTCTTCGTAGCCGAAACCTTTGGGAAGCTGGGACCCATAGACCCTGCTCCAGTAGTAGATCGCACGCTCGGCATAGTTTCCTTCTTCCCGTACTTGTATCTCGACATCGAAGATCATGCCGGAATCGTCGGTGGCCTTGATGTCCAGGACTGGCTCCTTGTCCATTGCAAAGCGCCTGATGTCGAAGGGGTTATTTATCGTCAGTGTTGACGCTAATGGAAGCCCAACCCGCTCCAGGACCAGGTTGATGAGTTCCCGCAGCAGTTCTTTCCGGGACTCGTCGCCGAAGATGAACTTGAACACCATATCGTTTACCGCGCGCAGCATGGCATGCCTCCATGCAGCTAGTACGCCAGGAACTTCTCATTCTGATTGCGTTGCGGGAGAGGAATCGGAGAAACCGGATAGCGGCGCCAACGCTGGGGGGGGGGGCGGCAGCAAAAATGGACGATCCGGTGGCAAGGCTCCGCTTGCCAGAAATCAAAGTCCCTCGATCTCCTGCTGGCTCAGGCCTGTGGCCGTGGCGCATAGGTCCAGCGCCACACCTAGTTGCCTGAATTTGCGCGCTGTTTCCAGTGCCTTGCTGCGTTCCCCTTCGCGTATCCCTTCGGCACGGGCCTCCGAGATGTAGGTAGCCTGGTCGTGGAGCCATTTCTGGTGGGCTTCGTATTCATACATGAGTTCGGGGTTGGCATGGAACTTGTTGTAAGCTTCATCGACTTCGGCGAAGAACCTGTCCCGCTCGGTCAGTGACTCGATCATGGCCTGGTCGCCTCCTTCACTCTCCAATAATTGTAGCAAATTCTCGAGGCGACCGCAATCAGGACTCCTGTCCATCAGGGGGAGCTCGAGGGTGACCAGGGTCGCTTGATCGGTCAGGATAAAGCGATGAGCTGTATCGGAATCCTCGGTATCAGACATCCGTCCTGGTTTGGCCAGCGAAGCTGCCACTTTGGAAGGCTTCATCGACAAGACAATATCAAGTGACCTCTCTGGCCATGTTGAATGCTGGAATAGCGAAGCTGGCAATGGAGCCTTCTCATTACCAGAGCTTAGCGCCTTAATTTTTGATTAGAGCTTTTCCCCGAAAGCATAATTGCCTCGTAAGCTGGTCAAGCTTTCAAGAATCCCGAAGAACATTGAAATCCCTGAAAAGTATTGGTGCTAATGGTATCCTGAGCCTCCAGACAATTGATAGTGGCCGATCACCACTCCAGCTCTCGAGTTGCACAGGCCCACAGGCTTTATATGGCTCTTCGGTATCCCTGCGAATGAAGAGTTGAAATCGCCACCCGTTTTCATAACTCTCGAGGTAGCGCCGACCTGCCATCGTGTCTGGTCCCGCGCTATTCTGGGATTGCCAGTGAAAGAGATCTGGACTGATGGCGTAATCATGGTAAGCAATAGAAGCGTGAAACCCGCTACGCTTATCGAGTGTGATGAAGAGAAGCTCAATTTTTTTATCGACGATTGGAAGAACTCCCTCGCGGTAGGATGGTCGCTTGATGGCGGTGTGGATTTCAAGGGCAGTCAATATTTCGCGTCTGCTGTAGGAGGCATGGAGGGCAAGTGGAGAATCTTCAAGTCCAAGCAATGCCTCTGATTTAATGACCATTACTTCGCGAAGTACCTCTGCTAGTTCACCAAGCTCTTCGCACAAGGCTGGCGATGTTCTGAGACGGGACAGGAAAGCATCTCCTGTTTCCAGTCGGGAGGGTTCACCATCAATCTGATAGGCTAGCATTTGGAAGACCAGGCTCGGCAATGCACGGTCGCTTCCGTAGCCAGTTGTAGTTCCCGAGGCTACCTCCATTGCTTTGATTCGCAGCCTATCGTCTACATGGCAAAGGGCTTCGAAGCGCCTCCCAAAATAGGCATCTTCAGGCCCCGTCAAAAGGGTAGGCAGTGCCGCTGCTCGCTTCAGCGCTGTCCATCCTCGAATTCCGACTTTTTTATAGATATCTCGAAGTTCTAGTTTCTGCGCTGATAGGAAGTCAAGAAGTCGGACCGTTCCCCGCCCGTTTGATATGGTATGTCGCATAAGTTCTGCGGTTATCCGAGGCCAATTCTGGTTCGCTATACTGCGCAAATTAGAAAGGATACGTGATCGGGGTTGCCGCTCTAGGTGGATGCTACAACCGGCAGGTAGACGGCTGAAGCCCTTTTCTAGTGCCTCCTCTAGCTCTGTTCTAGACAACCCGGTAATCGAGCGATAAAGGAGATCAATCCTGAAATCGTTTCGGAAGCGCCCCACGAAGTCGAGGACAAGGCAGGCGTCCTTGCCCTTAAAGAGGCGCAAGCCACGGCCAATTTGCTGCTGAAACAAAACAGGGCTTTGGGTCGGCCTAAGAAGAAGAATTGTGTTAACTGCAGGAATATCGACCCCTTCATTGAAGAGGTCGCAGGTAACAATAACGTTGAGTTCTCCTCGTTCCAGCATGCCAGGGGCGGCCCGCCTCGTCTCAGCTGGCGTTGCGCCGACTAGGCAGAGGGATTTAAAGCCAGCTCTATTGAAGTAATCGTTCATAAAGCGGGCGTGATTTACTGACACACAGAATGCCAATGCCTTTGAACTTGCAGCGTTACCTGTGAGGCGCTGCCACTCGTTGACAACAAGACGAGCCCGGACCTCGTTGCCTGTGAGTATGCGGTCAAGGGCGGCCAATTCCTCTCCGGCTTTGTCCCATGGGACATCCGAGAAGTCAGTTCCCTCATCATCGCAACCGTAATATTCGAAAGGAGCGAGGAGCTGAAGATCCATTGCAGTCCAGAGACGAAGTTCAACTGCAGGCGAACCATCTGCTCTATTATCAAAGTAGCAATAAATGGGCTTCCATCACTGCGCTCAGGAGTGGCCGTAAGCCCAAGCAGTATCTTTGGCTTCAGCCTTCGTACTAATGCGTCGAAAGACTCGGCGGCTAACCTATGGCACTCATCAAAGACTACCGTATGCCAATAGCCATTCCCCCACGTCGTCGCAATATCGCGGCCGGCTGCGCTTTGAATAGTCGCGAAGAGAAAGTCATGATTTTCCGGATTCTTTCCCTCAGCAAGAATATCTCCGAATGAGTGGTCCCGAAGCACTTCCCGGAAAGTTCGTCGTGATTGCTCGAGAATCTCCCGAGTATGGGCAATGAAGAGGAGTCGTGGTCGTCCGCCTTCGCTCTGAGTAGTTCTGAGATAATCGAACGCTGCGACGATTGTTTTGCCAGTTCCGGTCGCAGCCACGACCAAATTGCGCCACCGGCCTCGTTCCCGTTCGGCTTTTAGCTGCTCAAGCATCTCAAGTTGGTAGGTCTTGGGTGAAAGTGAGAAAAACCCTAGATTCAGACCTCGTTTATCCAGTGGAAATCAGTGTATCGTTCCGACACGGAACGTGATAGTCCTGAAAGACAGGCCAAGATCGAAGGGTCCCATTTTGTTCAGGAACTCGCAGATGGCTGCAAGTGCCAATCCCCCATTGCGTGAGGTTTGCGGCGGGAATGCGACATCAAGGGCATCACCAGAACGACATACATAGGTCCTGCTTTGGAGTATGGATAGGACGAACTTGTTGACATCGCGCCAATCCTTGTAGAAGGGTTTCGCGACCTCCACCAGCATCTTCTTCGACCAGATTGCATTCATCTTCAGCCAATCAAAGTACATTTTCTTGCCATCGCACAGCCGAAGGATTCCATCCTTCTCGATCCTGTCCATCATCAGGATATTCTTGGGTAATTTGTCCCGCTCGGCGGTCCGGTTTTCGATTCGGCGGACAAGACCAGCCAGTCTTTTCTTCAGGCCAGTGACTTCTTCTTTTTTGCGCTTCGTCGCAGCCTCGATCTTTCGCTCCAGCTTCTCCTTCTCAGTCCGCAAACCCTTCAGTTTCATATTGATCTTCCGAATCTCCGGATTGCCGATCTCATGCTGGATACCCGTATCGCGATCCTCAAGGTTACGGTCGTACAGATGCTCTTCGCTGTAGGGTTCATTCATGTAGGAGTGGATCTTATCAATTCCATGGTTCTTGAGATCCTTGAACATGTTCTCCTGATTTCCCCAACGTCCCGTCAGCGCAGCGACGAGCTCAGCCAAGGTTCGATCAAAGTCATTGCTCAACACAGCGGAAACCTTCGGTCCCGACTTGATCCAGATCTCACGGAACGTCCCTTTCTTTCCCTCGACCTCCATTGTTACTGGCCGTTCCCATGCCTGCATGTCTTTCCACTGGACGTCCTCGATCGTATTGCCTTGCTGCTCGACAGGCGCATCGATCCATTCTTCTTGAGGTATGTCGGGCGTCTTGCGTGCATCGCTTCGCCAGCAGATGAATTTGATCCTGTCGCAGATCCCGACCAGGAAATCCTTCGAATATCCACCACGGTCGAAGACCTCAAGGATCTTTTTCTTGCCGACGCCGTAGATGTCCCGTATCTGACTATCCAGGCTTTCCACATAATGCTGCATTTTCCGGTAGCCATCGGACAGCGATCCGAAAATAGGCACGCCTGCTTCGTCATGGACGTAGACATACTCGCGGCCGGGCATGGCCAGCCGCCTCTGCGTATTGTATCCGTACAGGATCCTCGTTTCCCCATGATAGGGCATGAAGTGTCCGTCGATGTAGGCAATGCTGGTCGTGCCAAAGTGGCTCACCGCGATCCGGGCGGAATCCAGCATCACCTTCGGCATATCCATCTTCTCCACCGCCTGGGGGATCCGCTGCCGGAACACCGAAAGGCTGGGCAGGCGCATCCTTCCGATGATTCCACCCATCTGGTAGCTGGCTGCGAGCTTGAAATCCTGCTCCACTTCCACAAGCTGCGCGGCATTCAAGGCAGCGTAGCTGACGGCTAATTCCCCGATGCTGTACCGTTTGTCCTCATGCTCGGGTTCTTCGGGCAAGGCATTCTTGAGCCCCAGTTGCCCCAACAGCGGAATGATGGCCGCCGCTCCGCCATGATCGACACAGGTGCGTTCCTGAAGTAGCTCTAATTCTGATTGTTCTGGTTCCGCCTCGGCTTTCGCTTCCTTCGCCTGTCGGCGTGCTTGACCCTGTTGCCTTTGTTCCTTTTTGAGCTCTGCTGCTTTCTTTTCCTCGTCTTGCCTCTTCCGGGTCGCTTCCTTGTGCGCACTGAGTAGCTTCTGCAGCTTGCTTCGCGAAATAGCGCTGGTGAAAATCCCCTCTTTGACCTTTTCCGCAATGGCGTCGAGGATCATTTCCTGATATCCCCTGGCTCCATTGAGTCGTATATATTCCGCTATGACAAAGGCACAGGTTGCTTCGTCGGTCCGCTCGTGTCCTTGATGATGGTTTCGCAATCCCTCGATTCCGTATTCCTTGTTGACGGCTTGGACCTTGCGGATCATGTGCCGTTCGACACCAAAAAGTTCACAGATGGTTGTGTGGGTCACACCCTGATCGGCCAGCAGGGCAATGCCGAGTTTCTTGCCGACCGAATCATTTTGATCGTAGACATAAAACTGTAGTCCGCCCCAGTAGAGGTGAACCTTTCCGTCGGCTTCCTTCCGGGCAAATATCAGCCCGTTCGGGCCAAGAAGCATCTGGCATTCCATGCCGTAATTATACACGAATTATGATGATGTGGCAATGCTTTTAGGAGCTTATTCGTCCACTGTATTCCCAGATAAACGAGGTCTGAAATTAGCATAAAGCGGAAATGGTTTTCCTAACGCCAGAGTTCTATCCTGCAGAATCCCGTCAACACCGACAAACGTCGACA
>JBAXTA010000247.1:0-6966 GCA_037130415.1 Spirochaetota bacterium
CTGGCAAGCTAAATGTCGCCGACCTACAAAGAACTACGGCTCATAATAATAGGAGAACACATGGTCAATCTGGCATTCGGAGAATTCAAAAATCAGTGGGCTTGGCGTGTTGAATGGACCGATGACTCCGGTGTACCTCACTCCAAGGACTTCGGGCAAAATGATCACCGCCCCGGAGAGGCAAAGCTTCAGGCCGATGAATTTGCGCTCAACCCCACCATCGAGCAAGACGAAGCCGCATAATTTTGTACAAAACTCCTCAAAACCCTGTACAAAACTCAGGAGGTCAGGGTATAATAGAATAGAGGAGAACACATGACCGCAATTACTGCTTCTGATCCCCGTAAGGCTTCCGTGGTGGCCGCTATGAAGGCCAAGCTGGGCGTGAACACTCGCATCACCATGCTGAATTACGATAAGACCACCGAGACGTTCAGCGGTCACGCCCCCTTCATCCACCAGAACATCAGCATCCTCGCCTCTGAGGTTGCTGATCTTCCCGTGGTCGAGAAGGTCAAGCTGATTGCCAACTTCACCCCTGCCGAGATCCCCGCCGCCATCGATGCGTTCCTGCGTGAGAAGGCCATCACGGCGGCTCAGGCCAAGCGTATCTACTCCCACGACCTCGTTGCCTCTGAGTACAGTTCGGCTTATGACTACTCCAGCCATTACCAGCTTCTGTCCAACTGTGGCTCCACCACTCGCTGTCTGGCCAATCACCTCGGCCTCACCAACGCCCAGACCCTCACCATGCTGAAGAAGATGGTCGAGAACGGCACCCTGATCGGCCGCAAGGGCGTGTGGGGCTTCACCGTCCTCCCCGCCGACACCACTTACCTCGCCAGCCTGACCAACACCATCCTCACCAGACCCCGCCTCGGCTAGACCTCAAACAACCCCATCCAAGGAGAATGCATGAAGTTGCAAGAGAACAATACCCCTGTCCTGACCGGTGGCCTCACCGCCCCTGTTCGTCAATTCACCATCAACGCCACGGCGAAGGCGTTTGCCATTCTGTCCAGCGGCCTGTACACTGATAAGGTGAAGGCCATTGTGCGAGAGCTTTCATGTAACGCCTATGACGCTCATGTCATGTCTGGCTGTGCGGACAAGCCGTTTGAGGTTCATCTTCCCAACGGCTTTGAACCGTTCCTTCGCATCAGTGACTTTGGCCCTGGCCTGTCCGAAACGGATGTGTACGAGTTGTACACCACCTACTTCCAGTCCACTAAGACCGACAGCAATGAGTACATCGGTGCGCTCGGCCTCGGCTCCAAGAGTCCATTTAGCTATACCCAGAGCTTCACCGTCACCAGCCGCTTTGAGGGCATGAAAAAGATCTACTCTGCCTATCTGACGGAAGAGGGTATGCCCAGCATCGTCAAGATGTCTGAGGAAGTGTGGGATGGTCCGACTGGTCTGGATGTTCAGCTTGCGGTGAAGTCCAGTGACTTCTACACCTTCCAGTCCAAGGCCGGAGAGGTCTTCACCTACTTCCCCGTCACCCCCATCTTCAGCGGTGCGAAGGTGGACATTCACAAGCCTGAGTACACGACTAAGGGTACGGGCTGGGCGATCCGCAAGAGTGGCTGGGGTGACTCCGGAGCCCGTGCGATTCAGGGTGTCGTGTCCTATCCTGTCCCTCAGACCAACGACAAGGAAGCGGACGAACTGCTCCGTCTTGGTGTGGATCTGGTCTTCGAGATCGGCGACTTGGAAGTTGCGGCTAGTCGTGAGGCCCTGTCGATGAACAAGGCCACCAGCAAGAATCTGGCTGACCAAATCAAGCTGATGGCCAAGGAGATCGGCTCTGAAATCACCAAGAGCATTGAGGCTGCTACATCTTACTGGGAAGCGGTCAGTATGTACAACGAACTCATGAAGAATAGTTCGGTCCGCTATGCCATCAAGAACATCGAGATCAAGTGGCAGGACCGCAAGATGATCGAGCATTTCGATATCAAGGCCGATGAGCATCCTACCCTCCGGCTGTACGCTTGTGAACGCCGTGGCTATGGCCGTGGGCTTGTCAAGGAAGCGTCCAGCAACTACCTGATCCCCAAGGAGCATATTCTGGTCCGCAATGACCTCAAGAAGGGCTCCAAAGGTGTTCTAAACCGTTGGGTCAAGCAGTTCGGTCAGCCCGGTCAGAAGTACTATCTGGTCGGCCCCAACTCCAACAATGAGTCTGAATACGATGCGACTGCCGATATCACCAACTTCTTTGCTGTAACGCTGGGTAACCCCGCCGATATCAAGCTATTGTCCGTTCTTAAAGCTGAACTGCCGAAGGCTACTCGTTCTGTGGCTGGTCGCTCCATCCGCAATGTCTTTCAGGTATTCGATGCCTCTGGCTATCGTTGGAGTAATTCCTGGAAGGAAGCGACTGACGAGGATATGGACGCAGAGGTGTTCTACTATGTCCCCACCTTCCGCAACACTCCCTCCACTGGAGTGGTTGAGAGCGTCCACAGGACCGCTGACCTGAAGGCCCTTCATAGCTCTCTGGTTCGCCTTGGCCTACTCGATAAGGAAGACCCCATCTTTTCTGGCTCTCCCAAGATGCTGGCCGAAGTGGCTAAGCTGGAAGATGAAGAGAAGGAAAAGTGGGTCAACATTGTGACTCTGGCCGCTTCGGCTCTGGTCATTACTCCCCAGGAGAAGAAAGAGATTGAACTGGCCGTTGGTGTGGATCTGTACTCCGCTGGCTTCTGTCAGCCTGGGTCCAAGGACACGCTGAATGATGTGATGACTCGTCTGGGTATCACCTCTACCAACGAGACCATCCCGGCTGTCGCCGAGATCAAGGCCGCTTACGAGCGTCACTTTCAGATCATTCCGCTGGAGACCAAGTACCAGATCAAGGGCGAGTTGTCTCGTTTGCTCTCTCTGGGGGATGGCTTTAGTATTCCTCGTGCCAAGCAGATCTCTAAGCCGAACCTCATCTCCCTGACCAAGAAGTTCGGTCTTGTTGCCAATGCCTTCAGCAGTTACTCCAATTGGGCCACTATGGCTCAGGGTATTAAGCTGATCGAGGCCCTCACTATCGCAAAAATGGTTTAATTTCACTGTACAAAACCACCCAATCTCGGGTATCATACTATAAGAGGAGAATCTAATGAGCAACGCCGGAGCATTCATCGTAGCGGGAGACAGTCTCGTTGTCGTGATCAACGGAAAGAATTATACTGTCAACAAGTCTTCCAGCCACTACAATCGGGTCAAGGATGCGGTTGTATGCCAGGACTGGGACAAGGCCCTTCACTATCTCGAACAGGCAACTAGCCTGATGGGTGAGATCTGGTGGAACGACCAGGAGTGTCGGGTCTACTACGGCCAGGAACCTCTGCACCACTCACTGGCTGACCGGATTCCCCGGATGCTGGACGAAGGTTTTGACACCGCCCCCATGGTCGCCTTCCTGAAGAACCTATTCTATAACCCCGCTCCCCATGCCATTGAGGAACTGTACGAATTCCTGGAGAAGAATGCCCTCCCCATCACTGAGGACGGGTGCTTTCTGGCCTACAAGAAGGTGCAGGAGGACTACACAGACGTACATACCGGTACCTTTGATAACTCCATTGGCAAGGTTATCGAGATGGACCGTGATCTTTGTGACCCGGTTCGTGAGAATCATTGCTCCACTGGTTTCCACTTCTGCGGTTTGTCTTATCTGACTTGCTTTGGTGGTGAGAAGGTTATGATTGTCAAGATCAACCCTTCGGATGTTACCAGTATCCCCAATGACTATGACTATGCCAAGGGCCGGTGCTGCACCTACGTGGTAGTGGACGAGTACACCGGTACAGACGTTCCTCGCCTGGATGTATTCTCCTCCAGTGTTGCTCCGGCAGATTTTGACGATGCCGAGTACCCAGAAGAGATCGAAGGTTGGGATCAGGACTCTGATGACAATGACTGTGATTGTGAAATCGTAGAAGAGGAAGAGAAGGAAGAGGCCAATCTGTTCTACAAGCAGGAAGCCGAACTCGTCACCAACCCCATCACCAATGCTCGTATCCAGGCCGGACTCCAGGCACAGGAAGTTGCCGATGCTCTTGAAATGCCCCTCAGTGCCTACCTGAACCGCATTGAGGTTGAGGGCCGGTTCTTCAAGGCCAGTACCATCGGACGGCTCCACGAAGTCATCAAGAGCCTGAAGAAGTAGTGTCCTCCTCCTCTAACTAGGACACTCGGGGGCCATCAGTTAATTGGTGGCCCCCATTTTTACCCGGAGATGCCATGAGTTTTTCAAAGTTCACCGCTAGTTTGATCACAGTTTTGGGGACTGGAGTCGGCCTGTACGCTAGTGTCTGGGTGTTTTTGATTGGGGGTATCCTCAATCTAATTGACGCTTTTGGCCCCTTCCAGGCCGGTCTCTTCTCATTTGGATTGGCCAAAGTTTTGACTTGTGATGTTGTATTCCTGACTATCTTTGGTCTCACAACTTTATTGGCAAACTGGGTGCATAAAGAAAATGAAGAAGTCAACTCTTAAAGTGTGGGTCTGAAAAACAGACTGATGACGCATAAAGGAATGTAGGATGGAGCCTAGCACAAAAGTCAAAAAGAAAACGTTGGGAGACTTGATCATTGCGGTAGACCGAAATTTCTTTCCGATGATGGAAGTCAGCCGCCGTCATGCGCTTAAAGCCCTCGTAACCGAGAGGGCTGAAGTTTTGTGTCTAAAAACCTGGAACCGTAAGGCGTGGTATGAGATTGAAGATGTCCACGAGTTCTCATGCATCCTGTACCCCGGTGTTCAGGCCGTGAAGGATACAAAACTCAAAATGGGTAAAGGCTTCAGGGGCATCCTGGAGCGGGACGAACACACTTGCCAGTATTGTAACAAACGAGGTAACACAGTCGATCACGTTGTCCCAAGGGCACAGGGTGGTACCAGTAGTCCTACGAACTTGGTAGCGGCCTGTCTGGCGTGTAACCAGAAGAAGGGTAATCGAACTCCCGAACAGGCCAGTATGCCGCTTCTACGGCCAATTCGTGCGGCCCGATGGAGGCTCTTCGAGAAATTTACCCATCTAACTGTCACCTACCATGAAAAACGAGAGGCCGAATATGCCAAAATCCAAACGCCCTAACTTTCTAGCCTGAATGCTTCAAAATAAAAAAGCCTATGGTTATGATGTCAGCGGGGACATTAAAGACAATGGACCCACTAATATGCACGATCTCAAACTTCTGGATACACAGCCGCATCCACAAGAGGGTACAAGAGAACCGAGTGCCGGAACCCTGGAACCCAAAACTAAGCTGTACATTGGCACTACCGCAACCTTATGGGCCACAACCTCAGAGGAGTTCTCGGTTACAACTGATCTGAAGGTAGCGAAGACTAGAGCCATGGACTTGGCCGAATTGGAGCGAGAAGGTGGAAGCCCCATTATTGCTATGATTAAGTTCGGTAACCTAGAGAATGTAGAGTTAAAACCGGATTCTGAGTATGCACTTATATACAGGGATAAGTCATGGCAGGACAGCTATCGCAGCAAGGGCACCTTCCTAATCTCCGGGGACATAGAGCCACTCAAACCTAAATTTACCGTGGTACCACTCAATTAGTCTCAGGCTCCAATAAAAATTTGGTCTAGATCATGACTTTCTTTTGCTATGGAGAGGGATTGCTCAATGTCCAAAACAGTGCTATTAATCGATTCGGCTACAAAACTTTTGATTGCTGATCTAAACCCGCTAGGCCTAGGTCCCACCGGCAGCACCGGAAGTGTGGGAAATACCGGCTTTAGTGGTAACACTGGAACTACTGGGGGCCAGGGTGAGACCGGCATGACCGGATTGACTGGCATGACTGGATTAACTGGACTGACCGGATTGACTGGTCAGAGTGGGTTCACCGGATCTACAGGCCCGACTGGGGCTGAAGGCATGACCGGATTGACCGGATTGACTGGATTAACTGGAATGACCGGCATGACCGGATTGACCGGATTGACTGGATTGACTGGGTTGACTGGGATGACCGGAATGACCGGCATGACGGGTTCAACTGGATTGACCGGACTGACTGGCATGACTGGGGAAACTGGCATGACGGGAATGACCGGACTAACTGGAGTAGGGGTAACCGGACCAGAGGGTCCTATGGGTCCTACTGGAGCGGGGGCTGGGATAACCGGTGGTACAGGCCCAACAGGAAATACAGGGCCAACCGGCCCAACCGGTGGTATAGGGGGCGCAGGAGCCGCTGGCCCCACAGGCACTATGACCGGGCCGACTGGCGGTCCCGGCCCAACAGGAAATACAGGAGACTCTGGGGCAACCGGAGCAGTGGGACTTACAGGATTAACGGGTATGACCGGCATGACCGGTAATTCTGGAGCCACGGGTAATTCTGGCTCCACTGGAGCAATTGGTCTAACTGGACTAACTGGAAATTCTGGTGGAACTGGCCTAACTGGCTTAACTGGGAATACTGGGTTCACTGGAGAATCGGGAGCCACGGGTTCGGTAGGACTGACTGGATTAACCGGATTGACTGGATTGACTGGATTGACTGGTAATTCTGGCTCAACTGGTGGGGCAGGTAGAACTGGACCCACCGGATCAACTGGAGAAACCGGACTGACTGGTAACAGTGGTGCCACAGGTTTGACCGGTAACAGTGGTGCGACTGGATCAATTGGTGGAACCGGAACAACTGGAACGCAGGGTGTGGCTGGACCAACTGGAAGCCAAGGCCCCGCTGGACCAACCGGAGCAACTGGAAATCAAGGAGCAGTTGGAATCCAAGGAATCCAAGGAAACCAGGGTCCAGTTGGAAACCAGGGTCCAGTTGGAAATCAGGGAGCGGTTGGAAATCAGGGAGCGGTTGGAAATCAGGGAGCGGTTGGAGACAAGGGGCCAACTGGACTTCAAGGAGCAGTTGGAACCCAAGGAGCAGTCGGAAATACCGGAGCAACCGGCAGTGCCGGAGCAAACGGATCTGCTG
>JBAXTA010000248.1:0-6902 GCA_037130415.1 Spirochaetota bacterium
CGCAGAGAGGGTAGCCCTTGATGCGGCCGTCGGCGAAGTTCACGCCGAACATGGTCTCGAAGATGACAAAGGTCTTGTCCACGTACAGGGACGAGGTTGCGCACTGGGCGTCGATGATGCGGTCGCCTGAGCCGACATCGCCATAGCCGAAATCAAAATAGTCGCTATCGATGAATGGGATGCTTCCGGTGGCGTCGGGGCCATCGGGCCGCAGATCGGTGCCGCTAAAGCTGATGAGGGAGTAAAGCTCCTTGATGGTCGGCAACCTCCAGTCGCTGTACCCACCAATTGTGACCTTCGATGCGCCTTCGCCCGCCTTCGCGAGCGTGCGCTTGTCGGATGCGTTTATCGTGCCGTCTCCATTCAGGTCGAGGCTCTTGGTCCACATCAGTCCGGTCACGAGGTCGCTGACCGTCCCGTCGCCATTGTCACGGTAGCTCGGCGTCGTGCCGGGATGCTGGGCATCCTGGCCGAAGAGGGATTCGCCCGGGGCGGGAGCCGCCATTTCCCTGCCGCCAGAACCCCAGAAACTGGTCTGCCGAGTGCCGACGATCGGGTAGGATCCGGGACTGGAGGCTTCCCGTCCAACCAGGTAGACATCAATCGAGGTCGTGCAGCCGGCGAACAACAGCGTAACGACGAATGGCGCGGCCCCCAGCAGTCGATGGAGGCGACGCCACGCAGTGGTTCTCGGGTTCATGTGATCTCCTCGAAATGCTCGTGCTGGCCGCTTGCATCCGGTCAGCATGGTCGCAGCGACTGAGCGCCGCGACGTTTTCGAGGATGACAGTACCGAGGAAGTATGTCTTGTTCGTCCGCGCCGCTAAGGGCGGACGCCTTTCTGTACAATTTGTGTGCCCCGGGCGATCAAACAACCGCCCTGGCTTTGGGCGTGGTCCCGCAACTCATCAATTTGAGGCCTCGCCTGGTATGCAATATCGTCATACCAAGGGGGACGAAATGGCAGTGGGCAAAATCGCTATCACCATCGAGCAGGCAAACCTCGTCCATCTGGACAGGCTCGTGCAGGAAAAGAAATACCCAAACCGCAGTCGAGCGATCCAGGACGCGATCGAGGGCAAGATCCGCAAACTCGAAAGGAATCGCCTCCGCGAGGAATGCGAGAAACTTATTCCTGATGAAGAGAAGCGCTTCGCCGAGGGAGGTTTTGCGAGCGAGAAGGAAGCATGGCCCGAATACTGAGAGGGGAGATCCGTTGGGCTGACATGGGTCCGACAATCGGAAAAGAGAAGTCCTACAATCGACCGGTGCTGATCCTGAGCGCGGAGGTCTTCAACCAGAAATCCGGAACCGTGATCGCGGTCGCCTTGACGAGCCAGGAGCCACGAGCGGGATTCCCTTTGACCCTTGAGCTAGAATGTCCGGGCTTGCCGAAACGATCATGGGTCAGGATCAGCCGGATTGGAACGCTTTCGGTGGAGAGGATTGGGGCGAATCTGTCCTCGACGAGATGCTCGACGGGTTGAATGAGATACCTGGAAGATGAGCTGCGTTGATGGGGGCGGTCCCAGGCAGAACCCGGGCTGGAGAGACAGCTTCCCTCAAGAACCCGGAAACGATAGCCGAAAGAAATCCCCTGCTCGGACAGCGGCGCCGACCAGACCTCGGCGATCCCCAGGGAAACCCCGCCGACATGATAATACCAATTGAACCGTACTTGGAGCTTGGTGCCGCCCGGACCCGCGGAAAGCGAGGTCTTGGAAAAGAGGGCCAACGACCGTTCACGCGCGTCGAGGCCAATGCTCAGTACGGCAGTGCTTTTCACGTCCCAGAGGGTCAGTGAACTGAGGTCATGGTTTACGGAAAGCTTGAGGCTCAGGGCTGGCGGTGGGCTATAGTTTTTCCCATCGGTATCGGTCCATACTATTTCCTGTCGGTCAGCGAAGAGGAGATGTACGCCGTCCTCGGCACGATCGGGGACAACTCCTTCCTGAGCGATCTCAAGAAACAGAACGAGGGCTACGTGAAGACCCTCGAAGCGCTCTCGGCAAGCTGGCGAGCGCAGCCGGACACGCACTGGAGGAATTGGTATGGGTAATTATTCGGATGATTTCATGGCCGAGGTCCTGGCGAGGAATCCCGGGGAACCGGAATTCCACCAGGCGGTCCACGAGGTGTCTCGCTCCCTCGTCCCCGTCATGGACAGGAGCCCGCACTACCGGAAGGCGAAGATCCTCGAGCGCCTCGTGGTGCCCGAACGGACGGTCATGTTCCGCGTTCCCTGGGTCGACGACCGGGGCGAGATCCAGATCAACCGCGGCTTCAGGGTGGAACTGAGCAGCGCAATCGGCCCCTACAAGGGCGGCCTCCGCTTCCACTCCACGGTCTACCTCGGCCTCCTCAAATTCCTCGCCTTCGAGCAAACCCTCAAGAACTCGCTCACCACCCTGCCCATGGGCGGCGCCAAGGGAGGCTCCGACTTCGATCCCCATGGAAAGAGCGACTACGAGGTCATGCGCTTCTGCCAGAGTTTCATGATAGAACTCTGCCGCCACATCGGACAGTTCACCGACGTACCTGCCGGGGACATCGGCGTGGGTGGTCGCGAGATCGGCTATATGTTCGGCCAGTACAAGCGCATCAAGAACGAGTTCGTCGGCGTGCTGACGGGCAAGGGAGTGAAGTGGGGGGGCTCCTGGATCAGGCCGGAAGCCACGGGCTACGGCTGCGTCTATTTCGCCGCCGAGATGCTCGCCTCGCGTGGCGCGGACCTCTCTGGCAAGACCTGCCTCGTGTCGGGTTCGGGCAACGTGGCCCAGTACACGATCGAGAAGCTCATAGCCCTCGGCGCCAAGCCCGTGAGCCTCTCCGACTCCGACGGATCGATCTACGATGCGGAGGGAATCGGCACCGAGAAACTCGCCTACATCAAGGAGCTCAAAAACATGCGGCGTGGGCGCGTCAAGGAATACGCCGAGCGCTGGAAGGGCTCGGTCTACTCGAAGCGCGACGGCACGGCCGACTGCGATCCTCTCTGGGACCACCCAGCCGATTGCGCCTTTCCGAGCGCGACGCAGAACGAGGTCAAGGGGACAGACGCGGCGAACCTGCTCCGCAACGGCGTCAGCCTCGTCGCCGAGGGTTCGAACATGTCCAGCACGCCCGAGGCGGTGGAACTCTTCCTCGACAAGGGGATCCTCTTTTCCCCGGGCAAGGCTTCCAACGCCGGCGGCGTCGCCACCTCGGGCCTCGAGATGTCGCAGAACAGCCTGCGCATGTCATGGTCGCGGGAGGAAGTCGACCAGCATCTCCAGAGAATCATGAAGGGCATCCACAAGAGCTGCCTGCAAGCCGCCGAAACCTACGGTACGCCAGGCAACTATGTCGCGGGGGCGAACATCGCCGGCTTCCTCAAGGTCGCCGACTCGATGCTCGACCAAGGAATCGTGTGACGGAAGGGTTTCTCCGCCTCTCGGCGGGCGGCATCGGCGGGAAGGGCGATGGGCTCGCCCTTCTCGCCTCGCTTGTCGATGAAAGCGGGACGGGAGTCGCCCTGCGAGAGGCGGTCCCGGGCCTCGCCATCGCCATTCCCCGGACGGCTACCATCGGGGTCGACGCCTTCGCCGAGTTCACTTCAGCCAACATGCTTCGGGGAACTGCCGCTGCGGCCCCTGACTGGCCTTCGCTGCGCGAAGCCTTTCTCGCCTCGCCCCTTCCTGGACATCTCGTCGAAGCCCTGGACGCCTTCCTTCCCGAAGCGGGCAGGCCCCTCATCTGCCGTTCCTCGAGTCTCCTCGAGGATGCCCGCGACGCTCCCTTCTCCGGCGTCTACGAGTCCTACGCCATCCCTAACTCCCATGCGCATCGCGCGATGAGGCTCCGCCAGCTCTGCGACGCGGTCAGGCTCGTCTATGCAAGTCTTTTTTCCCCCGGCGCGATAGCCTACCGCGAGGCGGCAGGCTGTCCCGAGGATTCGGAGGCCATGGCCGTCCTCATCCAGGAACTTGTCGGCTCCGCCCGTGGGCGCTGGTTTTATCCCGTTCTTTCGGGAACCGCGCAGTCCTTCAACTACTATCCCCTCTCCTATGCCCGCCCCGAGGATGGGCTTTGCGTCGCGGCCTTGGGCCTGGGCTCCCATGTAGTCGAGGGCGGAGCCTCCCATCGCTTCTGCCCGCTTTGGCCCCTCCTCGACGCCACGCCACCAGAACTCGCCGGCGACGGGGCGCAGCGGACCTTCCGCGCCCTCGACCTCGAGCTCGCCGAGCCCGACCTCACCAAGGGCGAGTCCGCTGCCCTCGCGGAACTCGACATCGAGGCGGCCGAGGGCAATGGCGTCCTCGATCTGGTCGCCTCCACCTGGGACCGCGACGATCTCCGCCTCGTGCCGGGCGCCCTCAGGGATGGACCCCGGATCATCGACCTCGCTCCCGTGCTCAAATACGAGGTCCTGCCCTTCGCGAAGGCCATCGCCGCCGCGCTCGCCGCGGCCGAGCGGACGACGGGGGGACCGGTCGAGCTCGAGTTCGCGCTCGAGGCCGGGGGCCGCGCTGACCCGCCGGACAAGGCGGGTCCGACGCTCTACCTCCTCCAGCTCAAGAAGCTCCGAAGGGCGCGTGGCGGCTCCGGCGTCGATCTCTCGGAGTCACATGGGACTAATTGCCTTGTTTTTTCCGAACGCGCCATGGGCGAGGGCCGGATCGCCGGACTCCGCGACCTGGTATGGATCGACCCCGACACCTTCGACCGCTCGCGGAGCCGCGAGGCAGCGGAACAAGTGGCAGTCCTCGACCGCGAACTCGGAGCCCTGGGGAAACGCTACATCCTCATCGGCCCCGGTCGCTGGGGCAGCCGCGATCCCTGGCTGGGCATACCCGTTGACTATCCGCAGATCGTGCATGCCGCCGCGATCGTTGAAACCGAGCTGCCCGGCTTCGCGGTGGAATTTTCCTTTGGCAGCCACTTCCTCCGCAATGTATCGGGGCGGGGAATAGGCTATCTCGCCGTGCCCTCGCGGGGTGCAAGCGGGGTTGACTGGGAAAGCCTTTCCGCCCTGCCAAGGCTGCGCAGCATGGGATCCTGTTCGTGGAGCCAGAGCGAAGAACCTCTCGAGGTGCTGATGGACGGACTCAACGGACGTGCCTTGATCAGGACGGCGACAGAATGACAAGGGAGCGCCCGAGGGTTCCGATCCGGGGCAACTCGGGAAGTCCTGGGTCGAGGTCGAACAGGAAGGAACAATTGGGTCCTGAGTTTCCGAAGCGCAATTCCTGACGAAGCGCCCCACCCCTTTGCCCGGGGCGCCAGCCACGTCCTGGACGCAGCGCACCGTCCCACCGCCCTCGTCGGCGCGCAGTTCCGCCAGCGAGAGGGGCAGGCAGGCGAGTCCGGCGTCGAGCCACCCGTATATGGCCTTGCCCTTGTCCACGTACAGGGTCGAGGTCGCGCACTGGGCGTCGATGATGCGGTCGCCCGAGCCGACGTCACCGTTACCGAAATCGAAGTAGTCGGCATCGATGAATGGAATGCTTCCGGTGGCGTCGGGGGCATCGGGCCGCAGATCGGTGCCGCTGAAGCTGATGAGGGAGCAATGCTCTTTGATGGTCGGCAATCTCCAGTCGCTGGAGCCCCGACGGTGATAGCCGAGGCGCCCTCCGCCGCCTTTACCAAGGTGCGCTTGTCGGATGCGTTGATCGTCCCGTCGCCGTTGTCACGGTAGCGCGGCGTCGTGTCGGGATGCTGGGCATCCTGGCCGTAGAGGGCTTCTCCCATGGCAGGAGCAGTCATTTCCCAGCCATCCGTGCTCCTGAAGCTTTCGACAAGCCGGACCCTATAGGCCGCGCGGGTTCACGTGAAGCCAATCAACGCAAAAAATATGCGACCGCGACAGGCCATGCGGGATCGCGGGGCGGCGCCCGAGCGACGAATCGGGCTCCGAAGGTCGGTCCATATTGCTTGGACGAGGCTGCATGGCTGGCGGGCGGCTATGACTTTCCCTATCACTTTGAACTCTCCGCGTGCGGGGAGAAGCAAGCAATTGGACGAAGCGCTTCGCGCTGTGAGGGGGCTCAGGGAACTCTGCGCCGGGAAATGCGCCGACCGTTTCACCGACATCCGTCTCGGGCCGAGTACGATGGATGTGAGCGCCAGGCTCGCCGCCAAGCTCCTCAATGCCGAGGGTATCTCCTGGGCGACGCGGAGGATTGAAGCGCTGCGTGTATTCCCGGAACGCGCGGCCAAGGAATTGGAAGCATCATGAAACCTGCGGGAGGGGCGGCTGTGTGATTGCCGTTGTATTCTGCCCGGCGGGAATGGAGAATGGAAGTAGCCGCAATCCACCTAGTGTGATGGGCTTGGAATACAGGTCAATAAAATATCTCGCGATGCGAGAACCGGGAGAAAAGATGGCAACTCCGAGCGCAGCGGCGGCATCCGAACGCCGCCAGGCGACCATCCTTTTCGCTGACATAGCCGGCTTCACGGCCCTGTCTGAAACGCTCGATCCCGAAGAAGTGACGGCGATCGTCAATGCCTTCTACGCGATCGCGAGGAGGGTGATCGTCTCCCATGGCGGTACGGTGGACAAATTCATCGGCGATTCGGTGATGGCCCTCTTCGGCGTCCCGATCGCCCTTGAACAAGCCCCCCGCAAGGCCATCGAAGCAGCAATTGAACTGATGGCGGAGTTCCGGACTTTCAGCTCCGAACGGGCTGGCGGGCCTCCACTCGAACTCCACATCGGCATAAACTCCGGGACAGTCGTCTCCGGAGGCATGGGAAGCGAAGGGAACAAGGACTTCACGGTGATAGGCGACGCGGTCAACCTGGCTTCCCGTCTCGAGGGCGTGGCCAAGGCGGGGCAGATCATCGTCGGGCCCCTCACATGGCGCTACGAGCGCGAGCACTTTCGCTTCGCTGAGGGGAAGCCGGTCACCGTGAAAGGC
>JBAXTA010000249.1:0-6867 GCA_037130415.1 Spirochaetota bacterium
ATTCATGGAACAGGGCCGCCATGTCCAGCTTCCCGTCTGGCCGCTGCCAGCGGAACTCGGGAGCAGGGATGGCTAGCTGGTAGCTGTAGGACAGGATCCTCGCGATGGTTTCCCGGTAGATGGGATTGGCGACAACCGCTGTTCCGTCCTCGACACATATCAGGCCTAAGTCCAGGGTCAGGAGAAAGTCGTCTCCCGTGGCAAGGTCGGGATCGCTGTCCCCGATCATGATCGACTGCACGATGCGCTTGACCCGGTGGTCCCGCAGACGTTCCGCAAGGCTGTCCAGATGCACCGCCCGCTCGGTTATCAGAAGCTCACGAGAGGCCTCGATCTGCTCGATGCCCACGCTCTCACCTTTAGGACAGAGCTGCCAGACGCATTTTTGCAGAAGCGCGTTGACCAACCAGGGCTGGCCACGGGTGAGCTCGTAGACGAGGGCCAAAGCCTCGTCGCTGAAGACCTGCCCCGTCTCATCGCTATGCTGGGCCACCAAGCTGCGGACATCCAGAGCGGAAAAGGAACTCAAGGTAGCGGAATCCTGTTTGATGTTGAAGGGACTGCCCGGCCTGAGCTCGACCCCGTCCTTGCTGCGCAGCAGATAGTCGCGCAGGTCCCGCATGCCCACCAAGGCGATGCTGACGGGGAAAACACCGACGCCACGTTTGGAAAAACCGCTTCGCAGCTGCCTGAGAAAGCTCACCATGGCCTGGTCCTGCAACACGTCCACTTCGTCGAAGAGGACGACCAGCGGTTTGGGAGCGACCAAGGCCGCCCATTGATGCAGGGTATCGTTCAGCATCATGGCGGCAGGCTCGGTTGAAACGGGGGGCATGAACTCAAACCCGAGAAAATCGCGGGCAAAGGAGCGGATGGCTGAACAGAGGCCCGGGATCGCTTTTTCCTCGTCAGCGATGCCTTGGCCGGTCTCCACGCTCACATAGCAGGCCACTGCCTTGCCTTCGGCATTGATCTTTCGCATCCAGGACAGCAAAAAAGTCGTCTTGCCGCTCTGCCGGGGAGCATGGAGCTCCCAGTAGAGCTTGGCTTCGATATAGCGATCCAGCTGCCCACGCACAAGGCGGGCTTCAGGCGGGAGGATGTAGTGATCATCCGGGTTGCAGGGCCCGGTAGTATTGAAAAAACGTGCCATGGTTCAACTATAGGGACGATCCAACAGCGGAACAAGCCATCGCTGGATCTCAAGAGAATCAGACAGGATAACAGGATGGACAGGATTAACAGGAAAGGAAATAGAAGTAGCAGGTAAGAATCCCATTCCCTCTTCCCCCTTCCCCACCCTCTTCTCCTGTCCCTCCTGCCAATCCTGCTATCCTGTCCACTTCGTCTTTTTCTTCAGAAAGAATCAGACAGGATAACAGGCAAGACAGGATTAACAGGAAAGGAGATGGAAGTGGAAAGAAGGAATTCTATTCCCTCTTCCTCTTCACCCCCCGACCACCGTCACGCCCCCACCCACGGTTTCAAGCACTTCCCAGGTCAGACGCTTCTTCCAGCTCTTCCGGCGACCTTTCACCGTACGGTCGAAGACCACCAGCCAGGCATCGGCACCTCGGTCGATGGTGTCGCGGTAGCGGATAACCTGCTCGAGCCCCTGCTGGACAGTGCGTTCCCGGCCCTGGCGGCTCACCAGCTTGATCTCGATGATGGACCAATGGCCACTGTACCGCACGGCCAGGTCTATCCGACCCCGTCCGGCGGCATACTCCCGCTCGATGCGGCCTCCGCCGTTCACCACCCGCTGTAAAAAGGCCATCAAGAGCAGGTGCGGAAAGGCCTCGGTGTAATCGGCCTTCTCCTCCCAGATATCCGCGTGCTGGGCCCAGAAATCCTGGAATTCATGGAACAGGGCCGCCATGTCCAGCTTCCCGTCTGGCCGCTGCCAGCGGAATTCGGGAGCGGGGATGGCGTCTTGCATGCCCTGCGAGAGTACCCGCGCTATCGTCTCCCGATAGATCGGATTGGCGATTGCCGGACTTCCCCCCTCCATCGTGACCAAGCCCAGGTCAAGGGTCAGCCTGAAGTCGTCACCGCCTGTAAGTGTCGGATCGCTCTCCCCGATCATGATCGATTGCACGATGCGCTTGACCTTGGGATCCCGGAGGCGCTCGGCCAGGCTGTCCAGGTGCACCGCCCGTTCCGTTATCAAAAGCTCACGTGCCGCCTCGATCTGCTCGACGCCCACTGGCTCTCCCTTTGGACAGAGATGCCAGACGCATTTCTTACAGAGTGCGTTGACCAGCCAGGGCTGGCCACGGGTCAGCTCGTAGACCAAGGCAAGGGCCTCGTCGCTGAAGACCTGGCCGGTCTCAGCCCTATGCTGGCCCACGAGGGCGCGGACATCCAGAGCGGAAAAGGAACTCAGGGTTACCGAGTCTTCCTTGATGTTGAAGGGGCTGCCCGGATTGAGCGCCACCCCGTCCTTGCTGCGCAGCAGGTAGTCGCGCAGGTCCCGCATCCCCACGAGCGCGACGCTGACGGGAAAGGTCCCGATCCCACGCATGGCAAAGCCCCCGCGCAGCTGTCGCAAAAAGCTCACCATGGCCTGGTCCTGCAACACATCCACCTCGTCGAAGAGGACCACGAGGGGCCTGGGTGCCACCAGGGCCGCCCACTCCTTGAGGATCGCCGAGAGGGCGCTCGCGGGCTCGGCCTTCGGCAGTTTGGGGGTAAGCGCAGCGCCAATAAAGGTGTCGGCGTATTCCCTGATCGCGGCACAGATCGCCGGAATGGCCTCGGCGGCGTCGGGGAATTCCTGGCAACGCTCCACACTCACGTAGCAGGCCACTGCCTTGCCTTCGGCATTGATCTTTCGCATCCAGGACAGCAAAAAAGTCGTCTTGCCGCTCTGCCGGGGAGCATGGAGCTCCCAGTAGAGCTTGGCTTCGATATAGCGATCCAGCTGCCCACGCACAAGGCGGGCTTCAGGCGGGAGGATGTAGTGATCATCCGGGTTGCAGGGCCCGGTAGTATTGAAAAAACGTGCCATGGTTCAACTATAGGGACGATCCAACAGCGGAACAAGCCATCGCTGGATCTCAAGAGAATCAGACAGGATAACAGGATGGACAGGATTAACAGGAAAGGAAATAGAAGTAGCAGGTAAGAATCCCATTCCCTCTTCCCCCTTCCCCACCCTCTTCTCCTGTCCCTCCTGCCAATCCTGCTATCCTGTCCACTTCGTCTTTTTCTTCAGAAAGAATCAGACAGGATAACAGGCAAGACAGGATTAACAGGAAAGGAGATGGAAGTGGAAAGAAGGAATTCTATTCCCTCTTCCTCTTCACCCCCCGACCACCGTCACGCCCCCACCCACGGTTTCAAGCACTTCCCAGGTCAGACGCTTCTTCCAGCTCTTCCGGCGACCTTTCACCGTACGGTCGAAGACCACCAGCCAGGCATCGGCACCTCGGTCGATGGTGTCGCGGTAGCGGATAACCTGCTCGAGCCCCTGCTGGACAGTGCGTTCCCGGCCCTGGCGGCTCACCAGCTTGATCTCGATGATGGACCAATGGCCACTGTACCGCACGGCCAGGTCTATCCGACCCCGTCCGGCGGCATACTCCCGCTCGATGCGGCCTCCGCCGTTCACCACCCGCTGTAAAAAGGCCATCAAGAGCAGGTGCGGAAAGGCCTCGGTGTAATCGGCCTTCTCCTCCCAGATATCCGCGTGCTGGGCCCAGAAATCCTGGAATTCATGGAACAGGGCCGCCATGTCCAGCTTCCCGTCTGGCCGCTGCCAGCGGAACTCGGGAGCAGGGATGGCTAGCTGGTAGCTGTAGGACAGGATCCTCGCGATGGTTTCCCGGTAGATGGGATTGGCGACAACCGCTGTTCCGTCCTCGACACATATCAGGCCTAAGTCCAGGGTCAGGAGAAAGTCGTCTCCCGTGGCAAGGTCGGGATCGCTGTCCCCGATCATGATCGACTGCACGATGCGCTTGACCCGGTGGTCCCGCAGACGTTCCGCAAGGCTGTCCAGATGCACCGCCCGCTCGGTTATCAGAAGCTCACGAGAGGCCTCGATCTGCTCGATGCCCACGCTCTCACCTTTAGGACAGAGCTGCCAGACGCATTTTTGCAGAAGCGCGTTGACCAACCAGGGCTGGCCACGGGTGAGCTCGTAGACGAGGGCCAAAGCCTCGTCGCTGAAGACCTGCCCCGTCTCATCGCTATGCTGGGCCACCAAGCTGCGGACATCCAGAGCGGAAAAGGAACTCAAGGTAGCGGAATCCTGTTTGATGTTGAAGGGACTGCCCGGCCTGAGCTCGACCCCGTCCTTGCTGCGCAGCAGATAGTCGCGCAGGTCCCGCATGCCCACCAAGGCGATGCTGACGGGGAAAACACCGACGCCACGTTTGGAAAAACCGCTTCGCAGCTGCCTGAGAAAGCTCACCATGGCCTGGTCCTGCAACACGTCCACTTCGTCGAAGAGGACGACCAGCGGTTTGGGAGCGACCAAGGCCGCCCATTGATGCAGGGTATCGTTCAGCATCATGGCGGCAGGCTCGGTTGAAACGGGGGGCATGAACTCAAACCCGAGAAAATCGCGGGCAAAGGAGCGGATGGCTGAACAGAGGCCCGGGATCGCTTTTTCCTCGTCAGCGATGCCTTGGCCGGTCTCCACGCTCACATAGCAGGCCACTGCCTTGCCTTCGGCATTGATCTTTCGCATCCAGGACAGCAAAAAAGTCGTCTTGCCGCTCTGCCGGGGAGCATGGAGCTCCCAGTAGAGCTTGGCTTCGATATAGCGATCCAGCTGCCCACGCACAAGGCGGGCTTCAGGCGGGAGGATGTAGTGATCATCCGGGTTGCAGGGCCCGGTAGTATTGAAAAAACGTGCCATGGTTCAACTATAGGGACGATCCAACAGCGGAACAAGCCATCGCTGGATCTCAAGAGAATCAGACAGGATAACAGGATGGACAGGATTAACAGGAAAGGAAATAGAAGTAGCAGGTAAGAATCCCATTCCCTCTTCCCCCTTCCCCACCCTCTTCTCCTGTCCCTCCTGCCAATCCTGCTATCCTGTCCACTTCGTCTTTTTCTTCAGAAAGAATCAGACAGGATAACAGGCAAGACAGGATTAACAGGAAAGGAGATGGAAGTGGAAAGAAGGAATTCTATTCCCTCTTCCTCTTCACCCCCCGACCACCGTCACGCCCCCACCCACGGTTTCAAGCACTTCCCAGGTCAGACGCTTCTTCCAGCTCTTCCGGCGACCTTTCACCGTACGGTCGAAGACCACCAGCCAGGCATCGGCACCTCGGTCGATGGTGTCGCGGTAGCGGATAACCTGCTCGAGCCCCTGCTGGACAGTGCGTTCCCGGCCCTGGCGGCTCACCAGCTTGATCTCGATGATGGACCAATGGCCACTGTACCGCACGGCCAGGTCTATCCGACCCCGTCCGGCGGCATACTCCCGCTCGATGCGGCCTCCGCCGTTCACCACCCGCTGTAAAAAGGCCATCAAGAGCAGGTGCGGAAAGGCCTCGGTGTAATCGGCCTTCTCCTCCCAGATATCCGCGTGCTGGGCCCAGAAATCCTGGAATTCATGGAACAGGGCCGCCATGTCCAGCTTCCCGTCTGGCCGCTGCCAGCGGAATTCGGGAGCGGGGATGGCGTCTTGCATGCCCTGCGAGAGTACCCGCGCTATCGTCTCCCGATAGATCGGATTGGCGATTGCCGGACTTCCCCCCTCCATCGTCACCAAGCCCAGGTCCAGGGTCAGGCTGAAGTCGTCACCGCCTGTAAGTGTCGGATCGCTGTCCCCGACCATGATCGATTGCACGATGCGCTTTACCCGTGGATCCCGGAGGCGCTCGGCCAGGCTGTCCAAGTGCACCGCCCGCTCCGTTATCAGGTGCTCCCGAGAGGCCTCAACCTGCTCGACGCCCACAGGCTCTCCCTTGGGGCAGAGCTGCCAGACGCACTTTTGCAGAAGCGCGTTGACCAGCCAGGGCTGGCCATGGGTAAGCTCGTAGACCAAGGCCAGAGCCTCGTCGCTGAAGACCTGGCCGGTTTCCGAAACATGCTGGCCAACGAGAGCGCGGACATCCAGAGCGGAAAAGGAACTCAGGGTGGCGGAATCCTGTTTGATGTTGAAGGGGCTGCCCGGGTTGAGTGACACTCCGTCCTTGCTGCGCACCAGGTAGTCGCGCAGGTCCCGCATCCCCACCAATGCTACGCTGACGGGAAAGGTCCCGATCCCACGCATGGCAAAACCCCCGCGCAGCTGCCTGAGGAAGCTCACCATGGCCTGATCCTGGAGCACGTCGACCTCATCGAAGAGCACCATGAGGGGCTTGGGCGCCACCAGGGCCGCCCACTCCTTGAGAATCGCCGACAAGGCGCTGGCGGGCTCGGCCTCAGGCAGTTTGGGGGTAAGCGCAGCGCCGATAAAGGTGTCAGCGTACTCCCTGACCGCGGCACAGATCGCCGGAATGGCCTCTGCGGCGTCGGGAAACTCCTGGCAACGTTCCACACTCACGTAGCAGGCCACCGCCTTGCCTTCGGCGTTGATCTTCCGCATCCAAGACTGCAGAAAGGTCGTCTTGCCGCTCTGCCTGGGCGCATGGAGGACCCAGTAGAGCTCGGACTCGATATAGCGATCCAGCTGCCCTCGCACAAGGCGGGCTTCCGGCGGGAGCATGTAGTGCTTTCCCGGGTTGCAGGGCCCGGTGGTATTGAAAAAACGCGCCATGTTTCAACTATAGGGACGAACCGAGAGGGGAACAAGCCATCGCCGGATCTCAAGAAAATCAGACAGGATAACAGGATAGACAGGATTAACAGGAAAGGAGCTAGAAGTGGCGGCAGGCTCGGTCGAAACGGGGAGCTCGGGCC
>JBAXTA010000025.1:0-24678 GCA_037130415.1 Spirochaetota bacterium
ACGCTCGCGAGGAAACCGGAGATGGCGAAGTAGGCTGTCCGGTTGAGCGCGACACGGATCCCTGACATCTTGGCCGCGCGGATATTGCCCCCGATGAAGCACATCTGCCTGCCGAACACTGTCTTGACGAGCATGAACTGCATGATGACGGCGATCGCGAGGAAGATCACGATCGGCGCGACCCCCTGGCCCAGGGCCCTGTAGATCCCGCCCCTCGGGATCCTCCCCGCTATGAACAGGCCGCCCGAGGCGTACATGGCCAGGGCCGAGGCCACCACCTGCATGCCGTAGGTGACGATGAAGGCCTCGCCCATGCGGCCGTTGATGCTGGAAATCAGGATGCCGTTCAAGGCCCCGACCCCCAGGCCCACGAGGAGAGCATAGGCGATCGCGACATACTCCCCGGCCCCCGAGTTGATCGTCGTGATCGCGATCACGCCCGCCAGGGACACGATCGACCCCACCGACAGGTCGAAGACCCCGGCGATGATGACATAGGTCATCCCGCAGGACACGATGCCGATCACCGACACCTGGCGCAGGATGTTCATGAAGTTGGCGATCGTGAAGAAATTTCGCTCGATGGCGCCTGTGACCGCTATCACGGCGATGAGCGCCACCAGTATCCCGTAGTTCCGTAGGACATTGGCGAGCCGCTTCCCGCCCGCTGCACTGCGATTGCCCATATCGTCCTTTTTCCTCTTCCTTCGATCCACTCAGATGGCGCGCTGCATGACCTGCTCCGCCGACATACCCTCTCCCGACAGTTCCCCGTTGATCCGGCCCCGGTGCATGACCAGGATCCGATCGCTCATCCCGAGGACCTCTGGAAGCTCGGACGAGATCATGATGATCGACTTCCCCTCCTCGACGAGCTTGTTCATGATGCAGTAGATCTCGTACTTCGCGCCGACATCGATCCCCCGCGTCGGCTCGTCGAGGATCAGGATATCGACGTTCGAGAAGAGCCATTTCGCCAGCACGACCTTCTGCTGGTTCCCCCCGGAGAGGTTGACCATGGCCTGCCCGATCGAAGGCGTCTTTATGTTGAGCTTCTCGACGAAGCTCCGGGCCGCGTCCCGCTCCTTCCTGCCATCGAGGAAGATGCCATTGGCCACCTTCTTCAGGTTGGTGATCGAGATGTTCTTCGCCACGCTGAAATCGAGCACCAGCCCCGTCTCCTTCCGGTTCTCGGTCAACATCCCGATCGAGTTGTCCTTGCCGTCGCGGGTCGAGCGCAGCACCACCTTTTTCCCGCCGATGCTGATTGTCCCGCCTGAGATCTTGGCGGCGCCGAAGAGCGCTTCCGCGAGCTCGGTCCTCCCTGAGCCGACGAGGCCGGCTATGCCAAGGATCTCCCCCTTGCGCAGCTCGAAGGAAATGTCCTTGAGGAGCTTGCGGCGGCCGAGCTTTTCAACCCTCAGTACCGGCTTCCCCGGAACCACGGACCGCTTTGGATAGTTCATGTCGACCGTGCGACCGACCATCTTCTCGATGATCTCATCGCGGGTTACGTCGGAGACTGGCCGCGCGTCGATGACCCTGCCGTCCCGGAGCACGGTCACCGTGTCGCAGATGCGGAAGATCTCCTCCAGCTTGTGGGAGATGTAGATGGTCGTGATGCCGTCTTCCCGGAGCTTCCGGATGATGGTGAACAGCATCTCCTCCTCGTTCTTCGTGAGCGACGAGGTCGGCTCGTCCATGACGATGATCCTCGCGTTGAAGGAGAGCGCTTTGGCGATCTCGACCAGCTGTTTCTCCGCAGCGCCAAGCCTGCCCACGATCGCGTTCACGTTGAAAGGAAATCCCAGCTTGTCCAGGAGCTTCTTCGCCGTCTCGTTGAGCTCCTTCCAGTTGACCAGGCCCGAGCCGTTGAACCTGCCGAGGAAGATGTTCTCGGCGATGGACAGGGTGTTGATCAGGTTGAATTCCTGGGAAACGATGCTGAGTCCCTTTTCCTGCGCGTCCTTCACACCCCGGATGACGGTTTTCGCTCCGTCCAGGTGGATCTCGCCCTCGTTGGCCTGGTAGATGCCCGTGAGGATCTTCATCAGCGTCGATTTGCCGGCGCCGTTCTCGCCGATCAGGGCGTGAACCTCCCCCTTCCGCACCCCAAGCGAGACCTTGTCAAGCGCGATCACCCCGGGAAAGGTCTTGGTAATGCCCTTCATCTCGAGGACGTACTCATGCATCTCTTGGCTCTCCTTCCTTGGGATGACAAAAATGCCGTTTCACCCTGGCCCCGTCGTCCGGGGACTGCGGATGAAACGGCGCGCGCAGAGGAGAATTTCAGAACCAGTTGTGCTTGCCCACATCCGCCTTCAGGCACAGGCCGCCGGGGGTTACAACCCATTTGTCCACCTTCTGGCCCCGCATGAGCTTGTCGAGCGAGGTGGCACCCAGCGCACCCTCGATGTAGGGATCCTGGATCGAGGTGCCCAGGAGGGAGCCGTCCAGGATAGACTCCTTGATGATCAGGTCGTTGCCCGAGGCGACGCACTTGAGCGTGCCCTTGAGACCCGCGGCGTCGATCGCCGAGAGGGCTCCCTGGAACATCCCGCCGTCCTGGCAGACGACCAGGTTGATCTTGTCCTTGCCGTATTTGGTCAGGAAGTCCTCCATGATCTTCATGGACTTGCCCGGGTCCCAGTCGGAATACTGGTGGGTATTGAGGATCTTGATGCTCGTCTTGGCGAAGATCTCATCGATTCCTTTCGTGACATTGACAGTAAAGCTGGCGCCCGCTGCCCCCTCGATGTAGACGATCTGGCCCTTGTTCTTCAGGTAGGTTGCCGCCATCCTTCCGATGTTGCGGCCGATCTCCACCTCGTCCGAGGCAACAGTACAGGGCACCTTCGACTCGATACTGGGATCGACGCGCGTGTTCAGAACTATGTAGGGCAGCTTTGTCGAGTTCAGGTACTCGATGACCGGAGGCGTCGAGGCCTGGTCGGCGGGGAAATAGATCAGGCCGTTGTAGCCTTCGGCCACCGCAGCCTTGAACTGCGCAAGCTGCTTGTCCGCGCTGCCTTCGCCATCGACGATCTGGATGGTGTAGCCCAGCTCCTCGGCCTTGAGCTGCACGCCCTTGTTGAGCGGGCCGCAATAGGGAGCCGTGTAATAGGCATTTGACATGAAGATCTTCTTGCCATTCTTGGGCGCCGCGACTGCGGTTCCAACAACCAGCGCCACGACCAGCAGGACCAACAAAACTCTTTTCATCCCGTGCCTCCTTCGATCTCTCATCCGAGGGCGCGATCCCGCGCCTCGACCAACCAGTTCCAAAAACCCGAATTGGATAGGTCTGCCTACGATGCGGACACCAATTTGGGCATTTCAAGCCGATTTACAACGTTGTAACAATTGGTCAATATACCCCGATCCAGAACTCTGTCAAGCTTTTTCTCACTCGGAAAAGCCCAGAGCTGTCATGCCACGAAGATTTCCTTGGGGAAATCCGTGAGGCTATCCGCCCCAGCCTTTCCCACGCGGACGCTGTCCTCAACACGGAAACCCTGCCTCCTCCGACCTGCCATGAAGATATCGATGCAGTAGGTCATGTTCTCCTCAAGGGGATAGTCGGAATTCGCCTCAATCCACGGAGGTTCGCCTTCCATGAGGCCCGTAGCGTGGCAGGGTCCATAGAGGAGCCAGTCGCGGTATCCGTTCTTCCCCATGACCCGGTAGTACGCGTCCGCGACATCGCGGGCGTTGCCGCCCGCACGAAGCTGCTCCGAGACCACCCCGTGGGCTTCATAGGCCGCCTTGATGGCATCGAGCATCCAGGCCTCGGGCTTGCCGAGGATGACCTGCCTGCCGATCGACGATGCGTAGCCCTCGTACCTCGCCCCAACCCCGATATGGACCAAGTCGCCCGTGGTGAGGACCTTGTGCCGAGCCCGGCTGATCGCCTGGTCCCCGCCATCCCCGGCCAGTACCCACATGGGATAGGCCTCGTTCTCGGCGCCGAGCTCATATATCTTCGAGCAGGCAAGTCCGCGAACCTGCAGTTCGGTCATTCCGGACCTCACGTTGGCGATGACATAGCGCATGGCCTCGTGCGAGATCTCGCCGGCCTTTCGCATGCAGGCGATCTCCGCCTCGGACTTGCGCATGCGGGGTCTCATCACGAGTTCGTCCCCGTCCTCGACCTCCACGACGCCAAGCTTCGCGAGGGCCCCCCGGAAATCCTCGAACACGAGGCGGGAGACGATGTTGGTGCCGGCGATCGCCGCCCTGCCGGCCTTCCTGCCCCCCATGGCCTCGGCAATCGCCGCCCCGAAGCTGTCGAGCCGCTCCCCGGGGTATTCCGGGTTCGAGGACTCCCTGAAGGACTGGATCCTCAGGATCCTGCTGACCCTCGAGCGGTCGGCCGCGAAGGTCGCGCTCTCTGGCCCGATGAGGAGGATCGGGTCGCCACTCATGCCCAAGAGCACCCCAGCCGTCTCAAAAGAGGGCCAGTAGTCGCTGAGGTACCTCACAAACTGTGGCTCGGCCTCGTTGCCGTAGGCCAGAAGAAGGTCGATTCCCCTCTCCGCCATCAGAGTGCGCACCTGGCCCGCGCGCGCGACGAACTCCTCATCAGGTATCCGGATCCTTGTGTCCATAGGCATGCCCCCCCTGTCGTGGTTCGAGCCCGGATAGCCGGGAAGACCGCGGTTCATGAGCCTGTCAGGCAGTATTCGTGGAGACTGCGGCAGGCCCTCTTCCTTACCGTTAAACATGTATCAGTGATTGACAACGTTGTAAAGAGAAGACTAAGATGCCTCTAGCTTTCCTGCCCTCGATAGGTTCATGAAAACCAAGAACGTCACCATCAAGTTCATCGCCGAAAAGGCCAATGTGTCTTTCTCCACTGTGGCAAAGGCTCTCCACGACGATCCAGCCGTCAACGAGAAGACCCGGGAAAAGATCAAGGCCCTTGCGAGGGAGCTCGACTACAGGCCCAACATTCTCGCCAAGGGTCTCCGGAACAGGAAGACAAAGTTCATAGGCATGATCCTCAACGACCTCCAAAGTCCCTTCTATTCCGAAATCTACAAGGCCATAGGCGACGTGCTGAACAAGCGGGGCTATACCATGCTCCTGGCCGATTCAAGCTACGATGAAGCCCTTGAGCTGAACAACATCTCGACCATGATCTCGCAGGGCGTCGAGGGTATCATCATTTCCTCGGTAAGCGAAGTCTCGGACGGAATACGGCTCCTCCTGCAGGACCATGTGAAGACAGTATTCATCGACAACCACCCGTCCAACGCAGATACCAACTGTGTGTACGTCGATCATGAGGAGGCGGCGAGGCTGGCGATGGAGCATCTCATCCAGGCGGGGCATCGGAACATCCTCCTGCTCAACGGTCCGGAGAAGCTTTCCTCCTCGCAGTACTTCAGGAAGGGTTACGCAAGAACCCTGGCCGAGCATGGCATCCCCCTCCGCCAGGAGATGATCAAGCACAATTTCATCTCAATTGAAAAGACCTGCGAACAGCTCGACGCCATCTTCTCGGGCGAAGACAGCGTCGGGAGGGACGATTTCACGGCGATTGTCGCTCTCAGCGATGTCATCGCCATCGGCGTCTACGAATCGGCGCTGCAGCACGGTTTCAGCATCCCCGGCAAGTATTCCGTTATCGGCTACGACAACATCCTTGCCACCAAGTACCTTGATCCCGCCCTCACCACCATCCAGCAGCCCAAGGAACAGACGGGTCTTTTCTCCATCAACCTCCTCCTTGACCAGATCGAGAAGAACCAGGACGATCACCGCCAGATCATCCTGAGCCCTGAGCTGATCGTGCGTGCCTCCGTGAAAAACCTCGCCCCGTGACAATGACGAATACCGGTCTGATCACGGCCAGGGCGGCTGGAACCATCCTGAGCATCACCGGCTTCTCGATCTCCGCCAACTCCCTGCCACCGCTTTTGACGGGACTTGCCCGGCGCTATGAGGTCGATCCCTGGATGTTCGGGATGGCCTTCTTCCTCCAGTATGCTTCCTTCACCGCGTTTTCCCTCTTGAGCGGTCGCCTTTCGGGGCGGAGCCGGGCGACGCCGGAAATGATCCTGGTGGCAGGCATGATACTCACGGGCCTTGTCCTCCCCTTCATCGGAGTTGTGCCGAATTTTCCGGCCTTCCTCCTGTTCATGGTCCTCATCGGAGGCTGCGGTGGATTGGTGGAATCGAACGTAACGGGAATCCTGTCCACTCTCGGTGATGGGGACCAGGGAAGATCCATCCATGTCTCCCAGCTTTTCTACTGCATCGGGGCGATCCTTGCTCCCTTGGTCATCGGAATGCTCCAGGCTCGCAGGGTTCCGGACGCTCTGATAGGCATCGCAGTCGGATTGCTAACGCTCGGCATTGCGGTCGCGGTCCTTGGCCTCGTGGGGGCACGATGGGGGAAGGCAGGTCCGGGCAGCGAGGCAAGCAGGGAATCGACGGGAATGAGTCCCGACGAGGGCATCGAGGTTCCGCAAGCCAGGACCTTCTCCTGGTTTGTGGCCGCCATGATCCTGTACGTAATGATCGAAGCCTCCCTGGCAAGCTGGCTGCCGATCTATATGGAAAAGCGTTTCCTCATGCACCCCTCCCTCGCGGCCTTCTACCTTACCCTCTTCTGGGTCGGAGTCGCGGCAGGGCGCCTTGTCTACGTATTCATCCCGGTCGCTTCGCCGACCCTTAGGCTTGGGATCCATGGAGCTGGCATCCTTGTCAGCGTCGTGACCCTTGTCCTCTTTCAGGGTGCGCCACTCGTCACGACTGTGGCAGTATTCCTCCTGGGTTGTTCCTGCGGTCCCATCTGGCCGCTCCTGGTAATCCTTTGCGGAACACGTCACAAGGCCAGGCATTTTGTATTCTACCTTGTTGCTGCGGGCAGTTTCGGCGCCATCCTGGGCATATTCTGCACTTCGACAGTCCTTGGATTCCTCGGGACCGGTTCCATCATGATGGTGACAGGCATATATTCTTGCCTGTTCATACTGGCCATAGGGGGATTGTCGTTTGCGCTGGCCAGGAAACTAGAATGAATACGCAAGGCTGAACTCGGCCAGATCGTTGTCCTTCCAGGCTCCGTAGCGTGTTCCCGCTCCGCCGAAGAAGGCGTAGCCACTCAGGCTGGCGTTCAAGCCATCCGAAATCGTGTATACCATTTCCGGCGAAGCGAAGCCGCTGCCATCAAAGTTGTAGCCACCGCGCAGCTTGAGCGAGACGCTGCTGTCGGGGTCGGCGCTGAGGGCGACGACAAGGGTCTTGTCGAAGCTGTCATCAGCGCCCGTGGCTCCCTTGGCCCAGTCGAGGGCGAATTCACCAATTACCTTGATGCCTACGATCCTGTACTCGAGGCCTCCCACGCCCGAGGCTGTAGAAAAACCTCCCGCAGGCTCAAGCCAGTCCCCGCCGTCCAGGAGGCGATAGCCCGCCTCGCCCTTGAGGAGGAGCCCCCCCTCGAGGGCAAGGGCCGTGTCGAAGCCAAGCAGGCTGTAGCGGTCGTAGCTCTTGGTAACGGTGACGATCACATGCCCGGGAGCGACCACCTGCATCGCGGTGCTTGCCGTGGGGGTCGTGGCGATGCCATGGAAATAGGATAGTCCAAGGTCCCATCCCTGGAAGATCTCGAGGCTGGCGGCGAGGCGGCCGCCATATTGAGCATTGTCCCCGATGGCTTGGGGTGTGTCTGTCACCACATTGCGCGAATCGACCACGATCCCTGCGGGAGGCGTGAAGCTCGCGGTGGCAGTCTGCCAGCGGGCGGCTGGCAGGAGGGAGGCTGCCCAGACCGGAAGCGCGACAAGGTCGAGGGAGAATCCCTGGCCGTTGAGGATCACGCGTCCCATGGCCGTCGGGAGCTTTCGTGAGTTTACAGGAAGGGTAAGATCTTTGGGATTCACGATATCGATGGGCGCGAAGGCATCGGTGGCGCCCCAGGCAACGACCTGGTTTCCCAGACAGAGGTCCAGGGGGCCGAGAAAGACCTTGATCCAGGCCTCGTCGAGCGCCATGGAAGTCGCGGCAGTCGGGCTTGCGCTGCCGGGTGTCGAGTCGAAGCCCAGGCGAACGCGGGCGAGATACTGCGCCGCAGGATTCGCCTTGTCCCCGAGCGTACCCTTGATCCCTGACTCGAAGAGGACTGCGGGCGGAAGGATGGAGCGTCCCTGGACCCACCATCCCAGGGCGGAGCTGAGACTGCCTCCGAACTCCTGGGCACCGAGGGCGGAGCCTGCGAAGATCGACAGAAGCGCACATAATGACAGTATTGTTTTCATCATGATACCTACTGCTTGAGGAATCGTTCGGTGAAGACCTGCCCACCCAGGTCCTGGCCGACCTTCTGGTCGCTGAGCCTGATCTCGGTCGTGGAGCCCGAGGAGGCGGTCATCAGGATGCGTGATGGAAGGGCAAAGCCCTCGACCTCGGTGTAGGCCAGGGTCTGGAACTTGAAAAGCTTCCCGCCCTTCCAGTAGTCGATGCGCCGTGCGCCGAAGTCCTTTATATCGATCCGATAGACGAGCCGTTCGTAGGTCATAGGGGATCTGGGCTTCGCCTCGATGATGAAGGCTCCCTCCTCCTCGCCCTTGAGCTCGTAGCTGAACTCGGCCTCGACAAAGCCTGAGATGTCGCGGTTGGTGAAGTCCGAGCCGAAGAAGGCCTGGTCCTGGTCCGAGGCACCCGACGAAAGCCGCCTCACCTTCCCCATGGCGGGCAGCCAGAGCTGGCTCTCCGTCGAGCCATCCACCTTCTTGGACGAGAGGAAACCCGAACCCTTGATGTCTCCCGGCGCGAGGAATTTGATGAGCTTGCGCTCCACCTCCCCCTTGGCGTTGTCGCCCATGCCCCAGGTGCTCATGGAGCGCGAGAGGTTCTTGCCGTTCTTGGTAATTGTCATGGACATCGTCATCACAAGGCTGGCGGGTTTGGTCGTGTGGAAGTGCTTGTCCATGATCTCGGGTCCGGTAAGGGCTTGTGCGGCGAGGGGGAGAGTCGCGACGAGGGCGAGGGCGAGGGCGGCAGCCCTTGCTGAATAAGTGGAACTTGTCATGATCTTTGACCTCCATTGGTCTTCTGGGGATTCCTGAGGAACAGCACACAGGCTGCGGGCAGGAGTGTGAGGGTGGCCGCTCCGACGAGGACTACGGTGAGCACCATTACCGCACCGAGGGTCGCTACGGGCATGATGCGGCTGAAAATCAGTGCGGTAAAACCGCCACCGATGGTCATGGCCGTGAAGGCCACCGAGCGTCCCGAGGTGGAGAGGGCTGTTGCGATGGCATCCTCGGGGGAGAGTCCGCTTTTCCGGTCCTCCATGTAGCGGACGGTGAGGTGGATGGCGTAGTCGCCCACCCCGATGGCCAGGGCTCCCGCGAGTGCTGTCGCCAGGTTGAAGGGGAGGCCCGCCAGCCCCATGACGCCATACTGGAGGATGATTGTGGAAGCCAGGACTATGATGGTCACGAGGGCCGCCCTGAGGCTCCTGATGAGGCTGTCGATGAGGATGACCAGTGCGAGGGCCAGGGTAAGGCTGATGATGAAGTCACGGATGATCACGGCCTCGATAGCAGTTTCCGTGAGGACGTCGCCTGCAAATTGAACCTTGGCCTTGTCGCCTATGATGACATCTGCGCGTTGCTGCAGCTTCGCAAAAAGGGCCTTCGTTTCGTGGGTGGAAAGCCGAGGGGTAATGAAAGTGACGATGCCCTGGCTAAAGTCGAGATTGACCAGGGAAGTCAGATCGTCGACGCTTCCGGAGGATTCGTAGACCAGAAGCTCCTGGGCAACAAGGTTCTGGGTCTGGGGCATGCCGGCCTCTCCGGTCAGGGTCTCATGAAGGGTGCGCATGAGGGTGGCGATGGAGGTCGAGGGTCCGACCCCGGGTATCGAACGGACATCCTCCTGGTAGGCCAGGAGGGCCTTGAGGAGCTCCGGATCGCGGAGGTCTCCTTCGACAAGCATCCTGGCGGAGGTCGAGCCGCCGAAGGCCTTGTCCACGGCCTTCATGCCCAGGATGACCGAGGAATCCGGGCGGAAGAAGCCGATCAGGGAGGTATTGGGTACTATGAGGAATATCCCAAAGGACGCCACGAGGAGGAGGGCAGCGCCGCTGCCAAGGACAGCCTTCGGACGGGCGGCGATCCAGCGCCCGAGCCCCCCGAGCGCCGTGCCGAGGCCGCCACCCTCCTCGAGCCTCACGCGTACCTTCGGCGCGGGCAGGATCTGGAGGAGGGCCGGAAAAAGGGTCAACGAGGAAATCATCGCGGCGAAGACGCCGAGGGCACTGAAGAGTCCCAGCCCCCGCACCATGCCGAGGTCCGACAGGAGGAAGGCAAGCATCGAGGCGGTGATGGCGAGTCCCGAGACAACGACCCCGAGGGCGGTGTGGTTCATGACCTCGAGGATGGCCTTCCGCTTTTCCCTGCCCCGCGACAGCTCGAGGAAGTAGCGTCCCAGGAGGTGGAGCGAAAAGGAGCTGCCGACAGCCAGTATGGCGATGGGGGCGATGATGGTAAGGGATTGGAACTTCATGCCGATCCAGCCGAAGCTGCCCGCCCCCCAGACGAGGCCAACAAGGATCTGGAGGAGGGGAAGCCATACACCGAGGAAGGATCGGTAATTGATCGCGAACATAAGTAATATGACAAAGATTGCCAGGCCGCCGAGGAAGGGAAGGTCGATCTTCACCGCGTCAAGGAGGTAGCTCTCGAGCGAGGGAATGCCGGTGAGGTCGTAGGTACCGGTCCAGTTTGCCTCCACGGGTCGCACCATGTCGGCCATGATGGTCGGAAGGTCGGCGCTATCCTCGAACTCCACGACGATGTTGGTCGATGTTCCATCCACCGCCGCGAGGAAGCCCGACTTGAAGAGGTAATTGGTATCAAGATAGCGCCGTATGCCCGCAATCGCCTCCTCGCCCGGATTGTCCGCCGGTACCATGTCGCCCGAACTGAGAACGCCGTCCGATTCCACGAGCCGAGACGCATTGGACAGGCTCGTGACTTTCTTGACGCCATGGACCGCCTCGAGCCCTGAGGTAATCGCCCGGATTTCAGTCAGGTGCTTCGGCGTGAACACGCTGTCTGCATGGAGGACGAAGATCTCGTTCCTGCCTACGTTGAAATCCTTGTTGATGCTGTCATTCAGCTCCACGATCGGGTTGTGGTCGGGGTTCATGGCCTCGGCGGAGGTATCCTTCACTATCCGCCTCGCCCCGAGCGCCATGACCACCGTAACCAGGGCAAAGGCCAGCACGACCCAGATGCTGTTTCGCAGCATGACTTCCCAGAATCTTCTCAATTATCGCCTCCATACCAATTGATTCAACCACATGGTTGACATAGCGTCACAAAATCATGCTCCCAGGACCGGCTGAGCGCCGTCCTAAGGCAGGTATCGTCGAATCAGTTCTTTTGCGAGTTCTGACTGCCGCATCTGAACCCTTGTCCAACCCTCGGGGCTGAGGCCCAGGAGGAGCTGGAACATAGGTGCCGCAATCAGGGGGAAGACAAGGAGAGAAACCATCATGGTCATCAGCTCCTCGAGGGTGACGCCAGAATCCTTCATTGCAGGATCCTTGCCCAGGTTTCCAAGAAGCCCCGCGAGCAGTTGCAGTTTCATTTCGGCCATGAGTCCCTGGATCAGGCCTGGATTCCTGTTGATCTCGGTAACGATGAATAAGGGCAGCTGCGGCTGGGCCGAAAGGAAGGCCCCCTGGGCATCGATCCAGAGCTCGAGCTTCTCCCTGAGGCCCAGCTTTTCATCGCGGAGGATACCAATCTTGGTCTGGAGGAAGGCCTGGAACTCCTCGCGGAAGACCATCATGAAGAGGCTGTCCTTGCTCCGGAAGTAGTAGTGGAGCTGGGCCTTGTTGACTCCAGCCAGGTCTGCAATGACCTGCATGGTCGCGCCGTCATAGCCCTTTGCGAGAAAAATTTCCTTGGCAGCCCCCTTGATCCTGTCTGCAGCCCGCTCGTCCAGCACCTTGCCTTTCATGGTTCAACCATATGGTTGAAGCCTCCGGAAAGTCAATACCCCGAAGCAAGACCTTTGACGGCGTGGGTGTTTTGGGCTGATACTGACTCACCATGAGTGCACGAACACCGTCCGCAAAGCCCGTCAAACGCGCCTCTCCCGCCGCAAAAGCTGCCGCCCCGAAGATGCCTGCCCCAGACAGGAAGGGGCCCGCCCCGAAGAAGACGCCCTCTATCAGCACGAACTCCGCATTGAAGAAAAAGCCCCAGGCTAAAAAAAAGGCTGCCTCATCCAAAGGCCTGGCTGCGTCCAGAGCCGGAGCAAAGAAACCAGCACCCGGAAAGCCCCGAAAGGCCGCAGGGAAGGACCTTATCCCCTACCATCGCAAGCCGGAGGCCTTGAGCGCCGAAGACTGGCAGAAGGCGCTCAGGAAACAGTTCGTTCCCGAGCGCCCCCTGGGCATCACGAGGCTCGACAGGGGCCATCCGTTTTTCGGGGACTATTCCGTGCACAACCCGGCTTCGGGAAAAAGCTACAAGGTGGCCCTGCGGGATGGCGGAGAAGGCCTTAATTACTGTGAATGCCTCGATTTCAGGACCAGCCACCTTGGTACCTGCAAGCATATCGAGGCTGTCCTGGGCCTTGTCTCCAGGCGGCGCGGGGCGAAGAAGGCGATACAGGAGGGCTACCAGCCTCCCTACTCCTCGGTCTACCTCCACTATGGCGAAGGGCGCAGTGTCCGCCTCCGTATCGGGACCGACAAGGCCCAGGAGTTCGCGACCCTGGCTCCCCGCTGGTTCGGCGGGGACCTCGTCCTCAAGCCCGGGGCAGTGGCCAGTTTCGAGACCTTCCTCTCCCGGGCTACTGCCCTGGACGAGGGCTTCCGCTGCTACGACGATGCCCTGGCCTTCGTGCTGGCCGGTCGTGAGAACCAGCGGAGGAAGGCCCGTATCGAGAAACAGTGGAGTTCCGCCCTGGCTCTGGATGGCATCCTCAAGACAAGGCTCTACCCCTACCAGCGCAGCGGCATCCTCTTCGCGGCCATCGCAGGTCGATCCCTTATCGCCGATGAAATGGGATTGGGCAAGACCATCCAGGCCATAGGGGCTGCCGAGGTCCTCAGGCAGTCGGTCGGCATCCAGCGTGTCCTCATCGTCTGTCCCACTTCCCTCAAGTACCAATGGCGCTCGGAGATCATGCGGTTCAGCGATCTAAGCGTGCGCGTGATCGAGGGGCAGCCCCATGCACGGTCGCTGCAATACGCCGAAGGTGCCTTCTTTACCGTCACCTCCTACCACGCCGTGTCCCGCGACCTGGATTTGATCGCGAAGATGGAACCCGACATGGTCATCCTCGACGAGGCGCAGCGCATCAAGAACTGGAAGACCCTCCTGGCCCGGTCGGTCAAGCGCATCGAGTCGCCCTATGCCCTCGTGCTCACAGGTACCCCCCTTGAAAACAACCTCGAGGAACTTTACTCAATTGTTTCCTTCATCGATCCGTGGAAGCTCGGGCCCTTCTGGCGCTTCCTGGCAGAGCACCAGATCAGGGACCCTGCGGGGAAGGTCTCCGGATATCAAGGCCTCGGCCAGATAGGAAGCCTTCTGTCGGACATGACGCTCAGGCGCAGGAAGGCCGAGGTGCTCAAGGACCTCCCGGAACGCATCGACAAGCGCATCTTTGTCACGATGACCGACAAGCAGCGTGGCTTGCACGACGAGTTCGGCGAAACCGTACGCCGCATCGTGCGGAAATGGCGGATGATGGGCTTCCTCAACGAGCAGGACCGGCAGCGCCTCATGATATCGATGAACCAGATGCGGATGGTTTGTGATAGTACCTATATTCTCGACCAGGATCGGGAGCATCGGCACGACACCAAGATCGCCGAACTCATGGGCATCCTCGATGAGTGCCTGGGCGACCCGGAGCAGAAGGTTGTCGTATTCAGCCAGTGGGAGAGGATGACCCGCCTTGTGGCGATGGAGCTCGAAGGTCGGGGGACAGGATTCCGGTCCCTGCACGGGAGTGTGCCGAGCGCAGCCCGGAAGGAACTCTACGACTCCTTCAACCAGCTGCCCGATTGCAGGGTCTTCCTTTCGACCGATGCAGGAAGCACGGGCCTCAACCTCCAGTCTGCATCCATACTCGTCAACCTTGACCTTCCCTGGAATCCAGCCGTCCTCGAACAGCGCATCGGGCGCATCCACCGCCTGGGTCAGAAAAAGAATGTGACAATCATCAATCTGATCGCCCTGGATTCGATCGAGAGCCGCATGCTCAACCTCATCGGCTTCAAGTCGGATCTTGCCCGCGGCATCCTTGATGCCGGAGCGGACACGATCTTCATGAATGACGATAATCACAAGCGCTTCATGAGCACGGTCGAAGAGATCGTCGCCATGCCTGAAGCCGGAGTGGATGCCGTGGCAGCCTCAGGAGGAGAGGGGGAAGAGGGAGAGGCGGCGGAGCTCGAGGGACGGAATGGCGCGGCTTCCGACGACAACGATTCCTTCGCAATTGGATCAAAACCGGAGGGTGACAAGCCTGCTTCCCCGGACCCGGCGGATCACAACTCAAGGAGCGGTCGCGAATCCGTCCCCTCCGATGCGGGCGAGCTTGTTGCGCGCGGGCTTGCCTTTTTCTCCGACCTGTCTCGGAGTCTGTCGGCCCCTGGTGGAGCCGAGGCCCTTGTCGCATCGCTATCGGAAAAGGACCCGGCCACCGGAAAAACCTGCATCAGGATCCCCATCGAGAACGAAGCGGCCGCAGCGGCAGCACTGTCCACGCTGGTAGGGCTTTTTTCCGCCCTCGGACGTGGCACAGGCCCTTGATGCCTGCCTTGCCCCTTGGCCATGTTCAGAGGCGCATCCTCGAAGCCCTCAGCTTCTCACCGGAGCTCAGAAGGCTCAGGCGAGAGCTCAACGAGCGGATCGACACGCCACAACAGACAGACGACGACCCTGAGTCTCATCCTCGGGGTATCACCCGCTGGTACAAGCACCGACGCATTTCGATCGCAGAGGCCTATGTCCGCGTGGTTCGCGATCTAGATTCGCGACACGCCAAGGAACGGCTCCGGGCCCTGGGCAGGATCATGGAGCTCTCCTTCCATGCCAAGACCCTGGACCTCCCGCTCAACACCGCCCGGGTCCAGCTGGCCCTCGTCAAGGAGGCCATCAAGCAAAGGCACGACCGCAGGCGTCAGCTCGAACTTCTCCACGATTTTTCCGAGTCCTCCCACGGTCAGTACCAGGTAATCCGGAGGCTCCTTGACGAACTCGACCTCGTGGAACTGCCGGAACGGGGCCTTCCCCTTTCGGAACTCGACGCTGGCTTCGATGGCGATGTCCATGACAGCTCGACCTCGGGAAGGAAAAACGCGACACAGCTCCTTATCGACGCCTTCATCAAGGGCATCTCGGAGCTGACCCTGGCCTGCGGCGGGCCCTCGGCTCTCGAGCAGATAGAGGAAGCCATCGAGGCGGGCAGGATCACCGGGATAAGGGTACGACTCGGCATCGAATTCAGCCTGACCCGCTGCGAGCGCCGCTTCCATTTCATGGCCATACTTCCCGTCATGCAGCGTGGCACCGAGGCCGGCCGTTTTTTCCGGGACAACCGGAAGCTGCTGAAGGAGCTCGTCGTGGGCCTGGAAGAGAACCAGGAGATCCGCGTCGGATCCATCCGGAGCCTCCTTTCCAATTTCAATGACAATTACCTCGACTCCATCAACGAGGGCTTCCCCAGAGACAGGCGCTACCGGCTTTCCCGGCTGCGCATGAAGGAGCTCTCGCGTTTTGTCCCCCTGTCGCGGGTCACGCGGGCCCACCTTGGTGATTTCCTCCACCCGGAGATGGAAAGGATACTTCGCAACAGGGTCCTTCTCCTCGAGGTCGAAAGCTCGCGCGTGAAGATGGAGGCTGCACGGGGCAGGATGGCCCAGGAGGAATTCCGCGCCATCGAAGCACGTTACCTGGAACTCAGGACCGAATACACCGCACTCAGCCCCGAAAGACTCCGACAGCGCTATTTCGAATCCTCCCAGGCCGGCGACTACGGCACCGTCTTCGGCGACCTCGAGCGGATGAGCGAGCTGCTCAGGCTGGCTGGTTGCCGGCTGCGGCTCCTCCATCCCCTGGAGCACGGACTTGAAAAGGGACGCGAACTCCTGGCCCTGTCGGCGCCCTTCCTCGACGAAATCGAGATCTACAACATCCAGGAAAGCGTAAGGCGCGATCCCAGCGACATCCTGGCCTTTTGCAGGGATGTCAATGACTTCAACCGGATGGCCGGGAATGCCCCCTCCCACGGCATCGTTCCGATCTCGGGCAGCGACGCCAGGGGACGGGATCCGGGGATGCCGGGAATGGGTTTCATCTTTGCGGACCGCATCGGGGACATCCGGAGCCTTGCGCGGGCAGCCAGATCGCGGGCGAGGAGCCTGCCTGGGCGGAGCGCACAGCGATATGCCCAGCGGCATGTCCCCCTGCCCGATCTCGTCGGACGTCTCATCCGGGGGACGGACAAGCCCATGGGCCTGGACAGGATGCCTCCCGCACCCGCCCTCTTCAGCATGGGGAGGATTTCCGCGGCCCGGCCCAACCGCATCGGCGACGAGAGGGAGGAGAAAAGCGGACTGATACCCCTTCGCAGGGCCTACCGCTACCTCAATCCCGTCCTCCTCAACATCGCCAGGCCCCTCATCGGATTCCTGGTTGCCCGCCAATTCGTAGGAGACGGTTACGCCCTCCTCTGGCTCGGCATCACCGGATTCCGGAACTCGCTGGCCGATATCGTGGCTGCCCGCGGTGCCAGCCTCCGCGAATGGACAGTCCGGAGCGTCAACTTCGACAATGTGGCGAAATCCCTTTTCTGGACCGGTTTCTCGGTGCCCATCCTCGGTTTCGTGAAGGCCAACTTCGACAGCTTCTGGCCCTTCGCGACGGTCGGCCTCGGCTACAACGCAGTCAAATTTTTCTTCATATCCGGTACGAACGGACTCTATATCGCCAGCCATAACTGGCTCAGGGGCTTTGACCGCGGCGTCATCAGGGCCAACCTGTTCAGGAGCGTCATCTCCTGGCCCTTCGCCACCGTCTTTGCGCCCCTCGGAAACATGCTAGGAATTCCCAGCATCGTGCAGTCCAAGATCTGGTCGGACCTGGTAGCGGGCTTCATCGAGGGAGGAAACAAGTACATGAAAATCAAGCGACTCCTGGCCCGCGACCTCGAGGAGATCGTCCCGAAGCTCGGGGCCGAGGCCAGGGAAGAGCGCTTGCCCGCGCTATTGGATCTGCTCTTCCTCTGGCGCGAGGAACCCCGCACGCGATCCTCGCTCGAAGCCATCCTCCGGCATTCGGATCCCGAAACGCTCAAGGCCCTCCTCATGGATGGGATGATAGAACGTCGGCTGGTGGACTTCATCGTCAAGGAGTATCCGAGGCAGATGGCTGCCAACCTGGCGAGCCTGATAGCCGAGACCCTTCCGGGATTCAAGGAGTGGCTCGTAGCGCGTCCCTGAGCCCCGCCCCTGCTCCACGACAGAAGGTGTCAATGACTTCCGCCACCAGGATACATGGCATGGTACCGCGCCGCCACCTATGCCTCCACAATGGAAGAAACCCAAATAAATCTACAGACCAGAACAAATGTTACAGAATTCAAATACAGCGTTTGTCAGCTCGAGATGTCCCCATTATAATTTACTCTGCAGTAATAAATTATTTATTCACTTCAGGTAAACTGCCAGCATCCGCAGGAGCAGGCTGGTCCCGCGGAGGAAAGCGGATCGACCTGGCTATGATGGCACGAGGTATTTCATTCCATGACCAGGGGAGGGGAAGACCACATGGCTAGTTCGAGCAGGTTCCTGAGCCGCCTTGCCACTTTCTTGCTGCTATTCTTAGGCAGTCTTTCCACCTGGGCTGACCAGGGCAGGGAACTCTTCGAGGACCGATGTGCCAGTTGCCATAGCATCGGCGGCGGGGATGGCAGCGGTCCCGATCTCCAGGGAGCGACCACGCGACGACCTGCCGAATGGCTGCTCCGCATCATCCTCGAGCCTGACAAACTGAGTGCAGACAAGGATCCGGTCCAGGGGAAGCTTGTCACCCAGTTTGGCTACGAGATGCCAAGCCAGGACCTGGCTCAAGCAGAGGCGCAGGCGATCCTCGCCTATCTCGGCAGCGCAACTGGCGCGGGCGCAGGAGCCAAGGCCGGAAGCGATTCCGAGGCGATGGAGACCATGGCTTCACCCGAACTCATCGCTGCGGGCAGGGCTTTCTTCACAGGGAGCAGGGCCCTGTCCAAGGGCGGCGCTCCCTGCCTCTCCTGCCATGCCTTCGCAGCCCTGGGCTCTGCCGGGGGCCATGTGTCAGTGGCCGATCTCGGCCAGTCCTACCAGCGCATGGGCGACCGCGGAATGAAGGGAGCACTCGCCACCCTCAGCTTTCCCACAATGAAGGGCATCTTTGCCGACCGACCTCTGTCCGAGGAGGAGATCTCCGCCCTCCTGGCCATCTTCAAGGATTCCGTCGCAGATAAAGACAGTGTTGCTGGCATTTCCCCGTCCCTCGTCTTCCCGCTGGCAGGCGGGGGCGTCTTCGCCCTTCTCCTGCTCGTACTGGCCATCATCAAGAGGAGGATCAGCTAATGCCGAACGACAGGATCAAGGACGACCACGACCCCCAGGGCCGGGCATGGGAGGAGTTCTACAGGAACCGGTGGCAATACGACAAAGTCGTGCGGAGCACCCACGGCGTCAACTGCACGGGAGGCTGCAGCTGGATGGTCCACGTCAAGGACGGCATAGTCGGATGGGAACTCCAGGCCACCGATTACCCCCAGTTCGATGCCGACCTTCCCAACCACGAGCCACGGGGTTGCCCCCGGGGCGCCAGTTTTTCCTGGTACCTCTACAGCCCGCTCCGGGTCAAATATCCATATATGCGTGGTGTCCTCATCGATCTCTGGCGGGAAGCACGGAGTGTTTGCAGTGATCCGGTCGAGGCCTGGAGGAGCATCGTCGATGATCCGGTGAAGCGACTGTCCTATGTCTCAAAGCGCGGGATGGGCGGTTTCCGCCGGACATCATGGGACGAGGCGAATGAGATGATCGCAGCTTCGTCGCTCCACACTGCCAGGAAATACGGACCCGACAGGGTAATAGGCTTTTCGCCGATCCCCGCCATGTCGATGATCAGCTACGCAGCCGGTACCCGCTTCCTCCAGCTCTTCGGCGGTGTCGCCATGAGCTTCTATGATTGGTATTGTGACCTTCCCCCCGCCTCTCCCCAGGTCTGGGGAGAGCAGACCGACGTCAATGAGTCCGCCGACTGGTACAACGCTGCCTACATCGTGCTCTGCGGCTCCAATGTGCCCATGACCCGCACTCCTGACGCCCACTTCCTGGCAGAGGCGCGCTACCGGGGCACCAAGGTCGTCGTCATGTCGCCCGACTATAGCGTGGCCACCAAGTTCGCCGACTCCTGGCTGCCTGTGGAGCAGGGGCACGACGGTGCCTTCTGGATGGCGGTAAACCACGTTATCCTCACCGAGTTCCATGCCCAGCGACGGGTACCCTTCTTCGACGACTACGTCCGCAGGTTCACCGATCTCCCCTTCCTGGTGAAACTGACCGAGAAGGACGGAGCCCTCCGGCAAGGCGAATTCCTCCGCGCCTCCGACATGGAAAGGAGCGCGGACATCGAGAACGCGGACTGGACCCTCTGTGTCGGCGACAGCGCAGGCAGGGTACGCATCCCGCACGGCAGCCTCGGCTCCCGCTGGAGCAAACAGGAGGGGAACTGGAACCTCGACATGAAGGATCTCATCGACGGCGGGGACATCGACTGCTCCCTGAGCTTCCTCGGTGAGGAGACGGGCGAGGTCCGCTTCACCTTCGAGGCCGAGGGGGCGGCACTCCGCCACGTACCCGTCAGACGGGTCGCGACCAAGGACGGGGAGGTCCTCGTCGCAACGGTCTACGACCTCCTGATGGCCCAGTCAGGGGTGTCGCGGGGACTGCCAGGCGATTATCCTGCCAATTATGATGATGACAGGCCTTTTACGCCCAGGTGGCAGGAGAAGTACACCGGCATAGCCGCAGCGAGCCTCATCACCATCGCGCGTGAGTGGGCGACGAGCGGCGAACAGAGCGGCGGCCGCAACATGATCATCGTCGGCGCCGGCATCAACCACTGGTACCACAACGACCTGATCTACCGTGCCGCCATCACCGCCCTGATCCTCACCGGCAGCGTCGGGCGCAACGGCGGCGGCCTCGGCCATTACGTCGGCCAGGAAAAGGTCGTTCCACTTGCGCCCTGGACCTCGGTGGCCATGGCACAGGACTGGACCAAGGCTTCCCGCCTCCAGAACACACCGAGTTTCTGGTACATGCACTCCGACCAGTGGCGATATGATCGCAACTATGTTGATTATTTCAGGCCCGAGACCGGCGAGGGCATGCCGATGCACACGGCCGACTTCAACGCCAAGGCCGTCAGGCTCGGCTGGCTTCCCTTCTCCCCCCACTTCGACGAGAGCCCCATCCGGCTCGTCGAGATGGCAGAGGCGGCCGGAGCGAAGGGCGACGACGAGATCCGGTCCTGGCTTGTCAGGCGCCTGAAGAGCGGGGAGACCCGTTTCGCCATCGAGGATCCGGACGCGGTGGGCAACTCCCCAAAGGTGTGGTTCATCTGGCGAGGCAACGCCATCTCCGCCAGCGCCAAGGGCCACGAGTTCTTCCTCAAGCACGTCATCGGTGCCCCGAATGCCAGCTTCACAGCCACCGAGGCGGCCAAGGGCCAGGTCAAGGACATCGTCTGGCACGAGGAGGCACCCAGCGGAAAGCTGGACCTGGTGGTGGATCTCAATTTCCGCATGGACACCTCGACCCTCTACTCGGACATTGTCCTGCCCGCAGCCACCTGGTACGAAAAATCGGACCTCAACACCACGGACATGCACTCCTTCATCAATTGCATGGACGCCGCCGTGCCCCCGACCTGGGAGTCAAGATCCGACTGGGACATCTTCGCCGGGATAGCCAGGAAGGTGAGCGAACTCTCGCCCGCCCACTTCCCCCTGCCCTTCAAGGACATCATCGCAGCTCCCCTCCTCCACGATACGCCAGGGGAGATCGCACAACGCAGCGTCAAGGACTGGAAGCTGGGCGAGTGCGAGGCCATTCCCGGCAAGACCATGCCCAACCTCCCGATAGTCGAGCGTGACTATGTCAACCTGTACAACCGTTTCCTCTCCCTCGGTCCCGGCATCGGCCATCTCCATGCCCACGGCGTGAGCTGGGAGGCCGAGGATGTCCATGCGAAGCTCCTCGAAACCAAGGCGACCCGCTCCTGGGGCGGTAAAACCTACCTCGACCTCGAGGAGGAGAAGGACGTCGCCGACATCCTCCTGGCCTTCGCCCCCGAGACCAACGGCGAGCTGGCCTACCGCGCCTACCAGAACCTGGAAAGGCGGGTGGGCAAGCCCCTTGCCCAGATTTCCGCGGGCGACCGCAACTTCCGCATCACCTGGGAGGACATCACCCAGAAGCCCCGGCGCTTTATCTCAACCCCGGTCTGGAGCGGCCTGGTCAACGAGAACCGGCCCTATGCTCCCTTTACGCTCAACGTCGAGCATGGAGTGCCCTGGCGGACCCTCTCGGGAAGGCAGTCCCTCTACCTGGACCATCCCTGGTACGGGGAGTTCAACGAGGGCCTTCCGACTTTCAAGGCCAAGCTCGACCCTTCGATGCTCGACGAGGTCGAAGGCGAGAGCGGGCTCATCCTCAACTTCCTGACTCCCCACGGCAAGTGGAGCATCCATTCAACCTACAGCGATAACCTGCGCATGCTGACCCTCTCGCGGGGCGGCCCGGTGCTCTGGCTCAACCACGAGGATGCCGCGAAGGCTGACATCGCGGACAACGAGGCTATAGAGGTTTACAACGCCAACGGTGTCCTCACCTGCAGGGCTGTCGTATCCTCCCGCATCCCGAAGGGGGCGGCGGTGATGTATCACGCTCCGGAGCGTACGCTGGACGTGAAGAAATCACGGAAGACCGGCAAGCGGGGGGGCGTTCACAACAGTCTCTCCCGCATCCGCCTGAAGCCGACCCTGATGCTCGGCGGCTATGCCCAGTTCAGTTTCTACTTCAATTACTGGGGTCCGACCGGCGTGAACCGCGACAGCTACGTCGTCGTCAGAAAGCTGAGGGGATGAGCGATGGACGTACGTGCACAACTGGTAATGGTGTTCAATCTCGACAAGTGCATCGGCTGCCACACCTGCAGCATCACCTGCAAGAACATATGGACCGACCGCAGGGGCGCTGAGTACATGTGGTGGAACAACGTGGAGACCAAGCCTGGGGTCGGCTACCCGAAGAAATGGGAAGACCAGGCCATCTTCAAGGGCGGCTGGATCCGCGAAAACGGCAAGCTTAAACTACGGGCCATGGGCAAGGGCCCGACCCTCCTGTCCATGTTCTTCCAGCCCAACATGCCCAGGCTCGAGGACTACTACGAGCCCTTCGACTTCGACTACAGCAACCTGTACAAGGCCCCCCCCGGAAGCGACCAGCCGATCGCCGAGGCCTTCTCCCAGATCTCGGGCCAGAGGATGGAAGAGATCAAGGGTGGTCCCAATTGGGACGATGACCTGTCCGGCTCACAGATCTACGCGGCTGAGGACTCCAACCTCGAGGACAGGAAGATCATCGAGGACTACGGCAGGATGTTCATGCAGTACCTTCCCCGCATCTGCAACCATTGCCTGAGTCCAGCCTGCGTGGCGGCCTGTCCCTCGAAGGCCATCTACAAGCGGGGAGAGGATGGTGTCGTCCTCGTGGACCAGGAGGTCTGCAAGGGATGGCGGTTCTGCACCTCGGCCTGCCCCTACAAGAAGGTCTACTTCAACTGGCAGAGCGGCAAGGCAGAAAAATGCATCTTCTGCTACCCGAGGACGGAGAGCGGCCAGGCCAATGCCTGCGCGCACAGCTGCGTGGGAAGAATCAGGCACGTCGGTGTCCTCTTGTACGACGCCGACCTCGTCGGGGAAGCCCTCCTCAGGGAGGACCAGGAGCTCGTGGAGGCCCACCGCAGGGTGATCCTCGACCCTCATGATCCCGAGGTGGTGGCAGGAGCGAAGAAGAACGGGGTCCCGGGTCAATGGCTCGAGGCTGCGGTGAAGTCCCCTGTCTACGCCCTTGTCAAGGAATTCCGCATGGCCCTCCCCCTCCATCCGGAATTCCGGACCATGCCCATGGCCTACTATATTCCATCCCTGTCGCCGGTTATCTCCGGAGGAAAGGACCTCCATGAGCTCGCCGAATATGGAGCAATTCCCCTCATCGAAAAGCTCCGGGCTCCCATCGGCTACCTGGCGAGCCTTTTCTCCGGGGGCAACAAGGAGATCATCGCCGAGGTCCTCCAGAAGCTCATAGCACTCAGGATATACAAGCGAGCGGAGAACCTCGGGCAGGAGCTCCCGCTTTCCACGATCGCCACGGCAGGTCTGGACGAAGCCGGGGCCAGGCGCCTCTACCGCCTCTTTACCATCGCCGGCTATGGGGAACGCTTCGTCATCCCCTCCCAGCAGCGCGAGGGCGAGGGAAATGCAACGCGCAAGGGCGCCGCTGGCTTCGGCATCCTCGCCAAGACCAGGAGTCCGAAATGACGCTGACAGCGGGTTACGACGCCCTTTCCAGGCTCTGCGACTATCCCGAGGACAGGTCCCGCGTGCTTGAGGATTCGGTTCTGGTCGAGGACTTCATGCGGGAGCGGGGGCTGGCCGCCAGCCTCGCTGACTTCGCGGACTTCGCCTCCTCCTCATCCCTGGCGGCGCTCCAGGAGGAGTACGTCGGAACCTTCGACTTCAATCCTGCGACAGCGCCCTACCTCGGACACCACCTCTTCGGTGACAACCAGAAAAAGGGAAGTTACATGATGCTTCTCAAGCGGGAATACTCGCGCTGGGGCTACCAGCCGGCCGGGACGGAGCTTGTCGACCATCTTTCGGTGGTTCTTGGTTTCCTGGCCCATCTATCGAGGCAGACCGGTACCGAGGACTCCAGATCCCTGGTGGCAGTGCAGATCCTTCCTGGCATTGAGCGGATGGGCGCCGCCTTCGATGCGAAAAAAGGCGTGCGCTGGAAATGCCTCATTGAAGCATCACGGACACTCTGCGCCGAAGGACTCAGGGAGGTGGTGACATGCTGAACGGCCTCATCTTCATTCTCATGCCCTATCTTGCCCTTGGCCTGCTGCTCTTCGTGACACCCTGGCGCTTTGTCTCCAACCGACTTTCCTGGTCGGCCTACTCCACACAGTTCCTCGAGCGCGAGAATCTGTTCTGGGGCATCAATCCCTGGCACTACGGAATCCTGCCAGTCCTCCTCGCGCATTTCCTTGCTGTCCTCTTCCCCGGCCCGATGAAGGCCTTTCTCGGAAACCAGGGCAACCTGATCGCCTTCGAGAGCCTCGGCCTTGCATTCGGGCTCTTCGCCCTCCTCGGCTGCCTCCTCCTCCTCCTCAGGCGCGCCACGAAGCCAATCCTCAAGCAGGTAACCTACGCCCCTGACTGGATCCTCCTCCTCCTTCTCGCAGCCCAATCCCTCACGGGAGTCTATGTCGCCACCTTCATGAACTGGGGCTCTGAGTGGGCCCTCTACACAGCCGTGCCCTACCTCTGGTCCCTAGCGACCTTTAC
>JBAXTA010000250.1:0-6836 GCA_037130415.1 Spirochaetota bacterium
GGAGGAGCTTCTCGAGCAGGTCCTGGCCCTTTTCCCGATACTGAAGGAGCGCTACCGGCAGCTCGCGGGCACCATGTCCGGCGGCCAGCAGCGGCAGGTAGCCATCGGCCGCGCCCTCATGGCGAACCCGAAGCTCCTCATCCTCGACGAGCCCTCCCTCGGGCTCCAGCCCTCCATCGTGGCCGAGGTCTTCGAGCGGCTCGGCCAGCTCAAGAAGACGGTGTCGATACTCGTCACCGAGCAGAACGTGCGAGCGAGCCTCAGGGCGGTCGACCGCGGCCTCGTCCTGGAGAACGGGGCAATTGTGATCGAAGGCACGGCTGCGGAACTGGCAAGGAACCCTCACGTCGAGCGTTCCTACCTCGGCATCTAGGAGCCGCGTGGCAGGCCTGGAAACACTGGCGGAGTTACCATAATACTGAAGGATTCCCGGAACAGGCATCCGGGGCAAGGAGCGTAGCGATGGAAGGGAAGAAAATCGGAATCAAAGGGATCGAATGGAACTACCTCGAGAAGGGTTCGGGCAAGAGCCTCCTTTATATTCATGGCAACACCGGCTGCTCGGCCTGGTGGGAAAAGGTCATGGATGTCCCGGGCTATCGCGTCATCGCGCCGGACATGCCCAACTTCGGCCTTTCCTCCCCCCTGCCGGGGCCACTGAGCATTGAGGCCTACACGGATGCGATGGCTGACTTCATCGTGGCACTGGGGCTGCAAGGCGCTGTCGCCGTCGGCCACTCCCTCGGTGGGGCGGTCTGCCTGTCCCTCGCCGCCCGGCGGGCGGAGCTTCTCTCTGGCCTCGTGCTGGTGGACTCCTGTGCACCGAGTGGCCTCAAAACGCCGGAAGCCTACCACCCTGCCATCGAGGCGATGCGCCTGGACAGGGCCGTGCTGGCCAAGGCCCTCGGCGGAGTTGCGCCGATCCCGGGCGACCCGGCCTTCTTCCAGCGCCTCGTCGATGGCGCAGCCCTCATGGCGATCCCTGCCTGGATCGGCAACGCGGTCGCCCTGTCCAGCTTTGATGTGAGCGGGAAGTTGGGCGGCTTCACCAAGCCGGTCCTCGTGATCCGGGGTGCCAATGACTACCTGATCACCGACGCCATGGCCCGCGAGACGGCAGCCGCCTTCCCTGGCTCGAAACTCGAGACCATGGAAGGCCTTGGCCATTCGCCCATCGTCGAGGATCCCGCACGCTTCCTCGTACTTCTCAGGTCCTGGCTCGGTTGAAGCGGAGGCCCACGCTCCTGTAGCATGGGCCATGGCAAAGGACAGGAAGAGGGCCGTCAGGGTCAAGAAGGATGCCCAGCACAGTGTTGGGCAGACCTTGGCTGGGCTTCCCCTGTCTGGCGGAATCGCGCATCGCCACGAGGCCCTTGTCACTGCGACCGAACTCCCCCGTGCCGACCGCTACATCTCCGAGGCACTGGGGCTCCTCACGCGGTCCCAGATCAAGGCGCGCAAGGCTGTGATCGAGGTCAACGGCCGGCCAGCCAAGCCCTCCCGTCCCCTGGCTCTGGGCGACCGCTTGGTCATCTGCTGGACGGAGGAGCCTTCTCCCGGCCTGGTGGCCGAGGACCTGCCCCTCGACATCCTTTTCGAGGATGAGCATGTCCTTGTCGTGAACAAGGCCCGGGGCATGGTGACACACCCCGGGGCGGGCAACCACTGCGGCACCCTCGCGAACGCTGTCCTCGGCCGTCGGGCCGCCAGCCAGGACAGGGGCAGCGAAGCACTCCGCGGCGGCATTGTGCACCGCCTCGACAAGGACACGAGCGGTGTCATCATAGTTGCGAAGGACGGCACCACCCAGGCCTTCCTCGCCGCGCAGTTCAAGGACCGCACGACGCGGAAAGACTACCTCGCCATAACCTCGGGCTGTCCCTCCTCCGATTCCGGCCGCATCGAGGACAGGCTCGGCCGCGACCATCGCGACCGCAAGCGCTTCGCCCGGGTGGCCGAAGGGGGGAGGGTGGCTGTCACCGACTGGAGGGTCGTCTCCCGCCTTGACGGCTTTGCCCTCGTCCACCTGCGCCCGCGCACGGGGCGCACCCACCAGCTCCGCGTCCACCTTGCGGGGCTCGGGACGCCTGTCGTGGGCGACCCCATCTACGGCAGAAGGGATGACAGGTTGGGCGATATAGGATTGATGCTCCATGCCTGGAAGCTCTCCATCTGCCTGCCCGGGGCTGCCGGAGCCGCCCATTTCCGCGCGCCCCTGCCTGCCCATTTCGCAAGGCTCCTTCGCACCTTGAAGGGGCGCCAGGACAGGAAAAAGCCCCGCGCTCCCTGATGGGGGAGGCGGGGCCACCGGTTCCGACGGCAGACTGCCGGACCAAGATGGAGGCTGTTGCCCGGGCTAGCCGAGGAGCTTTTTCACCGAGGCGAGGAGGTCTTCCTTCTGGAAGGGTTTCCCGAGGAAGGCGTTGGCACCGAGGGCCAGGGCCTGGTCCTTCATGCCCGACTCATCCTGGGTTGTCAGAACTATGACGGGTATTTTCGAGATGGACGGACTTTTCTTCCTTTCGGCGAGGAACTCCAGCCCGTTCATCTCCGGCATGTTGATGTCGAGGATGATGCAATCCGCCGTAGACCCGGCGAGCTTGGCCAGCGCATCCTTCCCGTGCTCCGCCTCGATGATCTCGTGCCCTGCGCCCTTGAGTGCGAGCGAAACGATCTTGCGCATCGTGGACGAATCGTCTACCGCGAGTATTTTCATTCTTTCACCTCCATGAGTGCTTCTTTTTCGCCCCTGGTCTTGGACCGGGCAAGGAGTGTCTTTCGGATGGACTCGAGGAGGACGACATTGCGCCTCGCGACATCAAGGCGGCCGATCGCGGTCAGGCTGGCATCGATGTCTGCACTCGCCTCGTCCAGTATCGCGTTGGAGCCCTCGATCATCTGGCGCGTAATGTCCTGGAATTGCAGCGATTCAAGGACTCCATCGAGGTCGGAGTCGATGACGACGGCGAGGGCGGCGATTTCGTGCGCAAAACTGTCTGCCGTGCCCGAGGCCACGATGAGGGATTCCACAGCCCGCTCCGCCGCCTCCATCCCGCCCGCGACATCCTTGGAGACCCTGTCCGTCTCCAGGGCGAGGCGGCTGACGATCGACGCGTTGTAGTCGCGGAAGCGCCCGAGGAGCTCGGCGACCTGGCCGGAGAAATCGGCGGTCATGTCGTTCAACTTGCGCAGCTCTCCGACGATGACCTTGAAGCCCCGGCCTTTTTCACCGATCCGGGCCGCCTCGACGGCCATGTTGAAGGCGATCAGACGAGAACGCTCGGTGATCTCCTCTATGCTCTTGAGGAGTTCCATGCCCGATTCGAGCTCCTTGCCCATCGAGCGGAGGTCCTTGGCGCTCTGGCGTGAGTGCTCGGCCATCAGGGCTATGGATTCCCGCTGTGCCTTTATGACGTGGCGCGTCTGCTCCGCCTGGATGGCCACCGGAGGGTGGCCAGAGCCTGCCCCCTGGGTGAGGGCGGCCTTGAAAAGCCGGGCTGAAACCGAGGCCTTGGATGTGTTGCCGCGCATGCTCTCAAAGCGCTCGATGAGGGCAAAGACCGCATCCTCGGTCAGTTGCGGGACCTTGCCTGCCACGGCCCGTGCAAAGCGGAGGCGTTTGCGGGCGTCATCGAGCTCGGGGAACTCCTGGGCCGCCTTGGTTTCCACGCGATCAGGTTGAGCGATCGTGATGGGAAGGGCCCATGCGGGTGGCGCTTCGTCGATCACCTGTTCTTGAGTCAGAACCGCGTCTTCCCGCCTCTCGAAGGCAAGGAACCCGGCGGCGATTCCGAGAACTGCGGTGATCGCGCTCACCAGCGCCGCAGCCAGGCCAAGGCCGAGAAGATTCAAACCGCAAGCCGCTGCAGCCAGCACGGCAGCCCCAAAAGCCATTGGACGAGCAAGTCGCATTCAGTCACTATAGCTTAGCGACACGCAACTCGCAATTGTGAGGGCAAAATTGGCTACATTTGCAGAACCGCGTGGCGGCCTCGCCAAGGCGTTCCGCCTTGGCGGTGAAGTTACGGCTAATGGTCCAGGCGCCGTAACTCCACAGTCCCCATGGCCGCACGAAGCCGCCGAAATAAAAAAGCCGCACGGCAACCGCGCCAAGGCAGCTTGCTGCCTTAAGGCAGCAAGCTGCCTTGGCGTTGAAGTTTCGCGCTTGAGGTCTATGAGCGCGAAACTTCACCAAAAATAAAGACCCGCACGGCAACCTCGCCAAGGCGTTCCGCCTTGGCGGTGAAGTTACGGCTAATGGTCTAGGCGCCGTAACTCCACAGTCCCCATGGCCGCACGAAGCCGCCGAAATAAAAAAAGCCGCACGGCGGCCTCGTGCGGCTTCGGTCACCTGCTCTTGCGAGCCTGGCTCCCGTCCAAGGGGCTCCGGGTGGAGCCCAAAGTCGTTTAGTAGTCCCTGCGGGGCGGGCGGTATCCGCCGTCGCGGCGGGGCTTGTCCTCAGCTTCGTTGACACGAAGCTGGCGGCCCATGAACTCCACACCATTGAGGGCTTCAATGGCAGCGCGGGCCTCATCCTCGGTCTCCATCTCGACGAAACCGAAACCCTTGGCCTTGCCAGTGTAGCGGTCGACGATGATGTTTACGGACTGGACATTGCCGTGCTGGGCAAAGAGGTCCCTGAGATTGTTCTCCGCGGTGGAGTAGTTCATGTTGCCGACGTAAACCTTCTTGGACATGTGCGAAAACCCTCGTTCTAGGCAGGCCGACAGTTCGGCATGCCAAATCGTCCGCCTACGGCGGACGTCATGCGACTCTCGGGACGAACCCTCCAATCGCACGGAGCGGCTTTCTCGGGAGTGGTTCAGTGATCTCAGGTGTCTTTAAGGGATTGAAAACGGGCAAGGCGAGAGAAAGAGTGACTCTTTCAGAACCTGCGAAGCAAGGAACTCCAAGCGCCTCGAACCCGGCCGCCGGGTATGACAGACACCATTTTGGCTGCTCCGTCAGGGTGAGAACGCTGTAGCGGACCCTGTTTTCGACCTCAAAATCAGAGAAGTAGAACATTTCCCTCCGAAAGTGCGCGAAATCCCCTTCGGGATTCCGAGAGGAATGTAGTTTGCGATCAGGGGTCCGTCAAGCCTTATTCCTCTTGAAACAATGATTTCTCTCTCAAACTTGACAAATGAGAGAGCATCCGTATAATCCGAACGGTCTAGCAACCGAAAGCAGGGGGAAACCATGAACGTGGTATGGTACGTAGCCCTTCCGCTTGCCGGTCTGGTCCTTGGATGGTCGATTCGCTGGCTTTACGCCAGATTCCAGCTCGCCACCGCCGAACAACAAGCGGTTCTTACTCGGGATAATGCGGTCAAAGAGGCCGAACAACAGAAGAAAGAGATCCTGGTAGAGGCGAAAGATCAGCTCATTCGGGAACGGAATCAGCAAGAAAGGGAAATTCGCGACCGTCGCGCCGAACTTCAGCGCTACGAACGCCGCATCGAACAGAAGGAAGAGGCTCTCGACAAGAAGCTCGAGGGGGCCGAAAGGGACGCTGAGCAGCTAAAAAAGCGCCAAGATGCCGTAGCTGCCCGGGAGGACGAGCTCTCCGGCGAGGAAGAGCGCTACAGGCAGGAACTGGAGCGTATTTCCGGGCTTTCCGCCGAGGAAGCCAAGAAGCTCATCATCCAGGGACTCGAGAACGAGGCTCGGCACGACGCCCAGATCATCATCAACAAGATCGAGCAGGAAGCGCAGACCGTCGCCGAGAAAAAGTCGCGTGATATTATTGTCACAACGATCCAGCGTCTGGCCACCGAGGTCACTGCAGAGGCAACGGTTACCTCCGTCAGCCTGCCCTCGGATGAGATGAAGGGCCGCATCATCGGCCGCGAGGGACGGAACATCCGTACCCTCGAAACCCTCACCGGTGTTGACGTCATCATCGACGACACTCCCGAGGCGGTTGTCATCTCCTGCTTCGACCCGGTCCGCCGCGAAATAGCCCGCGTCTCCCTCGAACGCCTCATCACCGACGGGCGCATCCATCCAGCCCGCATCGAGGAAGTTGTTCAGAAGGTTACCCGCGAGATCTCCCAGAAGATCTTCGAGGAGGGGGAGAAGGTCGTCTTCGACCTCGGACTCCACAATTTCGCCCCCGACCTCGTGAAGGCCCTCGGGCGCCTCTATTTCCGGACGAGCTACGGACAGAACGTCCTGTACCACTCGAAGGAAGTCGCCGTCATCGCGGGCATGCTCGCTGCTGAACTGGGCCTCAACCGGGAGATCGCCAAGCGCGGCGCCCTCCTTCACGACCTCGGCAAGGGAGTCGAGTCGGATTCCGACCAGAACCACGCCGAGATCGGCGTCGAGATGGCCCGCAAGTTCGGCGAGGATCCCCGCATCATCAACGCCATAGGCTCGCACCACAACGATGTCGAGCCTTCCTGCCCCGAGTCGGTCCTGGTTCAGATCGCCGACGCCATCTCGGCAGCCCGCCCCGGTGCCCGCCGTGAAACCCTTGACAATTATGTCAAACGCCTGGAGAACCTCGAGAACATCGCCGAGGGCTTCGGTGGCGTCGACAAGGCATTCGCCATCCAGGCCGGCCGCGAGCTCCGCATCCTCGTCAACGTCGAACAGGTAAGCGACGAAGGCGCCCGCGACCTCTGCAAACAAATCGCCAAGAAAATCGAAAACGACCTAAAATACCCCGGCCGCATAAAAGTCACAATTATCAGGGAAACTAGGATTGTTGAGTACGCACGATGAAAGCAGGAAGGGGCCGCGAAGCGGCTTGATGTGCTGACATGCGTGCGCACTTACGCACGATGAAAGCAGGAAGGGGCCGCGAAGCGGCTTGATGTGCTGACATGCG
>JBAXTA010000251.1:0-6815 GCA_037130415.1 Spirochaetota bacterium
GCAGTACACGATGGAGTACCTCGAGAAGTGCGGCCTCGTGAAGATGGACTTCCTTGGGCTCAAGACCCTCACGCTCATAAAGAATGCAATTGGTCTTATCCGGAAGCTGGGCATCGAGGTCGATGAGGCGGCGATACCGGACACGGACCCGAAGACCTATGCCCTCCTCGGACAGGGGAAGAGCACCTCGGTCTTCCAGTTCGAGTCGAGTGGCATGCAGGGAATCCTGAAAGATGCCAAGCCCACCTGCATCGAGGACCTCATAGCGCTGAACGCCTTGTATCGTCCCGGTCCCATGGCCTACATCCCGCAGTTCATCGACTCGAAGTGGGGCAGGAAGCCGATCACGTACCCTCACCCCTGCCTCGAGCCCATCCTCAAGGAGACCTACGGGGTCATCGTCTACCAGGAACAGGTCATGCAGGTGGCTCAGCGCATAGCCGGCTACAGCCTAGGCCAGGCCGATCTCCTTCGCCGTGCCATGAGCAAGAAAAAAGCTGACGTGATGCTTGAAGAAAAGGTGAAGTTCGTCGAGGGCGCCATCAGGAATGGCTTCAAGGAATCCGAGGCATCCTCGATTTTCGACATACTTATTCCCTTTGCCGGCTATGGTTTCAACAAGTCCCACGCAGCTGCCTATTCTGTGGTCGCCTACCGCACGGCCTGGCTCAAGGCAAATTATCCTGCGGAGTTCATGGCGGCCAATCTTACCAACGAGATCACCAAAACCGACAAGCTTTCGGAGTACATCTCGGAGGCTCGCTCCATGGGCCTCCAGATCATGCCCCCGAACGTCAACTTCTCGGAGGCCTACTTCACGGTGGTGGAGGGGAAGATTGTCTATGGCCTCCTGGGCATAAAGGGCGTTGGGGAGGGGGTTTCCCGGGCCATCGTCGCCGAGCGCGAGCTGCGGGGACCCTTCGCGGACCTCCTCGATTTCATCTCGCGGATGGGTTCGGGGCAGATGAACCGGAAGACCCTCGAGTGCCTGGCGAACGCGGGGGCCCTCGACTGGACCGGCCGCCCGAGAAGCGAGCTGGTCGGGAACATCGAGCGGGCCATCGACTATGTGGCCAAGAAGGAGGAGGCCGGGCGCTACGGGCAGGTCTCCCTCTTCGAGGCCTCCGGCGAGCTGGAATTCCCTCCCTTCCAGTACGAGGCCCGCGACGAGTACCCCCGGCCGGACCTCCTCCGGCTCGAAAAAGAACTGATTGGTTTCTATTTCTCCGGACACCCCATGGATGAGTGGCGCGACCTCTGGGAACGCTCATCCGACGCCCCCCTTGCCCACCCCGACCGTGCGAGCCCCGAACGCTCCTACACCCTCGTGGCGATGCTCAAGAACTACCGTGAGATCCTCAGCAAGAAGGGCAAAAAGATGGCCTTCTGCGGGGTCGAGGACTATTCGGGTTCCATTGAGATCGTTGTGTTTTCGGACGTCCTCGAGAAATATCGCGAGAGGTTCCTCGTGGACAAGGTGCTCTTCATGAGGGGCAAGATCGACCTTTCACGGAATGCTCCCGGCTTCAAGGTCGAGGAACTCCTCGATCCACAGGAGCTTGCCGCCAAGTCCTGGCGCGAAGTCCATCTCAGGCTTGCTCCGGGAATCCGCGCGGAGGACGAGCTCTTCGACCTGCGCGATGCCGTGTTCGATAGCCATGGCAGCTGCCAGGTGTTTTTCCACATTCCCCGTGAGCTGCCAGCCCTGGCCAGCGGGATGGAGGACAGGCAGGAGGACTGCGAGACTGACGAAGATGGCATTCCTCTGCCTGCGCCGATCGAAGCCTGCGCCGAGGACGGCGGCGCCGAGGACGGCGGCGCCGAAGACGGCGGCGCCGAGGACGGCAGCGCCGGGGACGGCAGCGCCGAGGACGGCGGCGCTGAGGACGGCGGCGCCGAGGACGGCGGCGCCGAGGACGGCGGCGCCGGGGACGGCAGCGCTACTGATAGTGGCCCCGATGGCGATGAAGTGGCAGGGGACACTGGCCTGCGGCCTCGTGGGGGTACCCTGCCGCGGGTAGCCCAGGTGCTGGACGAGACCATCGTCCGGGCAAGCATGCAGATCACCTGCTCTCCTTCGGATGAGAGCCTCGAGCGTTTCCGCTCCTTCGCCATCGTCACCGAGGTGTGGAGGGATTGAGGACGAATTCCTCCACCGGACGCAAGCATAGGGAGTAGCTGCGGGCGTTCTTGATGCATGCACGACCTCATGCCGGTCTTCCTCGCCCTCCTGGTCTCTCGCCGCGAGCTGCGCTTCGATCCCGTAGCCGAGCAGTCTGGCCCCCTCGATTGCGGCTACGCGGTGGCGCGGGCCCTTGTCGAGCTTGATGCTCCCCGGGATGCTTCGCGGGGCCTGACGCTGGGCGCCTTCGCCTCCCTCCTCGAACGTGGGGGTCTTCCCGCGCGGGCGCTCAGGCTCAGCCTCCCGGAGATCGACGAGGTCCTGGATCGCGGCTTCTCTCCAATCGTTATCAATTATGAGCATCCATCACGGCACTGGGCCCTCCTGCTTGGCAAACGCAGTGGGAGCCGTGGGCCTGGGCTCTATGGTTTGTCCGACCCGGCCCGGGGGCTCGAGGTCCTGGATGGTGGGGAGCTCGCCGGGCGATTTGGCGGGGTGGCCATTGTCATCGACACGGCCAGTCTCGGTCGTGGGAAGCAGCTGGAAGCGGTGCAGGCCGGGGAACGGGCCTTCGCGCGCTGGGATGGCCTGGCGCGCCTGGCGGGGGGCGCTGCCGCTGCCGCGCCGGTAGCCATATCCGCGCCGAGGGCCGCAGTACCGAGGGCCGCAGTACCGAGGGCCGCAGTACCGAGGGTTGCGTGGCCGAAGGATGCTGCCCTTGATCTTTCTCCATCCCTTGCCTTCGAAAGCGGGATCTCAGGGTTGGCTGCAGATGCACGTTTCTCGGTCTCCCTCCGTTCCGGGTTGACCTCCATGGGCCTGGAACTGCCTGTTGTATTTTCTCCCGGAGTCGGGGGCAGGGAATCTCCTCTCGTGGAATTGCCTCGCATCCTGTTTGCAGCTGCAATTGCGCCCCTTCCCTGGGTGGCCACCCTGGCCTTCACCATCGCGCCACCGGCGACGGCGGCCCGGGTCTGGGCCGATGCAGGTGCCGGAACACGCGGCGGCCAGACGGGTTCCGATTCAGGCAGCAGCGTGCGGATCGGCCTGGCGCGCATCATGGATCCCCTCCTCCTTGAGATAGTGGGTACTGTCATGGATTCATGCGTGTTGACTCCGGGGCCCTGGGGCTGTTCCGTCGCAATCAAAGCTACAGAGGCGGTCAGCGAGCGTTTCTTCCTCGCCCTCGGCAGCGAGCTGGGCTGGCAGGCTGCGGGCCCGGGGAGGGGCCTTGCTGCTGGGGGCAGCTGGTCGGAAAGCGTTTCAATCGTGTTTTCAATGAGGCTCGATGGCTGGAGCCTCGGATTCGGCTTCAGCGACCGGGATGATGGGGGGAGGGTCCTGCGATTTTCAGGGGACTATGAGCTGCGGCTTGAGTAGAGCTTCGGGTCATGGCTCGCGCCGCCAGGCGGGTCATGGCTCGCGCCGCCAGGCGGGTCATGGCTCGCGCTGCCAGGCGGGGAAGTCACGCCTCGCTGACACCAAGGGCGCGGCCGCTTCGAGCGGGTCCGGGAAGGATATAATTGACAAGATCGCGCCAGTCGGTGAAGGCCATGTCGGGCGTGATCTCGCGGAGGCTGTTGAATTCCTTGGGCGCGTAGGGTTCCCTGCTGCCCCTGAAGAAACCGCTTGAGCCACGGAGTGCGGTGCCCATGCCTACGGCCTTGGCTCCCGCGACATCCAGGCGGCTCGAATTGCCCACGTAGCAGAGCTCCCCGGGCGCTACGCCAAGGCGTTCGGCCAGGGTGAGGAAGGGTCTGGAAGCTGGTTTCAGGAAGCCCGTCTCCTCCGAGGACATGGCCACCTCGAAATAGTCCCTGATGCCAAGGATCTCCAGCTTTCGGGGAGCGGGGAAATCGGAGAGCGCCGCGAGGCGGAGCCCCGAGGCAGCAAAGGCATCGAGGGTCGCGCGGACGCCGTGGAATAGCCGCACGTCATGGAAGGATGCCTCGAGTTCGCCGTACATGGTGCGCTCGGCCCAGGAAAAGGCCTCTTCGAAGGAAAGGCTGGTTCCATCCGCCAGAATTCGTGCCTGAAGGGCGCGGAAGCCTGGGAGGTCACTGGGCATGCCTGGCTCCATGCTGGGATCCATGGACATCTGATGAAGCTGGTAGCGGACCTTCGCAAAGGCCCTGAGCATGCGATAGTTGCGGAATCCGAAGCCCAGGTTCCGGAAATAAAGGCCCATCGAGGGATAGAGCGTCCCATCGATGTCAAAGGCTACCGCGCGGAAAATCACGATAAACATATACAATAACCTGCGCGATGCGTCCAGCGTTCTGTCTGGCTACCGATGATACCCGTTGCCTCCCCCGCCAGTCGTCGCCTATCTTGTTGATACGCGGGTCCTGCGGCCGCAGCGAGCCCACGAGGCATGCAGGAATGGCGCAGGGAGCTTGTGCCAAGGCGCAGCCTGCCAGATCCGCGACAGGAGAACCATATGAAGTTGTTGTTTCTCGGCCCTCCCGGTGCCGGCAAGGGGACCCTTTCGGACCTCGCCGTGGAAAAGCTCGGGTTGCCCCACATCTCGACCGGGGACCTGTTCCGGGCGGCGATCAAGAACGAGACGCCCCTCGGTCTCAGGGTCAAGGGTATCATGGCATCGGGGGCCCTCGTTCCTGACGAGGTGACGATCGAGATGGTCAAGGAGCGCCTGGCCCTGCCTGACGCTTCCAAGGGATGGATCCTCGACGGCTTTCCGCGCACCATACCCCAGGCCGAGGCCCTGGCGAAGATCGCCCCGGTGGACAAGGTGGTCAACTTCGAGGTGGCCGACGCGATCGTGATCGGGAGATTGTCGACACGGCGTGTCTGCAGGGCCTGCGGCAAGATCTACAACGTGAAAAGCAGTCCTCCGAAAAAGGAAGGCGTCTGCGATGCCTGCGGAGGAGAAGTCTATACGAGGGACGATGACAAGGAAGAGTCCATCAAGACACGCCTCGAAACCTACAGGAAGCAGACCGCACCCCTCATCGACTGGTATGACAAAAAGGGCGTACTTGTGACGATCGATGGAGTCGGCGATCCGGGCGAGGTGTTCGGCCGTTTTGCGAAACTGATGTAGGATCCGGATTGTCGATGCGCGCGGCACCTGTGGTCATCCAGCTCCCATGAGCCGCCACGCGCCTTATCCTGCTCTTGCCCTGTGCCTTGCCTTCGCCGCGGCCCTCCCTGCCGAAATAGCCCCGACTATGATGATCAGATCTGGGCGGACGGGCAGTTTCAGCGGGGAGATCCGTGTCGAAGTCGGGGCTGCCGACGGCGCTTCATCCATCCATCGTGAGGCTATCTCGCTCCGCGTCCTCCCTGAATCCTTTGTCCTGGTGGACCTGCCCGAGCGCCGCATATTTGGACTGCCTGTCAGTCTTGGCGCCAGTCCAGCCGGGGCTGGAAGCGACCGCCTTGCTTTCTTCCTTGGGGGAGGGGAAGGCGCGCTACGCTTTGAAGGGCACTACACTCCCGGCGACCAGGGCATCGAGGGGACGGTGGGGCAGGGCGGGCTTTCGGGTCGCTTTGTCCTGTCGAGACAGGCTGGCGTAGCTGAGCAGGGAAGCCCCCTCGAAGTCATGGTCTCTGGCGGAGTACTGAGGGGAACCCTTGTGGTGCCCGCCGGTGTCGCCGGGCAGGGCGTGGCTGCCGGGCGTGGCGCAGCCGCCGGGCGTGGTGCAGCCGCCGGGCGTGGCGCGCCCCTGGCGATCTTCGTGCCGGGCTCCGGCGCCACCGACAGGGATGGTAACAATTACCAGGTTCCTGGGAGGAATGACTCGACCCTCCAGCTCGCCCTGGCCCTGGCCACGCGAGGCATCGCCAGTTACCGCTACGACAAGCGTGGTGTCGGCGAGTCCTGGCCCCTTGCGCCGGAGGAGTCCCGGCTCCGTTTTGACGACTACATCGGGGATCTCGACGCGGTTCTCGCAAGGTTTGCCAGGGATCCGGAGTTTTCGGGCATTACGCTTGTGGGCCATTCCGAGGGTTCCCTTGTTGCTGCCGCCACACTGGGCGCCGCTGCTTCGACGGCATTCCTTTCCGGGGAGGGGAGGCCAGATCTCATTGTGCTCGCCACGGGTTCGACAAGCGCGCGCGACAGCTTCGCGAAGGCCATCGAGGCTTCGCCCGTGGAGCTCGTCGATGAGGGGAGGGCCATCATGGAGGCCTTGCTTGCCGGCAGGAGCTGGCCTGCGCCTTCGGAATACTTCGCCGAGGCCTTCAGGCCCTCCTTCCAGCCCTACCTTTCGAGCTGGCTCCGCTTCGACCTTCGCGCGGAGCTGCCGCGGCTTGGGGGGCGCCTCCTCCTTGTCGAGGGCGATCGCGACATGCAGGTGGACATCGGCGATTTCCTCGGCCTCGCCGCTGCGAGGGCCGATGCGGCAGCCGTAGTCGTCAGGGGCATGAACCATGTGCTCAAGGAAGTTCCCGCCGAGGTCGACCTCAATTACGCCGCCTTCTCCGATCCGGCCTTCCCCTTGTCGTCCGACCTTGTAGACACAATTGTGTCTTTCCTTGAGGGAGCAGCCCTGCCCGATGGCCTCATCCGTGTCGATGGGGGCAGGGTACCCTAGGGGATGGACCTGACCCGGGTGCCCGGCGAGTGTCAAATCAAGTCTGGTGCAGCCCAGGCCTTGCCGAGCGGCGGAATACATATCCCCTCGCATGAACATATGAACATATGTTCATATGTTCATGCGAGGGGATG
>JBAXTA010000252.1:0-6780 GCA_037130415.1 Spirochaetota bacterium
ATGGTAGCGCCGGAACCCCTTGCCGCGCCTGCTGTAGAGGGCGTGGAAAAGTCCGTCGATGATCGGGTAGCTGTCCTCGAAGCGAGCCTCTCAGGACTTTCAGCACAGATAAAATCCCTGGAAGACCAGCTTGTTTCGAAGAATGTGCACCTGGGTGAATTTGAGCGGGAGCTTGCGGCTTTCAAGGCGGAAAGCGGCAGGTCTGGAGCGGCCTTCAATTCGCTGAAAGCCCAGTACGCCGCACTCCAGAAGACTAATGCCGAGCTCTCGGCCAACCTCCTGGCGCTGAAGTCGGGAGCAACGAAGACTGAAGCCGACTATCTTGCACGGATTGCAGACCTCAAACTTGAAATCTCCAAGCTGCATTCAGACATCGCAGGGCTCGAAAAGGAACGCGATGCGCTCGGGATCGCAGCCCAGGCCAGCGAGAAGGATCTCAGCGACCGCGTGGCGCTGTTCAGGAAGCTTTTCGAGAAGGAGATTGACCGAGGCGACCTTGATATCAAGCGATATCGGGATGTCCTGGTAATCAGTGTCAAGGATGCTGTGCTCTTTGCGCCGGACTCAGCCACACTGAAGCCGGAGAGCCTTCCCATCCTCGCGGAGCTTGCCGAGGTCTTCAGGAAGGCACCAGACCGCATTGTGCGCGTCGAAGGCAACACAGCCACCGGCCTGTCGAGCGCTCAGACCCTCAGGCTCTATCCCAGCTCCTGGCATCTCGGCTCAGCCCGCTCCTCGAACGTCGTGCGGTACCTCCAGGAAAGCTGCGGCATGGACCCCCTCCAGCTTGTTGCCGTCTCCCTCGGAGAGTTCCGCCCGAAGGCTGACAACTCCACCGAAGCAGGCAAGTCCCTGAACAGGCGAGTCGATTTCGTGCTCATAGCGCGGGCGCTCTACGAACTCGATGAGCTCAGTTCCCAGCTGCAGTAGGGCCCCGAGGGGCTCCACCAGGGCAGCGGAAACAAAGCGCTTCGATGGGATACACTCGCCCGCATGAATCCCTGGAATACGGCCCCCGCGCAGGGCAGCCCCCGCAGGCGCGATTTTTTCGAGGGCTGGTACTTCAAGCAGGTATCGCGCGACCGATCCGAAACCTGGTCCTTCATTCCCGGCATTTCCCGCGGGCGTGAGCCCAAGGACGACTCCGCCTTCGTGCAGGTCATCGAGGGCAAGACCGCCAGGACCTGGTGGTTCGACTACCCGGCAGACGCCTTCAGAGCCTCCAGCCGGAAGCTTGACGTCTGGGTCGGCGCTTCGCATTTCAGCCCCGAGGGCATCGAGCTTGACCTCTCCTCCCCGGAAGCATCCTTTTCGGGGAAGCTGCTATTTGGAAAGTTTTCCACCCTCCCCTTCCGGCCCCTGGCGCCCGGGGTGATGGGTCCCTTCGGCTTTGTCCCCTTCATGGAATGCATGCATGGTCTTGTGTCCCTCGACCACGGCCTCACCGGCAGCCTTGTCGCCACCGGCAACCCGGCTGCCGTCGGCAACCTGGCTGCCGTCGGCAACCTGGCCGCCGCCGGGAGCTCTCGTGCCGCCGGCAGCTCTCGTGCCGCCGGCCCCCTGACTGCCGCCGACCGCGTCCTGGACTTCTCAGGTGGCAGGGGCTACGCAGAGAAGGACTGGGGCGTTTCGATGCCTTCGAGCTGGATCTGGACCCAATCCAACAATTTCAAGGATGCCGGGGACTCGCTCATGCTGTCCATCGCCAAGATCCCCTGGCTGGGTTCCTCCTTCGACGGCTTCCTCTGTGCGGGCCGCCTGGGTGGCCGGAACCTCCTCGAAGCGACCTGGACCGGAGCGCGGGTGAACGACCTCCGGGTGCTGGATGACCGGGTCGAACTCTCGATAGCCTCAAAACGCTGCTTCCTTGAACTCAGGGTAGGAAGGGGTCGGGGTGGACTGCTCCGGGCGCCGGTCAAGGGCCTGCTTTCACGCCGCATCGCCGAGAGCGTCGATGCGACCCTATTCCTGCGCCTTACTGTGGCCGGGAAGGTCCTCTTCGAAGGAGAAGCGCACAACGCGGGACTCGAGGTGGTGGACGCCGGAGCCCTCGCCGCCGGTTCCCAGGGTAAAGACGCAGCTCCGAAGTCCACATAATCGCGAATCGCGACGGTCGCCCTGTCGCTGATGCCTGCCCCGTTATATACTTGCAGCTGTATGCAAGCAGCTGTGCCTCCCTTGGCCTTGGTCATTATGCTCCTCAGTTCGGCCGGGCTCTCGATATATATGTCCGCGTGGGCGCGCCAACGGAGTCGGGTGGATGGCGCCCGCGAGTTTTCCCTCCTCGCCGTGGCGATCGCGGTGTACAGCGCAGGATACTCGCTGGAAGTCTCGCATTCCGACCTCGCGACCATCCTGTCCGCCATCCGCATCGAATACCTCGGCCTGGCGACCGTCTCGCCGCTCTTCCTGGCCTTCTCCTGGCGCTTCACCCAGAAGCGTTCCCTTCCCCTCCCCATCAGAATCGGCCTTGCCCTCTTCGCGATAGCAACCATCGCAATCATGTGGACAAGTAATTATCATAGGCTTTTCTACGTCGATCCCTACCTCCGCGTCGACGGTCCCTTCCCCACCCTCGCCTTTACCAAGGGGCCCTGGTATTTTGCCCAGTTCATCTTCCTTGAAGGATGCGCAATCACGAGCGCAGTCCTCCTCTTCGCCAACGCCCTACGCTCCGATCCCCTGAGGCGGAGGCAGGCCCTGACAATGACCTTGGGCGGGGCCATCCCCATCGCCGCAGCCCTGGCCTTTTTCCTCGGACTCATGCCCTGGAACATCGACCCCGGCCCCCTCAGCCTGGTCAGTGCTGGAGCGGTCTTCTCCATAGCCCTCTTCCGCTTCGGTCTTTTCAGGGTCGTTCCGGCTGCGCGCGAACTGGCTATCGATTCGCTCCGCGATGGATTCCTGGTGGTCGATGCGAGCGGTCGCATCAAGGACGCCAACAAGGCTGCCCTTGTCCTTCTCGGAGAGAAGGTCCACAACCCCGCCCTCCTCATCGAGCGCAGCACCGAGGAAGGCCGAGCCCTTGGTTCCCTCCTTGACCTCGGCGAGGGAAAGATCGAGTTCGAGCTCGGCGCGCCAGGACCCGGGAAGCGGCACCTCCACGCGAGCGCCTACCCCCTGCAGTCCGGCCGCGGCGGATCGAAGGGCATGGTCTTCCTCATCAGCGACATGACCGAACCGGTAAAACTCTTTGCCCGGCTCCTCGAGCTTGCAGAAAAGGACAGCCTCACCGACCTCCTCAACCGGAGGCGCTTTATCGACGGGGGAGCACGGGAGATCGAGGTATCGAGGCGCTCAAAGCTTTGTCTCGGCTTTGTCATCGCCGATCTCGACCATTTCAAGGAAGTCAACGACCGCTACGGACACGCAGCTGGTGACCTCGTCCTGGTAACCGCTGCCAGAAGGATCGAGTCCAGTTTCAGGAACATCGATATCATCTGCCGCTGGGGCGGCGAGGAATTCGCCGTGCTGATGCCTGGCGCCACGACGGTCGATGCCGTCAGGGCGGCGGAGCGCGCCCGCCTCGCACTGGCAGCCGAACCCGTGCTTTGGGACGGCGCACCCATCACCATAACCGGCAGCTTCGGCGTCTACCACCTTGAACCGGGCGAGGAAGCCAGCCTCGAGGATTGCCTCAACCGCGCTGATGTCGCGATGTACGAGGCCAAGGCGAAGGGGCGCAACAGGGTCGTGGCAGCGAATCCCCCGGCCTAGGACCTGCGATCGCCAGGTCCCTCGGACTCGAAAGCCAGTGGCAGGCTGTGGAGGAAACATATCCCCTCATATGAACACATGCTCATATGTTCATATGAGGGGATATGCTAGCCTGAAGACGCTACTGGAGCTGCAGACCTGATCACTCGAGCGTGGAATCAGAGGTTTCCGTAGGCAGGCTTTCCCCGGGGACCGAGGAGGGCAGGGGGGCACTAGGCGCCTCAACGACGGGCAGCGCCATCGTGGCGGCAGACCTTGCAGACGGTGCAGCTGGCTCGGGCAGATCGGCTGGCGCACCCGGCACGGGCAGCTCGGCCGGCGCTCCTTGAGCGGTGGCACCCGCCCTGCCATAGCGCCGGGACAGGAAGGCATAGCGTTCCACCAGGATCCTGGATTTGCCAAACCAGGTGGGGCGGTACTTTATGGGCGAGGACAGGATCGACAGGAGCCTCGCGCCCTCGTCGCGGGTCAGGGAGGCGGCGCCCTTTCCGTACCAGTGCCGCGCTGCGGCCTCGATGCCGAAGATGCCCCTTCCCCACTCGGCATAGCCGAAGTAAAGCTCGAGGATGCGGTCCTTCCCCAGGATGGCCTCCAGCTCGATCGTAACAATTGCTTCAAGATATTTCCGGAAGTAGCTCTTCTCGGGCACGAGGAAAAGGGTCCTGGCAGTCTGCATCGACAGGGTAGAGCCCCCGTAGAGGGGTTCCGACAGGCTCCTGTTGATCTCCATGGCACGCTTGATGGCTTCGATGTCGAAACCGTGGTGCTCGCGGAAACTGTGGTCCTCGACAGCGATGAGCATCGTCGTCAGCCAGGGAGGGATGGAGCGGAGGCTGAGAGGCCGGGGAGGCTCGAGCTTCCATCCGTCGGCCCAGGCCCGATAGGCCATCAGCACCGTAGCGGGGGGATCGACCCTTGCAAAGGAGATGACCAGGAGGGTCGTGAAGGATATCCAGAGCAGATGAAATCCCAGGAATAGGTACAATCCCATGCGGAGCATGCGGAGAGGCAGGGGAAGGCGGCGGAGGGCGGACTGGGCCCTGCCTCCAGGGGCCGGAACGAGGGCTGCTGGCATCTTTAGCCCGGGAAGACCTCCTGCCAGGCGCGACTCAAGCGTGTGGCTGAACCGGGCATGGACAAGATCGCCGGGCCACCAGGGCCGCCTTCGCAGGATGTAGCGGGGAGGCCTCGGAACGATACGGACCATGCTCAGCGGATTTCGAGGTAGTAGCGTTCGATGTAGGCCGCGCGGTCCTTCGCCTGCCTGTACCAGGTCGAGCGGGGCCAGAGGTCGAGGAGCTTCGTGTAGGCTGTATAGGCCGCCTTGACGTCGCGCTTCGGTCCGTTGAGTTCCAGAGCCTGGCCGAGAAGCCAGAACAGTTCGTCGCTGCCACCGGGAACGAGGACGAAGAGACGCTCAAGTGCTGCCAGTGCGGTGTCGCCCCGGCTGGCGGCGAGCTCCGCACGCGCGGTCGCAAGGAGGCCCTCGGGGCTGTCGGCCGCCACGGCCTTGGCAGCTGCGGGCGCCCCGGTCGATGCACCCGCAGCGTTCGTTGCGCTGGCGCTGGAAGTACCAGGTGTGCCGTTTCCGGCAATAGTGGCGCCTGCCGGGGCGGCAGTCTTCGATGCGGCTCCGCTGCCCTTGGGAGCGACACTGAGGCGTACGACCTCGTCGCTCGAGGTACCACGCTCGAGGTCCTGCTTCATGAAACGGAGATTGTATTCGCCCGCCTTGAGGGCGATGACGGCGAAGAGGGCGCCGCTTCCCTCGAAGCGCCTCGACACATACTGGACGCCATCCTTGGCGTCGCGCTCCCCGAGATAGACCCAGCCGGTTCCCACAAAGGAAACCTCGACCTGCTGTCCGACTTCGGCAGCGAGGCTGCGCGTCGCTGCGACCGGATCGTCAGCATTGACTACCGGGGCCAGGGAGGGGGGACTCGATGGCACGACCGCGACAAGGGCAGCTACCTCGGCTTTCTTCGGCGGGACTGAGGGAGGTGGCGGAGCAGCCGGGGCAAGCTTGGTGGGCTTTTTCGCGGCCGCAGCTGCGGCCGCGACGGCAGGAGCGGCCGCGATGGGAGCAGAAGAGGCAGCTGCGGCAGGGGTAGGAGCCTTGGCCAGGGCTGAGGGGCCAGATGCTGCTGCTAGGGTTGCGGCTACGGGGGGGGGGGCCGCAGAAGGGACCGCTGTAGCTGGAACTGTTGCCAGGGAGGCGGTCAGTGCAGGCTCCGAAAGCGTCTGGGGCTGGGCGGGCAAGGGAGCCGCTGACTGGCGGTAGGTCGCAAGGAGCTCAGGAAGATCAGGATGGAGGGCCTGGGGCAGGATTTCGGGTTCTGGGAGGCTGAGGACGAGGACAACCCTCGAGGAAGGCGACAACCTGGGTGCCAGCCCAAAGTCAGGCAGCGTAGCCGCATCAGGAAGAGCGTCAGGAAGGGCAGCAAGCCGGGAAACAAGCAGGAGTGCCGCGCTGGCTGAAAGGAACATCCTCCCTGAATTCCTCCCCCTCATCGGACTGTCCCGAACAGGATACCCACAGCCTCGTCGTTGCGCCTTTCAATGGCTGACAGGAAGCGTGGATCGTGGGTGGGCGCCAGCCGCTTTATATCCTCATCGGTGTAGGGAGACCTCGGCTCCCTTTCCACAGGCGGGGCGAGGTCAAGGGCAGGGTCGGGGGGAAGCATGAAGCGGGCTGCCGCGGCCCTCCCCTCTGCGGTGATGGCGATTGGGGCGACGACCAGCTTCGGGGGTTCGGCCTGCGAAACGAGCGAGGCTACGGCCACGGCGATGCCGACGAAGAGGGCCGCAGCGATAAAGCCCACGACGAGTTTGTTCGAGACCAGGGAAGCGAGAAGACCCCGGAAATCGACCTTCGTCTTTTCGGAATCACCGCTGATGTGGGGGCCAAGCGCGTTGGCATTGAGGCTTTCGTCAGCGTCGGGACTCCCGTCCTCAAGGCTGTCGAAGGGTTCGGCCCCGCCCTTGGGTGCTGACTTCTTCTTGGGCAGGAAGGGCAGTTTTCCGACAAGACCGCCAAGCTTGGCGACGAGATCAGGAGGGACG
>JBAXTA010000253.1:0-6732 GCA_037130415.1 Spirochaetota bacterium
AGGGCTGCGGTGTGGTCGCCGGCTTCCTTTTGGATTTTTCCGATGTAGTAGAAAGCCTCAAAGTCCTCGGGGTTCCACTTGATGGCTGCCTCGAATTCCTGGCGGGCTTCGAGGTCGTGTTTGGTTCGGTGGAGGACCATGGCTAGGAGGTGATGGGCATCGAAAAGGCGTTCGTCCAGCTCGATGGCCTTGCGTAGGTGGTTGACCGCAACATCGGCACGGCCGCGAGCCTCGAAGAGCCGCCCGGCGTCAAGAAAATGTATGGCCACGCGGGGCTCCAGCTGGGTCAGAAGGATCTGCTCCTTGAGGGCATCCTCCATCTGGTTGAAGCGCTCGTAAAGGGCGGCGATTTCCTTGCGGAAGGCGATTTCGGGAAGCTCGGGTCCAAAGGACCCGAGCTGGTTGACGTGCTTGAATTCCATAAGGGCCAGCTCTGGCTTGCCCTCCCCAAGGTAGGCCTTGCCAAGGAGCCAGCGTGCCTCCGCGTTGCGCGGATCCTTGGCTGCGAGGCTTTTGGCTGCCCTGATCGCCTGGCTGTGCTTGCCCTGCTTGATCATGTCAGCAATGGCCTTGGACTGCCTCGGCGCAGTCAGGAGCCGGATTATCAACCAGCTCAAGACGGCGACTATGGCGCCGAAAATGATAATGAATATCACGATGAACATTGCGTTTCCGTTCCGGCGCGTCGTCTCGCTTGCAGCGCCCGTGGTATCTTGCCCTAAGTGTAGCGTGAAAGTTCCGAATTTGCGACACCTTGCCCTTGGGGAAGTTGGTGCTTCGGGACCCGGGTAGCCGGAGGATGGTAGAAGATGCTCTGGGACAGGTATTTCTGGGACTTCGGAGCTGCTTGCCCGCCGGGTCGCCGGATGGCTAACGCAGCTTCGCTCGCCTACCTACTTGTCGTTTTTTCGCTTGGACTGCCCTTGGCTGCCCAGGATACCGTAGAACGGCAATCCAAGGCCCTCTCCGAAGGTGAGCGTCTCCTCCGCGAGAACAAGCCCGCCGAGGCCCTTCCCTTTCTCGAACAGGCTATCCGTGATCCCAAAGCCGATGAGAACGCCTGGCTTTGGCTAGCCATCAGCTACCAGCAATCCAATCGCATCGACGAGGCACTGTCCACGTTGCGCAAGGGTCTGGCCAAGGCCACAGTCCGCAAGGAGCTGTTCTACTACAACATGGGCAATCTCTTTCTTCTCCAGGGCAAGGCCTCCTTTGCCAAGGAGATGTTTGATTCGGCGATCGCTGCGAATCAGAACCTGGCCCCGGCCTTTCTGAACCGGGCCAACGCCAACCTCATGGTCGAGGATCGGGCCGCAGCCCGCGATGATTACAGCCGCTACCTTACGCTCGCGCCGAATTCGCCTCAAAAATCGAATATCCAGGCCCTGCTCGACCGCCTTGGTACGGCCATCGTCCAGGAGCAGCAGAAGAAGGCTGCCGAGGACGCAGCCATCGCGGCGGCTGCCCAGGCCAAGCAAAGCCTCCTTGACGAGGTGGCTGCCTCGCTCAAGGCCGCAGCCGAGGAGACCACCAACCTGGCGGCGGGTTCGGGGCAGGTCCAGGGTTATGGAGACGAATTGCCGCCATCTGATTGAAGGTTTCGAAATGGGAGTTGAAATGAAACAGCGTACAAGGGTGCTCGCGATTGCCGGGGCTCTGGTCTTCCTCGGCCTGGCAGCAGCTGGAACCGTCTGGTTTGTAGGTGGTCAGTCGAGCAGGCAGGACAAGCAGAATGCCAACGCCTTGGCCCTTGCGAAGGACTATATCGACCGGGGCGAGTATGACCGCGCCCTCGACATCCTCGACAGGCTCCTGATCGAGGATGCGACGAACAAGACTGCACTGGCTCTGCGCGACAGCGCTGTGGCGGCCCGGAAAAAGCTGGAAGCGGAAAAGTCCAGCGGCGAGGCCGCCATTGCCAAGTCCCTCGAGAAGATGGGTTCGGCCCTTGCCTCGGCCCCAGCAGCGGCTGCCTCGGCAGCTGCCGCTGGGTCTGAGACCGGCCTCTCCCCGAAGGCTGCAGCAGCGGCGGCCCAGGCCGAGGCCAAAAAAAAGGCTGCAGAGGAAGCCAAGGCCAAGGCTGACGCCGACGCACAGAAAAAGGCCGAAGACGCTGCAAGGCAAAAGGCCGAGGCCGAGGCTGCAGCTGCCCAGAAAAAGGCCGCCGAAGAAGAGCTCGCGCGAAAAAGCGCAGAACTCCAGAAGCAGCTCCGTGAGATCAACGACCTGATCGATCAAGCCAAGGCTCTTGCGCTCAAGGGACAGTTCCTGCAGGCGAAAACCGCCTTTGGCGAGGCTATCGCGAGGGTGCCTGAGGGAGAGGACAAGTTTGCCTCTCAGAAGCTTGCCGAACAGGCTGCTTCGATGTACGACGGGGCAGTCAAGAACAAGGTGAACGGCGCTCCCGATGCCCAGGCCATCACCGACGCCATCGGAGCAGCCCGCGATTCGAAGAAGCGTGACTCGCAGAACGCGATGCCCTTCTACACCCTGGGAAAGATCAACAGCGATCTCGGCCAGGTGGACAACGCGATATCAGAACTCAAGCAGGCCACTGCCCTCGATCCAAAGAACTACTCGTATACCTATGAACTGGGAAAGGCCTACTATAAGGCCCGCGATTACGAGAAGGCCCGAATGTCCTTCGAGGGGACAGTCACCCTGAAGCCCGATTATGACGCTGCCTGGTTCAACCTCGGCCTGACCCACCAGGCGCTCAAGGATCCCACGAAGGCCCTCACGGCGTACAGGAAGGCCCTTCAGTTCAACCCGACCTTTGGGAACGCCCTTGTTGCCAGCGGGCGCATCCTCTCTGCCCAGAACCAGAAACAGGCAGCCATCGATGCCTACAAGAAAGCCATCGCTGCCGATCCTGCCAATGCCATCGCCTCGCGCGAGCTCGCTGCCGAATTTGCCTTGGCAGGTGACAACGAGCAGGCGGAAACCTATTTCCAGAAGGCCCTCGCTGTGCAGGACGACCCGGTTACCAACTACAACCTCGCTACGGTAAAGCTCAAGCTCGGAAAGGGCATCGAGGCCCTGCCCTTTGCGGAGAAGGCGGTCAAATCCCAGACCAGCAACTCCGACTACCAGTACACCCTGGGGCTGGCTGACGAGGCGGCGGGGAAGACCGACGCAGCCCTCGAGGCCTATGTGAAGGCCTGTCAGCTCGATAAGACTGCAGTGAAGGCGCGCATCAACCTCGGCGCCCTCTACCTTTCCTCGGGCTTTGTGGACAAGGCCCTAGGCTACCTCGAAGAGGCTGTCACCCTCGACCCCAAGTCATTCCTGGCAAGCAACAACCTTGCAAACGCATATGGCAAGAAGGGTCTCTTCGAGAAGAGCATCGTCTATTACGAGAAGGCCCTGAGCATCCAGCCACGGGATGGGACGGTGCGACTCAATCTCGCGCGGGCCTACGTGCAGGCAGAGAAGACGCCAGAGGCAGTGGCGGCATACGTCGAGCTCATCAAGATCGACGGGAAGGCCTGGGATGCATGGTACGAACTCGGCCGCCTGCAAACCTCGATCGACCCTGTTGCCGCCAAGAAGACCCTGTCGGATCTCCTGTCCAAGAATCCCGACTATCCGGGCAAGGCGGAGGTCAAGAAGATCCTGTCGGGATTATGAATGGTTGAGTTAGTTGCTTAGACTATCCGCCGTACCGCGCGGAAGAGGTCGCCCCGGGTCATCCTGATCCAGACCGGGCGGCCGTGGGGGCAGCGCGGTTCGGGGAGGGCAAGGGCCCGCCGGGCCAGCTCCAGGGCGGCGGCTGCTTCGAGCCTGTCGCCGTCCTTGACGGCCGCCCTGCAGGCAGTCGTTGCGAGGGCTGCCTTTCGTGGGTCCGCCTCCGGAGAGTCCAGCAAATCACGGAGTGCGCCTGCGGGGTCTGCCGCCAGAAGGGCAGGTAGGCTTGTCAGGGCCCATGCTCCCTCCCCAGCCCTCTCCAGTCCGAATCCTACGGCCGCGATGATCTCCACAATGGCTTCGATCCGCGTATCTTCAGCATCGCTTTCGGCTTCGTAGAGGATGGGCACAAGGAGTTCCTGGACAGCCGGCCTTGCAGCCGAAAGCTCGTCGAAGAGAAGCCGTTCGTGCGCAGCGTGCTGGTCGATCAGGTACAGGGAGTCACCCGCCTCGACGACGAGGAAGAGTTCCATGGCCGTGCCGAGGTAGCGGATGGGGTCACCCTGACCTGTGCCTGTCCCCGTGCCTGTCCCCGTGTCTGTCCCCATGGGCGGTACCCCTGGCGAGAAGGGGCGTTCGCGGAGGAGGCTGTCCCAGCCCTGGCCTGGACCTCCTCCTGAGCTGCCCGGAAGCGGTGCATACCAGGCGCTTCCGCCGCTGCCTCGCGATTGGCCCCCTGGAAGGCTTCCGCCCTGCCGTCCGAAGTCGAGGGCCGGGTGACTGTCCCCATATTGAGCCCCATTTTTGACCCCATATTTTTCCCCCTCGGCCTCCTGGCCCTCGGGCCTGGCCCTGACGAGTCCACGGAGAAAGGAGCCGAGTCCGGAGCTGACCACGTGGCGGATGGAAGCTGGGTCGCGGAACCTGACCTCGCGCTTGGCGGGGTGGATATTGAAGTCGGCAAGGCTGGGATCAATCTCGATGTAGAGAAAGGCAAAGGGATGGGCTCCGCCGGGAAGGAGCCCGTCGAAGGCCTGGTCGAGGCCGGAGATGAGGGAGTAGTCCTGGATGCGCCGCCTGTTGACAAAGACCTGCATGAACCTTCGGTCTGCCCGATAAAAGGCGGGGCTGGCAAGGACGGCTCGGCCCTCGAAACCCTGTCCCGTAAACCTGGGCTCGTGGACCAGGGCCGGGCCCGGATCGTCGTGAAGGGCAAGCACCCGTTCACGGAAGCTTTCGCAGGCGGGAAGCCGGTCGAGATTACGCCCCTCGCTGGCAAAGCGGAAGCTGATAGCGGGGTGGGCAAGAGCCTTGTCGGCGAAGACCTGCCTGCACAGGGAGGCTTCTGCCTGGCTGCGCTTGAGGAACTGGCGCCGCGCCGGGAAATTATCGAAGAGCCCCTCCACCTGGACACGGGTGCCCTGCCTGCCGTGGGTGGCCTCCATGGTCGGCGCTGATTCCGGGCGCGATACGAGCTTCCGGGCCTCGGGAGTTTCCGCGCTGCGACTGGTGATCTCGAGACGGGCGGCGGCGGCTATGGAAGCGAGGGCCTCTCCGCGGAAGCCCAGGCTCCTTGTGGTCAGGAGGTCATCGGCGCTTCGGATCTTGGAGGTCGCGTGCGGAAGGATCGACAGGGCGAGGTCCTCTGCATCCATACCCATGCCGTCATCTACGACCAGGACCGAAGTCGAGCCCCCACCCTGGATCTCGACCTGGATATCGCTCGCACCGGCGTCGATGGCATTGTCGATGAGTTCGCGGAGAAGGGATGCGGGACGGTCTATGACCTCCCCCGCTGCGATAAGGCGCGCTGTTTCCGGCGGAAGGACCTGGATGCGGGGCATGTATCCATATAGCCCCAGCTGCGTCTTCATGTCGACTGTCCCTCCGGCGGGAAGAAAAAAAAGGCGCGACCCGAAGGCCGCGCCGATCGACTCAAGGAGTCTGGGTCAGAAGTGGAAGCGCGTCTCGATGGTCATCGAGGGTCGCTGCTTGACGATACCCGCTGCCGCGTCGCTGTACTGGAGGTTCCCGCTCGCATCGCGAGAGGGAACTGCAGCGAATACCGCCGCGAGATCAAGATTGGGGGTATTGGGAACAGGCAGGACAACCTCTCCGGCAAAGGTCGTGTTCTCGTCGATGAGCTCCAGCTTGGTAAGATCGGCGATGTTCGCGTTGATCTTGCTTGCAAGGCCACGTCGGTCATAGCTGATCGAGCCCGAGACATCCACGATCGGGATGAGACCCTTCTTGATGACGAGGGCAGCGTGCAGCTCGTCGGAGGTCGAGGCTACCTGGCTTATGGCGCTGAACCCAAGAGCGGGATCCCAGGGCCATGCATAGCCGATCTTGAGGTTGAGCTTGCCGTCTGGATCCTTGGCTGTCTTGAGGAAGGAGAATCCACCCTCGCCGTAGACGCTCATGACCGCGGGTTTGGTGCCCGTAAAGTTACCCTGGCTAGTGAGATACTGGTAGTACTGGTAGGTGTAGCTTCCGCGCATCTTGTCGTAGGACGCGTCATAGAAGGAGGGCCTGAAGAAGCCGGTGTAGTAGCGGTATTCAAGGCGGTAGTTGACGAAAACGATGTTGCCCATGAATCCCGTTGCGGCACCCCAGTTCTGTGGCGGCTGGCTCAGGTTGGAGGGATCCCAGAAGATCTTGTACTGGAGCCCCTTCACGATTGTGGTGCTGCCGTTGGTGATGTTTGCCTGTGTGTAGGGCAGGGTTACGGCCGCATCGGCAAAGGCGCGGATCGCGAATACGGGGTTTGCGGGAATGATCGGGAGATCGAGATCGACCCCACCCGAGACAAACATCGGGTTCCCATACTTGTCGCGGTTGCTGGAGTCGGTGACGACGCCGCTGGCATTCACCGTGTCGAGCACTGAGCCCGGGCTCGTGTCCAGGGCCGCGTCGAGTCCGATGGCGATCTTCGAGACTTTGATTGGACGCACGTAGAGGCGTCCGCCGAAGAGGTAGGGATCGGCCAGGTCATTGACGAGGGCTTCGAAGCCGAATCCGCCAAAGTCGAAGCCAAGGTTGAAGCCGACACGCCTAACTGCAGGGAACTCCTTGGAATTGTCATAATTCCGCATGATCAGGCCG
>JBAXTA010000254.1:0-6723 GCA_037130415.1 Spirochaetota bacterium
GCCTACCTCGACGCGCCCTTCCGCGACCCCAACCGCAAGGCGATGATCGACAACCACGCGGTCTATGGAAAGTGGCAGCTGGAAGGATTCCAGGCGGGCGCCGCGGGCGTCTTCCGCTGGTTCCGCGACGAGATCGCCGCCCTCGAGAAGGAGGCCGCTGCCCGGGACGGGAAGAACGTCTACGATGCCCTCAACGCGATGATCGCCGGGGTGCCGCCCGGATCCAAGGGCCTCCTCCTCCTCCCCTACCTCGCCAGCGCCACGACGCCGAGGTGGAATCCGCACGCCCGCGGGACGATCCTGGGCCTGACCTTCGCCCACGACCGCGCCTGTCTCGCCCGCTGCTTCATGGAGGGCATCACCCTCGAGGTACGGGACATGGTTGCGTCAATGTCCGCCGCGGGCATTCCCATCGACCAGGTGAGGATCCTCGGTGGAGCCACGAAGTCCGAAGTTTGGAACCAGATGCAGGCGGACGTGTACAACCGGCCAGTCCAGACCCTGAAGATGGCGGATGCCGCGCTCATGGGAGCGGGCCTCCTCGCGGCCGTGGGCATCGGCGCCTTCGCCTCGATCGCCGAGGGCGCGGAGCAGATGATCCGCGTGGACCGCAGCTACCTCCCGAATCCCGCCAATGCCAGGCGCTACGACGGGATTTACGCCCTTTACTGCCGCGCCTACGAGGCCCTCGAGGGCGGCGGGATCTTCAGGGGACTGGCGGAGCTTCAGGAGATCGGCTGACGCTGCAATCCCTGCCCCGGTCGATCGGAGAAAGACTCTCCACGAGGAGCCCGTCCTAGGGCGCGTCCTCACAGAGGTCGGACCAGCTCTCGCAGAGGATGAACTTGAGGCTGAGGGTCCCGTCCTCCTTGTAGCTGGCCCGCAGCCCCCCGCTGCCAAGGACACCGGGCGCGCCGGCCAGTTCCCCGAGCAGCCTCCTCGCCTCCAGGGCGAGGTCGGCCCTCGTCGGCGTGCGGCCGACGTTCGCCCAGGTCCAGCCCAGCCAGTCCATGACGCGGAAGACCCGATCGAAGTCGAAGGAAGCGAGGACCTCCTCCACCTGCGCGTCGAAGCGCCCCTGTTCTGCACCCATGACCCTGTCTCCTCGAGAGAAGACCAGATTATTGGCGCAGCGGAGGCGAGTCAACTCGGGACGCGGGGATCCATCATGGGGCTTGCGGCGGCGGCCTTCTCGCGGAACTCCCCGATGACGGCACCGTAGTCGGCGGCGGCGAAGAGGGCGGAACCGATGACGAAGGCCTCGACGCCGGCCGCCGATAAGGCCGGGATCGTCATGGGTCCGATCCCTCCGTCGCACTCGATGATCGTAGCAAGCCCGCGTCTCCGGAGCTCCTTCCCGAGCGCGCGGACCTTGACGAGGGTCGAGGGCTGGAAATCCTGGCCGCCGAAGCCGGGGTTGACGGAGAGGAGGTCGACGTAGTCGGCGTGGTCCAGTGACCACTCGATGAGGGAGAGGGGGGCGGCCGGCCCCAGGGCGATGCCGGGGTGGCAGCCACAGGAGCGGATAAGCTCCAGCGAACGGATGAGGTGGATGGTGGCCTCGGCGTGGACGCTCATGTGCGTGGCTCCTGCCGTGGCGAAGCGCTCCACGAAAAGGTCGGGCTCCTCGATCATGAGGTGGACGTCGATGGGGAGGGAGGTCGACCGCCGCACCGCCTCCACTGTCATGGGGCCCATGGCGAGGTTGGGCACGAAATGGCCGTCCATGACGTCGACGTGGACCCAGTCCGCCCCTGCGCGCTCCACCGCGGCGAGCTCTTCGCCGAGCCGGGTGAAGTCAGCGGACAGGATCGAGGCGACGATGATGGCCATGGCGGTCCCCGTCAGGGGCTCCCGCTTTCCCCGGTCTCGGTGACTATGGCCACGCTGGACACCGCCCCCAGCCTGGTCGCGCCGGCCCTGATGAAGGCGAGGGCCACCGCGTAGCTCCGGACACCTCCGCTCGCCTTGATCCCCAGCTCCGGGCCGACGACGCTCCTCATCAGCTCGAGGTCCTCCACCGTCGCCCCGCCTCCGGCGAAGCCCGTACAGGTCTTCACGAAGTCAGCGCCCGCCTTTTGGGAAAGTTCGCAGGCCCTGATCTTGTCCTCCCGCGTGAGGAGGGCAGTCTCGATGATGACCTTGAGCACTGTATCCGCGCGGGTCGCACGGCGAACGGCGCGGATGTCGTCCAGGGCTGCCTGGAAGTCCCCGGACTTAAGGAGGCCCACGTTGATCACCATGTCGATCTCGGAGGCCCCGTCGCGGATGGCCTCGCCCGCCTCGAAGGCCTTCGAGGCGCTGGTCATGGCGCCCAGGGGAAAGCCGATCACGGAGCCGACCTTGACGCCGGTGCCCTTGAGCTTCGCCGCGACGTAGGCGACACGGCAGGAGTTCACGCAGACGCTGTAGAAGCCATACTGGAGGGCTTCCTGACAGAGCCTGTCGAAGGCCGCAGTATCGGCCTCGGGACGGAGCATGGTGTGGTCGATGTACCTGGCGATGTCCGCAGCTGCGAGCTGGATGTCGTTCATGTCAATGCATCTCTCTTCCACCGGTGAGGTTGAAGGCCTGGCCGGTACAATAATCCCCATCAATAGTGAGGAATTTCACGAAGGCCACCACGTCCTCGATCCGGCACAGCCGGCCGAGGGGAACCTTGGCGGTGAACTGCTTCACCACTGCTTCCTCTGCCATCTTGAGGTTCTCTACGTAGCCCTTGCTCACGGCCCCCCACACCCCCGTCTTTTCGACGATGCCGGGGCAGAGGCAGTTCACCTTGATATTGTCCTTGGCCAACTCGAAGGCCATGGACTGGGTTACCGAGATGATGGCGCCCTTGGCCCCGGAGTAGGCGGCCATGATCGCGGAGCCGGTCTTCCCGGACTTCGAGGAGAAATTGATGATCCGGCCGTCCTTGTACTTCCTCATCGTCCGGAGCGCGCCCTGGGCGCACCAGACGGAGCCGTTGATGTTGATCCTGTTCATGCGGTCGAGGCGCTCGGCTGTGATCTCGTCGAAGGGCTGCTGGTCGACGGCGCCCGCCACGTTGGCGAGGGCGAAGACGTCGCCGAGCTTTCCGGCGATGTCCTCGAAGCAGGCCATGACCGCCTCCTGGTCGCTTATGTCGAGGACGTAGCCGCGCACCGAGGCGCCTCCCCCGGCGAGGGCCTCCGCCCTCAGCAGCACCTCGGGGTCGATGTCGATCATCGCCACCCTCGCCCCGAGGCCGAGGTACATCTCGGCGATGCCGAGGCCGATGCTCTTCGCCGAACCCGTGACGACACAGGTCCTGCCCCTCAGGTCCACACTCATGTTCCTCTCCTTCGACGCTAGATCAGCATTCCGCCGGTGATGTCCACCACCGAGCCCATGATATTGAAGGACTTCTCCGAGGCGAGAAAGGCGACCGTATACCCGATCTCGATGGGCAGGGCGAACCTGCCCGAGGGTATGCGCGATTCATAGGCCTTTTTCAGCTCGGGATCCGTCCACTTGCCCTCGTTGAGGGGGGTACGGACCATGCCCGGCGCGATGGCGTTGGCGCGGATTCCGTAGGGCAGGAGCTCCCGGGCCAGGGCCTTGGTCAGCATGAGGAGCGCAGCCTTGGCCGAAGCGTAGTGCGCGTGGCCCCCCGTGTTGTAGCTGATGCCGGACTTGGAGGAGAGGTTGATGATGCTGCCCCTGATTCCCTGCCGGACCATCTCCTTGGCCACCCGCTTGCTGAGCATGAAGGGGCCGTTGAGGTTGATGTCGATGACCTTCTCCCAATTCCCGTCGGGAATATCGAGGATGTTCTCGGTCGGCCAGATGCCCGCGTTGTTGACGAGGATGTCGATATGCCCGTAGGAGGCCATGACCTCGGCCACCATCGCGTCGAGGTCCTCCGCCCGGGAGACGTCAGCGTAGAAGGCGCGGCAGTCCGTTCCGTATCTTTCGCAGAGTTCCGCCGCAAAGTCGATCGCCTCTTCCTTGCCGACGAGGTAATTGATGGCGACGTCGACGCCTTCCTCCGCGAGGGCCTCGCCGATGCCGGCGCCGATGCCCGTCCCCCCGCCGGTGACAAGGGCGGTCTTTTTTCTCAACCCCAGATCCATGGCTGCCTACCTCCAGGCTCTTCAGTCCCCAATTCTAATAGAGCGCTATATATGATGCTCCAGAAATTTTGTCAAGCGCTTGATAGATTGTCCCCGTTTCTCTAGAGTTACAAAGAATACGATGCCACAAGCGCCAGAGCCCCCGAACCAATACCTCTACGAAAAAATCTATGGGGAACTCAAGGAAGAGATCCTCTCGGGAACCTACGCCAGAGGGGACTGGTTCCCCCCCGAGCGAGCCCTGAAGGACCGCTTTGGTACCACCCACCTGACCGTCAGGAACGCGCTGGCAAAGCTCGTCCTTGAAGGGTACATCGAGCGCTACAGCGGCAAGGGCACCATTGTCATCTATGCTCCAGGTCAGGCTGCCCTGGAGCGGCCACTGCTCCGCTTTACCCATGCCCAGCTCATCCTCGCGGATTTGGATGGAGCCGCTGCGACGCTGCTCGATTCGGTGGAAGGAAGTCTCCGGCTCATACCCTTGGCGCTTCAGGTCGCACTTCACCACGGCGACCCGGCGATGGAGAAAATCCTGCATGCCCGGGCAGCGGAGGCCAAAGCCCTCGTGATCCTCGAGTCGGCAGGGTCGCCCGGCTCCCTGGATCTTGGTGGCCCCGGACTGGAAAACACCATTCTTCTGCGGAAGGGACTGGGAACTTCAGCCTACGCCCTGATACAGGTGGACGTTGCCCACGGGGCCCGGGAGGCCGTCAGGCATCTCCTGGACCTGGGACATCGCGCCGTGGCGCTCGTCGGCATGCCCCTTATAGGAATGGAGGCGATGCGCGAGGGCTGGAAGTCGGAATTAGCCTCGGCTGGCGTCACGGACAGCGCAGACCTCGAGTTCGCCTGCGCCGAGGGAGTCGAGTCCGCTACCGCTTTCGCTGCAGCCCTCCTTCCCAGGCTCCCCGGCTGCCGTGCGATCCTCTGCGCTTCGGACACCATTGCGGCGGGTTTCGTGCGGGCCCTCCTGGAAGGGGGGGGAGGTCGGGAAAAGGACCTGGCCGTGATCGGCTATGGGAATAGCCCCCTCGCGGAGGCCTTGGGGCTCACGTCGATAGACCCCCGGCTTTCAAGCGTCGGAGAGCTGGTCCTGGCGATTGCCCTCGATGGCATGCGCCGCGGCAGGCTCTCGGCAGAACCGCGGCGCATTGTGCCTTGCCTCGTCAACCGGAGTTCCTCCGGCGGTCCGACCTCCTGAGCGAGGCAGCCGGGGATCCTTATCGAGTACCTCAATCCAGGATCCATCGCCCTCCCTTCCTTGCTCAGTAGCCACCATACTCCCTCGCTGCTTCCAGCATGGCGACCACATTCTCGGCGGGCACACCCGGCTGGATGTTGTGTGTCTGCACGAAGACAAAGCCGCCTCCGGGGGCGAGGATGTCCATGCGCCGACGGACGGCGTCCCGGATCTCCGCCGGGGTGCCGCTCGTTAGGACGGTCACCGTGTCGCATCCGCCACCCCAGAACACGAGGTCCTTGCCGAACTCCCGTTTCAGCCTCTCTGGATCCATCTCATCGCAGGAGGTCTGGATGGGGTTGAGCATCTCCACCCCGGCGTCGATCAGGTGGGGAATTATGCGGTAGATCGAGCCGCAGGAATGCACGAGGATCCTGCAGGCGCTCTTCGCGTGGATATGATCGATCAATTGGCGGTAATGGGGGGCGAAGGTCCTCTTGAAAAGGTCGGGCGAGAGCTGGGTGGTGTTCTGGTTGCCCATGTCGTCCCAGAAAAGGCGGAGTACGTCAATCGAATCTCCGGCCGCTCCGAGGATCACGTCGAGCCTCTCGATGCACATCTCGGTGTAGGCAGCCAAGGCCCGGTCGGTTCCGGCCTCGTCGGCAACCATGTCGCAGAACCAGTTTTCCAGGCCACGCATGTAGCCTGGGGCCTCGAAGAAGCCCGCGACGCCGAAGTCGAGGAGGACCGCGCGATCGGTGGCTTGGTGGAAAGCCCTGAGGGTATCGGAGAACAGCTTCCTGTCCGCCCCCTTGTTCATGATGTCGAGGTGGAAGGGAGAGCTTGGAATGGCCCAGAGCTGCTCCTCGAAGTCCTCCGCATGGACGGGGTCCGGAATCCCTGGCAGGGCCTGCCAGGGCCAATGGGTCTGGTCGAAATAGTAGGAGCTTGCCGATTTCAGGCCTGCGGCCGTACCTCGCCTCGTGTGGAGGCTGAAGGCTCCGTTGGAGGCGGGACGACAGTCATGGTACGCGGGCACGAGCGCAGGGCCTCCATCGTTCAGGGGGAAGGGGACCCAATCGGAGGGAGAAACGAGAAAGGCCCTGCCCGCATCGATCACGTCAATCCCATAGCGATCGAGGAGCTGGTCATCCGGCCACGCCAGCTGCTGCTGGATGTCATACATCCTGGTCTCGCCTGCGGGAAGGCCCAGCCACTTCTTGACTGCATTGTAGGCGATGGCGGAGATGCCGCCCGAGCGAGTGGCTCCGAAATCAACCGGTACCCTGTCCGCTTCCCTGTGCGAGGCGGCCAGAAGAAGACGTTCCCGAGAAGTCATGCTGCTTCCTCCTGTGTCAGACTGTCGTCAATGGCCTTGAGCCTACAGCCCATGGGCAGTGGCTCGTTCCGCGACGATGGTCTCGAGCAGGGCGACTATGTTGGCCA
>JBAXTA010000255.1:0-6713 GCA_037130415.1 Spirochaetota bacterium
GGGATCAGGAAACCGGCCAGGGTCCGGCCACTATCGCCTTCCAGGAACGACGGCCTGTCATCCTGCAGGACTGGGATGTGGAGCCATCGGTCGCGCCGTGGAAATCGAGGGCAGCGGAGCATGGCCTGCGCTCGAGCGCGTCCTTTCCCCTTGTCCAGGAAGGGAATAGCAGGGCAGTCCTCTCCCTCTATTCAGGAAAGAGCCTTTTCTTCGACGACGAGATACTGAAGCTGCTGGCCTCGATCGTGGACGATACCGGGTTCGCGCTGGACAAGATGGCGGAAACACGTCGCAGGATCAGCGCCGAGGAGGATCGAGAGCAGCTATTGCAGACCCTCGACCTTCATGCACAGGAGCTCGAAGTCCTGGTTGTCATGCGTACCGCGCATCTGGCCATGCTTTCCACGGCGATCGAACAAAGCCCGGCCTCGGTTGCAATCACGGACGCGGCGGGATTGATCGACTACGTGAATCCGTATTTCCTGAAGATCACGGGGTATCTGAAAGATGAGATAATTGGCAAGAATATGAATATCCTGAATTCGGGGGAAATGCCGAAGGAATTCTACCACCAGATGTGGGATACCCTGAAGGCCGGGAAAGCCTGGTTCGGGGAAATCTGCAACAAGGCCAAGGACGGCCACCTCTTCTGGGAACATGCGAGCATATCACCGGTATTTGACCATAAGGGAGACATCTCCCAGTTTGTCTCCGTGAAGGACGACATCACGGACCGCAAGTTCCGCGATGAGGAATTGAAGCTTGCCCAGGAAGCATTGATAACTGTCAAAGATCGCCTGGCCATGGCCGCCAAAGCCGGAACCGTGGGAATCTGGGACTATGACATCATCAACAACCAATTGATCTGGGATGAGCAGATGTTTCGCCTGTACGGGACAACTTCCGGGCAATTCAGCGGTACCTTGGATGCCTGGCAAAATGGAATGCACCCTGAAGACAGGGAACGTACCGAGGAGGAACATCGGGCGGCCCTGCGCGGCGACCATGATTTCGACACCGAATTCCGGGTGCTGTGGCCCGACGGGACGGTTCGCACTATTCGCGCACTGGCTGCGGTCTCCCGTGACTCCAGCGGGCACGCGATCAAGATGGTCGGGACCAATTGGGATATCACGACCGAGAAGACCAAAATCGAGGAACTCCGGAGAGCCAACGAAGACCTGGACAAGGCCGCCCGCGCCAAGAGCGCCTTTCTCTCCAATATGTCCCACGAGATCCGCACGCCCATGAATGCGGTGCTGGGCTTCGCCCAGCTCCTCGAACGCGAAAAGGGGACCACTGCGCGGCAGCGGGAATACATCGCCAACATCAAGGGCGCGGGCGACCATCTCCTCGCCCTTATCAACGAGATCCTGGACCTCGCGAGCATCGAGTCCGGCAGGACGCAGCTTTCGGAGGAGAGCCTCGACCTGCGTCAATTCATCGATGAATTGGGCGCCATGTTCCGTATCCAGACCGACGAGAAGGGCCTTGCGCTCGATTGTGTCGTGGACCCGGAAGTGCCGTACCAGGTGCTCACCGATACAAAAAGACTTCGCCAGATCCTCATCAACCTCCTCGGAAATGCGGTCAAATTCACCTCCTTTGGCAAAATTTCGCTGACGCTCCACTCCGAACTCCTGGGAAATAAGGGCAGGGGGCAGCGCCATCGCCTTTCTATCGATGTTACCGACTCAGGCCCCGGCATTGGCGCAGAAGATCTCGGTCGCATCTTCGAAGCCTTCGAGCAGACCGCGCTGGGAGCCTCCAAGGGCGGCACCGGGCTGGGCCTGGCCATCAGCCGGAGTATTGCACGAACGATGGGCGGCGACATCGAAGCCTATAGCGAGCCGGGCCTCGGAAGCCGCTTCCGACTGAGCTTCGAAGCGAAGCCGACTGAGGTGACATCCACCGTGCATGCAATGGAACGGCGAGTGCTCCGGATCAGCGCGGGACAGGAGGGGTGCCGGATACTGATCGTGGATGACCGCGAGGAAAACCGGGCCATTCTCCGGGACTTGCTCACAGCCATCGGCTTCGACACCCGCGAGGCCCGCGACGGGCAGGAGGCCCTCGATACCCTCGAAGCCTGGGCGCCCGACGCCGTCCTCATGGATATCCAGATGCCGGGCATGGGCGGACTCGAGGCAATCAGGCGAATCAGGGCCTCCAATCGTTACCAGGCGCTGAAGGTCATAGTCTTGAGCGCCAGCGCCCTTGACTTCAATAGACGCGATGCGATTGAAGCGGGGGCGGATGGCTTTATCTCCAAGCCCTTCCGGGAGGCGGAGCTCTTCGCGATCCTCAAGGAGGCCCTCGGCCTCGAATACGACGAGGAGACCATCGAGGCGGAAGACGGCCTGCACGAGGCCGATCTGGTCGACAGCGCGTCCCTTGCCCCCGAGCTGGTAGTGCGACTTCGCACAGCGGCGCACGAAGCAGCCTACGACCAGATCGGCGAGATTCTCAGCTCGATGGAAAGCGAGCATGTCCGGAGCGCCCGACTGCTCAGGGACCGTTTGGAGAACTACGACTACAGGGGCATGGTCGAATTCCTCGACGCCCAGGAGAGCTCACATGGATAAGGCCACGCTCGTGCTCCGCGTCGTCATGCGGAGTGCATCATGAATGGCGTACTCGCCATGGTCTTGGCTGGAGGGAAGGGCGAGCGCCTGAAGCCGCTGACCGATGGCAGGGCGAAGCCGGCCGTACCCTTCGGCGCTCATTTCAGGATCATCGATTTTACCCTGTCCAATTGCATCAATTCCCTCGTTTCCCGGATCTTCGTGCTGACCCAATACAAGTCCCATTCCTTATCCAGGCATCTGAAGACACGCCTGGGTCTTTTTGCGCAAAGCCTGGATCAACGCATCTGCGAGATCCCGGCACAGACGGATGGCCATCCGTCTGGGGGCACGGCGGACGCGATCCGCCAGAACCTTGGTCGAGTTGATAGATGCAGGCCAGAAAACGTGCTGATCCTTTCTGGCGATCACATCTACAAGATGGATTACCGGCTATTCCGCCGCTTCCATACAGAGCGCAAGGCCAGCCTGTCCATCGCTGTCATTCGTGTGCCGATCGGGCTTGCAAAAGAAACATTTGGTGTTATTGAGGTGGACGAGGCCGGTAGGGTTGTCGGCTTCGTGGAAAAGCCATCCATCCCGAAACCTATTCCCGGTAGCGGAGACTGTTTTGCTTCCATGGGGATCTACCTTTTCACCACTCCGGGGCTTCACCGATCCCTGGACAATGATCTTTCGGATTTTGCTCAGCACATCATTCCCGCCATGCTAGCCGCAGGAAATCCGGTCTATGCCTGGGATTATTCCAGCTATAACAGCATCGCGGAATATGAATACAAGTATCGAAGTGACGGGAGTCTGCAGGGCAGGCGTCTTGTATCCAAGGCCTTCGATTCGGACTACTGGCGGGATGTCGGCACGATTGAGTCATATTGGGCGGCCAACCTCGATGCATTGTCCGCCAAACCCAGGTTCAATCTCAATGGAGAGAACTGGCCACTCTTCCATCAGCCGAAAGGCTATCCGCTTGCCAGGTCTATCCATGCCGGCCAACCGCGAGCGGGGATGGCGGTCGATTCCATAGTCTCGAACGCGGTCACGATCTCGGGGTCAGTTGTCATGAAATCGGTTTTGGGCCCGGGAATCCATGTCCACCCCCTTTCCGAAATCAAGAACTCCGTCTTTTTGGGTGGCTCCAGGGTCGAAGGAGTGCTGACAAACACGACGGTCGGTCGTGGCTGTCGTATCAAGAATGCAATCGTCGACAAATGCGCAGGTCTGCCCGAGGGCATGACGCTCGGGTTCAACCGGGACAAGGATGAGGCCCTGGGCTTTCGATGTGTTTCAATCGCCGGTTCGGGCGAACACATCGTGGTCGTGCCTCGAAGCTGGGGGACCGACATCGGCCTCCGGGCGGAAGGGATGGAGGGAGAATTGTGATGGAAGACCTTGGCCTTGCATTGCAGGTCCCAGCCGATATCCTCGTGGTGGATGACACGCCCGATACCCTCACCATTCTTGTGAAATTGCTGGGAAGCCAGGGCTATCAGGTGCGGCCTGTATCCAGCGGGACGATGGCGCTCAAGGCTGCGCATGCGAAGGCACCTGACCTTGTCCTCCTCGATATCCAGATGCCAGGCATGGATGGCTATCAAGTCTGCCGAAGCCTGAAACTCGATCCTTTGCTTTCTGAAATACCGGTGATCTTTCTTACCTCCTTCACCGAGCCCGGGCACAAGCTGAAGGCCTTCGAGGCAGGTGGAGTGGACTATGTCACCAAGCCCTTTTTCGCCGAGGAAGTGCTCGCACGGGTAGGCGTCCATACAAGGCTCATCCAGAGGAATCGGAAACTTCGATCCAACTATGAACGTTTGCTGGATCTCGAACGACTGCGGGATGGCCTCGTGCACATGATCGTCCACGATATACGTTCCCCGCTCAGCGGGTTGGCGCTCTGTCTGGATGGAGTGCTGAATGACGTCCGGGATCTGATTCCGCCGGCTTCGCTGGAGTTGCTGACAGAGGGACACAAGGTTGCGGAGCGCCTCATCAGATTGGTGACTTCGGTGTTGGATGTGAGCAAGCTTGAAGCAGGCCTGATGGAGCTCCATCTTGCCGAGTGCGACCTGACCCGGGTCGCGGCGGATGCGATTGCAGATCAGTAGGCTGCAGCGGGCGAACGTATCCTTGTCCTGGATGCCCTCGATACGGTCACAGCCTGGGCGGATGAGGACATCCTGTTCCGGGTTTTCCAGAACCTCCTCGGCAACGCGATCAAACATACACTCCCAGGCGGAAAGATTCTTGTGAATGTGAAAGGCGGGAACGATGGCAAGGGTGGCGTAGTGGTGGTCTCTGACAGCGGCCCAGGAATACCAAAGGATCTGCATGAAAAGATTTTCACGAAATTCGGTGTCGCGGGCGAGTCGCTGGCCCGAAGGGGCGTCTTTTCCACCGGCTTGGGCCTGCCCTTCTGCAAGCTCGCGATCGAAGCCCACCGCGGAAGCATCGGTGTGGACAGCGAGCCAGGAATGGGCAGCAGCTTCTGGTTTTGCCTGCCCGGTTTCCACCAATCAGCAGCTTCCATACAGGATTCATGAATGAACGACACATTATGCAAGGCAAGGATCCTCATCGTCGATGACCTGCCCGTCAATCTCAAGCCCGGGAAACTGAACAGCGAGGAATTCATGGTCATGAAGACCCATGCCCAGATCGGCGCCGAGACACTGGAAGCGGTGAGCCGTCAGCACAGCAACAACTTCTTCCTTGAAATGGGAATCGAGGTCGCCCGCAGCCATCACGAAAAATGGGATGGCTACGGCTACCCCCAGGGTCTGGCAGGTACTGCTACCCCCTTGAGCGCCCGCATCGTCGCCGTTGCCGATTTTTTTGACGCCGTATCCTCGGACCGGGTCTACCGTCCTGCCTTTGCCCGTGATGAGGTCAAGGTCCTGGTGCAAAAGGCAGCTGGGCAGCAATTCGATGGAAACATCGTCGGTGCCTTCCTCCTCCACGAGGATGAATTGCATGCAGCCCAAGCCTCGATGGTTTCCGGATCGATGAAAGGGAGCATGGCTCCAGGCCCCCTGCTACCAGATTACCGGTAGTTTTCTACCTGTATTCCGGAATTGAACGAATGCCTATAATAATTGATACTGTTTGATGGATTAGTTGAGCCTGTGGAATCATGCACTGGGAGATGGCCAAGATGTTGCTTTTCATCAAGCACCTGCTCGCCGCGCCGGTATTTTCCGACGACGAAGCCAAAACGCGCATTGCCTGGCTTCTCAATGTCTCAGTGCTGTCACTCATGTTTCTTGATGTCCTGGCCATCTACGGGAACATCAAGAACGGAGTGTCCCTGGTCGCAATCCAGGGGATGAGCTATTCCTTATTGTTTATATGTGTCCTGCTTCTCCACCTGCTGCGACGAGGTAGGACCCGCCTTGCCGGCGCTGTGCTGCTTGTCGTCAGTTTCTCGTTTCTCACGGTAGCAGTAGCTTTTCTCGGAACCGTACTTGCTCCCGTCGCAATGATTTATATTCTCGTGGTCATTATGGCTGGATTATGCTTTGAATTGCCGGGGATCCTCGTGTCATCCGTGATGAGTTCACTTGCCATAGCGGGATTGATTGTCGCCGAAAATGCCGGGATTCTACCCGTCCCAGCCAGCGCACCCGAAACCAGGAACTGGATTACCTACTCAGTGGTTATCGGAATCTGCGGCTTCCTGACCGCCTATGGACAACGCGTATCGAGCGAAGCCCTTCAGCGGGCCGAAAATGCATTGACCGAACAGCAACTGGCTCAGAAAGCCCTGCTGCGAAGCGAGCAACGTTACCAAGCCTTGGTCGAATGGTCGCCCAATGCGGCTATCGTCCACCGGGACCAGAAAATAGTCTATTGCAATCCCTCCGCTGTAAGGATGTTTGGTGCAGAAACCGCACAGGATCTGATCGGGACCAGCATCCTTGACCGGCTTCATCCGGATGGTCACCGAATCGTCCTTGACCGAATACAAAAAGGGATCGAATTGGGCATCACCTCGCCGCTGATTGAATTGCGGTATTACAAGCTCGATGGGACGATCATAAACGCAGAAGTTCAAGGCACACCAATTGATTTCGCGGGGGAATTGAGCATCATGGCTTCCTTGCATGAGGTGACCGAACAGAAGAAAACAAA
>JBAXTA010000256.1:0-6669 GCA_037130415.1 Spirochaetota bacterium
TGTTCCCGCGGCTGTGGCTGTTCCCGCGGCTGTGGCTGTTCCCGCGGCTGTGGCTGTTCCCGCGGCTGTGGCTCCCGGAGCCAGGATCGCCCCTTCCACATATACTACGTCGAGATATGACTCAGAATCTGGAATGTATACTGCGTCTCCGTCAAACAGCAGGGCTTTCTTTTTCACATCGAGCTGGATATATGCACCATCGGGCCGCCCGGTCTGCGCCCTTCGAGTAAGCTTCCCAAATTCAGGGCGGGCACTTGCAAGCAGCCCATCGCCATAGATCTCCACCAGCTCCGTCAGACCCTCGCCTGGGAGCAATTGGTAGATTCCGGGCCTGACTACACTTCCTGCGATGCTTACCGACCGCTCATAGCGCTGAAGGATGACCCTGTCGCCGGGTCGCAAGAATGGATTCTGCTTGCTATCCCCATTGCGATCGGCCTTGAAAAGGTCATAGGTCGCCTTTTTTCCATCCATATGGACGATGGTAACAGCACGCATGGAAGCATATGCCGTGGCAGACTCAAGCACGGTGTCCAGGCGGGACAGGCCCCAGACGTTTACAAAGCCCGACGATTCTACTTCGCCCTCGACTTTGACCTGGAAAATGCCCGGCGAAACGATCAGGAGTGTCGGGATGGAACCAGCGTAGCCCTCGGATACCTTTTTCTCAATCGCCGCCTTCGCCTGCCTGAAGCGAAGTCCACTTCCCGGGAAGCGGCCGAAAAATCCGAGGTTGACCGTGCTATCCCCATCGACAATGACCTGAACGACATCAAGTGTCGAACCCTTGAGATAGGACAGACTATACACATCACCGGGCGTTACGGGGTACTCGGGTTCAGAAAGAGCGAGGATGCTGCGTTCCGAGATGGCAAGTGCCTGCGCGGCCGGCGGCTTAGCCGGCTCGGCAGGGGCCTTTGCCTGCGCTGCCGCTGTCTGCTGTGCACCGGCTGCGGAGCACAGGATGCCCAGAAGGACTAACGATACGAGTGCGTACGAAAGCCTCCCAAGCCCTTTCCCGCGCCTTGCCCTGCTTCCACATCCATTTCCGATACTACCAATTGAATCTATCCAACCCATGCTCAGATACTCCTCGAAAGCGCTACCTGCATCACTTTTTTACCTGAGGGCCGAAGCCCGTTTCAGCGAAAGCCCGTAGGCTTTCCTTCCAACCAGGGGGTTTTATTCCGAAGGTTTTCTCGATCTTTTCCTTGGACAGGACTGAATAGGCAGGACGCCGTGTTTTCGTAGGGTAGTCCGCTGTAGCGATAGCCTTGACATGGCAGGGCTTATCGAGGACGCCAAACTCACGGCCGAGCATCTCAATTTCTGCTGCAAATTCGTGCCAGGTCGTCGCCCCAGCATTGGTAAAGTGGTAGATGCCCGAAGTTAGTACGCTTGGCAGCGAAGCCGCCTGCATGATCGCCAGAAGGGCACGCGTAAGATCAGCAGTCCAGGTTGGGCTACCCCACTGGTCGGCAACCACGCCAAGCTCTTCTTTTTGTCCCATGAGGCGGAGCATGGAATAGACAAAGTTGGGCCCATGTTCGCCGTAGAGCCAGGCTGTCCGCACGATGACGGCTGCCGGACAGACAGCCACAAGCCGAGCCTCACCCTCTGCCTTGGTAAACCCATAGGCGCCAAGCGGAGCTACAGGGTCACTTTCGAGGTAGGGGCGCAAGCCGCTCCCGTCGAAGACATAATCGGTGGAGATATGGATGATGCGCGCCCCGATGGAAGTAGCCAGCCTTCCAAGGTTTTCCGGCCCGGTCGCGTTGAGCGACCGAGCTAGATCCAGTTCGTCCTCTGCCTTGTCTACCGCCGTATAGGCTGCGCAGTTTACTATCCAGGTTATTCCCTTGCCCGAGGCAAAGTCAGCGAGGGCCTTCGGGTCGAGGATGTCGACATCCCGGTCGCTTCCGACATGAGGCAGGCCCTGTATTTCAAAAAGAAGGGCAAGCTCGGTGCCGAGCATGCCCTTGTTGCCCACGAGCCAGATCATTCAACGGGCTCCGTAGTTCTTGTCCATCCAGTTCCGATATTCGCCTGAGCGTACATGCTCGATCCACACTGGATTGTCGAGGTACCAGCGAACGGTTTTTCGAAGCCCCGCCTCGAAGTCCACCGACTGCTTCCAGCCCAGTTCGCCCTTGAGCTTCGAGCAGTCGATGGCATAACGCCGATCGTGCCCCGGCCTGTCCGTGACGTAGGTGATGAGGGAGCGAAGCGAATCGACTGTCCTGCCAGCCTCCTCGGCGACGATCTCGATGAGGCGCCCTAAAAGGTGGATGTTCTCCCACTCGTTTTCCCCACCGATGTTGTAGGTCTCCCCCAGCCTGCCCTGCGTCATCACAGTCCAGACTGCGCTGTTGTGGTCCTCGACATAGAGCCAGTCCCTGATGTTCTTGCCATCCCCATAGACCGGCAGGGGCTTCCCTTCGAGCATGTTGAGGATCATCACGGGTATGAGCTTTTCAGGAAACTGATAGGGGCCGTAATTATTGGAACAATTGGTCATGGTAACCGGCAGCCCGTAGGTATGGCTGTAGGCCATCACCAGGTGGTCGCTCGATGCCTTGCTGGCCGAATAGGGCGACCTGGGGTCGTAGGGAGTCGCTTCGGTAAAATATCCTGAATCCCCAAGGCTGCCATACACCTCATCGGTGGATACATGGTGAAGCAACACATCCTCGCGACCCTTCCATGCCTGCCTGGCCACATCGAGAAGGGTAAAGGTCCCCATCACGTTGGTACGGACAAAGGCCTCGGGCCCGTGGATGGAACGATCGACATGACTCTCGGCCGCGAAGTGCACGACCGCGTCGGGCTGATGTCTGGCAAAGACAGCCTCGACGGCAGCCCGGTCGCAGATATCGGCTTTTTCAAAAGCATAGCGGGCGCCAGCAGCCTTGGCAACATCGTCAAGGCTCTCCGGGTTCCCGGCGTAGGTCAGCGCATCAAGGTTGACGATCCTGCCAGAAAAGCCGCACGGACCCAGCAGCCAGCGGATGAAGTTGGAGCCGATAAAGCCTGAGCCGCCGGTAATAAGAATGCTTTGGACTTCTCTCATCATTGTGTCGTTCTTCCTTGTGCCAGTATGGGTAGATTCATAGATTGGTGGATCAACCCTTCTCCGAGCGCATCGCAGCCTTGAGCTTGGCCATCGCCTCGGGGTCCTTGCGGATGTTCTTGATCGCCTCGAGGATAAAGGCCAGGAGCACCATGCCGAAGAATCCAGCCATTGCGGCGATTATCACGATTTTTCCCCGGGAAGGACCCGCTTTGATGTCAGGCACTTCAGCCAGTTCGAGCACCTGGAATACAGGCTCCTGACCAGCGGCATTGAGCTTGGCCAGTTCATATTGCTGGGTAAGGAGTTTGTATAATTCAGCCTGGACAAGGAAATCGCGTTGAAGCTTGGCGTACTCAAAGGAAATGTTCGGTAACTCGCTCTGGCTTGGCATGACGCGCTCACCCGCAGTCTGTCCCTTGCCGCTCTCGAGTTCGCGGATCTTCGCCAGGATGCTCTCCTTCTCCCCATCCAGTCTCCGGCGAACAGGATCCTTGACTGAGGAGATCTTCTCATAATTGGTTATTTCAAGATCCTTCATGATCAGCTCGGACCGCAGTCGTGCAAGTACGGTTATCTGCTCGGTTGCCAGGGCTTCCACATTGATCACCCCATACTTGGCCTGGAAACGCTTGGTATCAGCCTCGAGACTATCCATCGAAGTCTTGACGTCGATAAGTTTCGCTTCGAGAAGGGTTTTCGTAGCCAAGGCACGATTCCCCCCGAGCGCGGCAAAGCGACGCTCGAGGATTTCCACAGTGGCATTTACCAGATTGCGGGCAAATTCAGGGTCAATGTCTTTATAACTAATCAAGAATGTGCTGTTTTTTGCATCGAATTTCGCACTCAGGCTTGCCTTGATTGCGGCCCGAGTCGACGACTTGACGTTCTTGGTTATATTATAGCGCGCGACAAGGTCGAAGCGCTCGGTCAATTCATCGAGGGTGCTGTTGCTCTTGGCTAGAGTCTCTGCAAGGCTTCCGCTGGAGTTCCCTCCGGCACTGACGCCTGCCAGGCCCGCCAGGCTACCGAGCCCTGATGAGGCCAACATCGACGACAGGCCACCGCCACTGCTTGAGCTTCCTATGAGCATCGTCGATTGTGGCATATAGAAGTTGGGCAGGTAGCTTTTATCCGGAGGCAGGAGAAGCGAACCCAGGGCATAGGCTGTGGCAATGAGGGCTATGGCTGCCGAACCAAAGACTATGAGTCGCCAGTGCCTGAGGAGAACTGAAAAGAGGTCAAGGAGGGATATCTCATCCTCGTCTGACGGTTGCACCGAAGCTCGTGGTAGTTGATCTTCCATCAAAAATCCTGGTTGTCAGAAATGCAGGTTGGGGATTCTCATTCCCGCCCTGTGTTCATTCAGAGTATCGATTAGAAAGAATCGGACAGGATAACAGGAAAGAAACAGGGCCGCCGCAGGGTGGATTGATGCTATATTCGAACGGACCAATAGCCAGGTTTCCTGCGCAAATCAGCTACGGCGACAACTTGCATTTCGCTACCGAGAATTCGGTACATGACTCCAAAGGGGAAATGTGGGATAAGACATTTTTATCCGCTCTTCAACAGGCAACGACAAGACCGTGTCAGTGAGCTCTGCTATGTTCATGACTTCTCCCCAAAAACGAATCCATGAAGATCCGCCTTCTGCTCACGCCAATTGTCGTTTTGTCTTTAGAAAGAATCAGCCATAGCCCATGTAATCAAAAACATACCGCAATCTTCGATTTCTTGCATATTTCCGCAAGTGGTCCATCATTGGTTATCAATAGAGCATCATTCCGTCTAGCCAATACTGCGTAGAACATATCATAAATAGAGTGCTTGCTCTTAATCCCTTCTCCCAAGGCCTCTTTCCAAAGCTCTCTGGAATCTGAAAAATCATCAACAAGCCTCATCCCTTCTTCAGCATACTCTATGCACTCATAATGCGATATCAACTTTCCCCTATAATATTTCCATAGTACATTTGATATTTCTGAAACGAACAGGTCAGGGGCTATTACCCATGAAGACCCCTTTACCTCTGTATTGAAGCGTTCTGCCTTTTGCCTATTCAGCACAATTTCAATAGCAGCGCTTACTTCAAGTATTGCTATCATCTGTCTCGATCCTCTCGGACCAAAGCAACAGAATCAACAGCTTTTACCTTTTCAGGAATATTCCTGGCTTGTAACTTCTCAATGAGAAGCCTTCTTCTTTCCATGTTGGATTCTTCTTGCCCCAAGCCCTTTTCCAGAAGGATGATAGTTTGCTGAGCAATAGTGCGCTTTTCTTGTTTCGCGGCCTTGGCGATCTTGGTATATACATCCTCAGGGCAGTCCCTGACCTGCAATAGTGGCATACCATCCTCCGCATACAATATACACCGAATTGCATACCACAGTCAATCTCGCCGGCCTCCGGGCTTTCCGTGCGTAAGCTCTGCTCGCGACGATCCCTGGCCCGAAAAGCCCTCTTCAGAAAGAATCAGACAGGAAGACAGGATCTACAGGATCAACAGGCAAGAAAGCAGTACGAAATAACCTTGGGCTTTGATCACCGAAAAACCTTCACTCTTCATGGACAACCATGCAAATCATCATTACTATTTTCATTATGCATGGTTATATCAAGCGTGAACTCCTGTCGAGGCTGGTGGCGGATCTTCGCATCTTCCCTGCGGTGGTACTTCTCGGCCCCAGGCAGGCGGGAAAGTCCACCCTGGCCAAGACCCTGGCTGGCGGCACGCCGAACAGCATCTACCTCGATCTTGAAACGCCGAGCGATCTCGCCAAGCTCGCCGATCCCGAACTTTTCCTGAACATGCATGAAGGGGATCTTGTAATCCTCGACGAAGTCCAGACCCTGCCCAGCCTCTTTCCGGTCTTGCGCGGAATCATCGACCGCGGTCGAAGGCCAGGGCGCTTCCTCCTCCTCGGATCGGCCTCGCGAAACCTGATCAACCGAAGCGGCGAGAGCCTTGCCGGCCGTGTCAGCTTCCTCGAACTCTCCCCATTTTCCCCGACAGAGTGCGCCGCGGACAAGGATTCACTCTTTCGCCTCCTCCTGCGGGGAGGCTTCCCGGAGTCCTATCTCGCCGCGAGCGACGCCGATAGTTATCGGTGGAGGGAGGCCTTTATCCGCTCCTCTGTGGAACGCGACCTCCCGATGCTCGGCCTCAAAGCACCGACGCCCCTCCTGAAGAGGCTCCTGACTATGGTCGCCCATCTCCAGGGGCAGACCCTCAATTCAAGCAAGATCGCCGAATCCCTCGGCATCAGTCCGCCCAGCCTTCGCAGTTGGCTCGATTTCATGGAGCAGAGCCTTCTTCTCCGTCAACTGCCATCCTGGGAAGGCAATGTAAAGAAGCGACTCGTCAAGGCCCCGAAGCTCTATGTGCGGGATACGGGCCTGACCAATAGCCTCCTCGGCATTTCCGATCTCGACTCCCTCCTTGGCCACCCCGAGTGGGGAGCTCAATGGGAGGCGAGGGTGATCGAATCCTGCTGCGCGTGGAGTGACGGTAGCACCGCCTCTTTCTACAGGACCTCGAATGGCAGCGAAATCGACCTCGTCCTCGAAAAAGGCTCGCGGCGGGTTCTCATCGAGGC
>JBAXTA010000257.1:0-6659 GCA_037130415.1 Spirochaetota bacterium
CCGAGCGTGATGCGGGCGAGTTGCTCGCTACTGCAGCCCGGCTCGGCGCAGAAAAAAACCGGGCAGAGCAGCCCCTATCCAGGCCAGAAAAGCTCACCGGGGAAAAATCATCCCACAAGGGAAGCCTTGTCATCATCATCGACGATGCAGGTTACGACCTCCATGCCCTCGACGCCTTCCTCGCCCTCCCCTTCCCCCTCACCATCGCGGTGCTGCCGGGCTTGCCGCATTCTGCCGAGGCTGCCCGCAGAACCCTCGTGGCAGGCAAGGAACTCATCCTCCATCAGCCCATGGAAGCCCTCGGGGGCGAGGACCCAGGCCCTCGCGCCATCACCCTGGCGATGAAGGCGGATGAGGCGACACGGATCGTCCAGAAAAACCTCGATTCCCTGCCCGGCGTCCTTGGGATAAACAACCACATGGGTTCGGCACTGACGCGCGACCATGAACTCATGGTCGCAGTACTTGAACTTGCCAAGGCCCGGGGAATCTACTATGTTGATTCACTTACCGCTCCGGGTACTGTCACCAAGGTGATAGCGCGAAGCGAGTCGATGACGACCTGGGAGCGAAGCGTGTTCCTCGACAACAGTCCAGAAAAGGCCCTGATCCTCCGTGCCATCAGCGAGGGCAAGAAAAAAGCAGAAACCGGAAGCCCCGCAATAATGATAGGCCACGTCTGGTCACAGGAACTTGCATCGACCCTCCAGGAGCTCTATCCGATGCTCACCGAAGAGGGTTTCTCCTTGTCGACGATAGCCAGATTGATGCTCGAAGAGGCCCATGCTCGTTCTCGGAATTGAGAGTTCCTGCGATGAGTGCGCGGCATCCGTCGTCGCGGATGGCCGAAGGATCCTGTCAGATATCGTCGCAACCCAGATCCCCTTCCACGAAAAATACCAGGGTGTGGTTCCGGAAATAGCCAGCCGCACCCACCTTGAATGGATCAGCGGCGTGGTGCGTCAGGCCCTCGACCAGGCGGGGCTGGCTCCCGCTGACCTCGATGGTGTGGCAGCGACCGCCCGGCCAGGGCTGATTGGTTCCCTCCTTGTCGGGCTCTCCTTCGCCAAGGGCCTGGCCTGGTCCCAGGGAAAACCCTTCGTGGCAGTCAACCACATCCTTGCCCACCTCTATGCCCCGCAGCTCGAAGGGGATCTCGAATATCCCTTCCTCGGCCTCCTGGTTTCAGGCGGACATTCGATCATCGCGAGGGTGGAAGACTTCGATCGTATCGAGGTGCTCGGAACCACGATCGATGATGCTGTCGGAGAAGCCTTCGACAAGGTCTCCAAACATTATGGATTCGGCTATCCTGGAGGCCGGGCCATTGACCGGCTTGCAGAACATGGTGACCCCACCGCATTCAGTTTTCCCAAACCCCAATTGAACAAGGGCGAACACAGCTACGATGTTTCCTACTCGGGCCTGAAGACAGCTGCCATCCGCCAGCTCGACAAGTATCGGAGAAAGGGCGCCGAGGCGAGTCCCGCAAACATTGCTGCAAGCTTCCGAAAGGCAGCGGTCGACATCCTCCTCGACCGCCTCTTCAAGGCTGCGGCCGATACGGGGCTGCGGCGCATCGTAGCGGGAGGCGGTGTTGCAGCCAACTCCTACCTTCGATCGGCCCTCGGGGCATCGACCAATCTCGATGTCCGTTTTCCCCCGCTCAGCCTCTGCGGTGACAACGGCGCGATGATCGCCGGCATCGCGGCGCGCTACATCGAAAGGGGCGAAACCTCGGGGCTTGACGCCGGTGTGGCCGCGCGAGTCCCGCTGTACCGACGATTGTCCTCCGCGCATTGAAGCAGGAGGGTAGCCCTCCGGCGTACTGACGAGCGGAGGTACCCATGCCACAGCCTGGAAGTTTCCATCGCGCCCTTTCATGCCTTGCCCTCGCCCTCCTCAGTGCCCTCTGCCTGGCAGCCCAATCACCGGAAGTCCGTCCCGAAATCGGCATCGGCATCGGCCTGGATCTAGGGCTGGAGCAGATCCTCAGGGGAGGGGGCATTGAAGTATCGCTCGGTGTCCAGAGCCCTGCCTGGTTTCCCGGACTGGTCCTCGGCGTCGAAGGTGATCGCAGCCTTGGGAGCTGGTGGGTATGCGCCGCCCTTTCCATTCCGATCGGCTCCGGGCTCGAAGCGCTGATAGGGAGCGATGCAGTCATCGGAAGCGCCTTCCTGATGTCTGGAGGCGGCCGCAGCCTCGCGCTTGCCACAAGGGGATTCCCATCGCGCTTCGGCCTGGCTGCCCGTCTTGGCAGGGTGCCTATTGCGGAGTCCTGGAAATGCGATTTCAACAGCAGCATCGACTGGAGAGTCCTCGCTGCAAGCCAAGCCTTCGCAGGAGGCATCCCCTCGGGCTTCGTGCGGACAGACAGCCTTGCCACCTTCGTCGCAGGCTTTACCGCCCGGCTCGAGGCCCGCCTCGTGCTGAGCCCCTAGACAGCGTCTAGAGGCTCTCCATCTCGCTCAGTCGCTCTGCTTCGATGCCACCCTGGGCGCGGAGGGCATCCCAAACCAGTCTTGCAGCCCCCTGCTCCGCTTCCTTTTTGTTTTTTCCCGAGGCCGGGCCATACTCGCGACCGCCGACGTAGCAGGAAATCCAGAAAGTCCTGTCATGATCAGGGCCCGTCTTGCTCGAGACCTGATAGGAGGGATAGCTCTTCTGATATTTCTGGAGATACTCCTGCAGGAGGGTCTTGTAGTCTTTTTTGTGGCGATTCTCGAGAACCTTGGTGATTTCGCCTTCCATGAGCCGCTCCACGAACTTGACAGAAACCTCATAGCCCACATCGACGTAGTAGGCCCCGATGATGGCCTCCAGGGCATCGGCGAGTATGGCTTTCTTGGCCCTCCCGCCCGAAAGCTCCTCGCCTTTTCCGAGAATCAGGAGGCGATCTACCCCAAGCCTCAGGGCTATGCCCGAGAGCGTTTCCTCGGAAACAACAAAGCTCTTTACGCGTGCAAGGTCACCCTCTGCCTTGTCGGCCATCAGGTCGAAGAGTCGAGAGGCTACAGCTACGCCCAGGACGGAATCACCGAGGAACTCGAGGCGCTCATTGTTGGGGGATCTGTCTTCGTTGGTGCAGGAACGATGAGTAAAGGCGAGATTCAGGAGATCAAGATCCCTGAACCTCGCCTGTGCTTCTTTCTGGAATGCCTGAAGTTCGACCTTTCGCTCGCGGGTGAGGCTGCTTTTTGGTGGAAAAAGCATCGTGGAACCCGCTAGGGCTCATTTCACCGCAGACTTGATAAAGTCGTAGGCGTCTTTGACGGTTTCGAACTCGTTGGCTTTTTCGTCGGGAATGGTTATGCCGAGCTCTTCCTCGATACCGTACACAAGCTCATAGGTATCAAGGCTATCAGCACCAAGATCCTGCCTGAAGCTGGCCTCCAGGGTGATCTTGCTCTCTTCTACCTCAAGCTTGTCAGCGATGATCTTCTTGATCCTCTCGAAAAGTTCGTCCATCAGGAACTCCTTTACGCCTTGGTATCGGGCGATATGATCTGGCGCCCGCGGTAGAACCCGCATTTTGGGCAGACCCGGTGCAGGAGGGCGGGATTGCCGCAGTTCCCGCAGGACACAAGGGTAGGCGCAGTCAGCTTCATGTTGATGGAGCGGCGCCGTCTTGTCCGGGCTTTTGAAGTCTTGAATTTGGGTACAGCCATGGAAAAAACCTCATTCGCGCAAGAATTTCCGAGAACGAAAATCGACTCGGTACCCTACACGGCGGACAAGGGTATTGTCAAGCGTGGGCTATGCCGGAGCCCCTTCCCCCTTCCTCCGCCTCGACCTTGGCCCGGAGGGCCCCGGCCACTTCTGGCGGCACCATCGATGAGAGATCCCCTTTGAACGAAGCCAGTTCCCTGATTGCGCTGGAGCGGAGGACAAAGTACCGGGGATCGGTCGGCATGAAGAAGGTCTCGATGTCAGGATCGAGTCCCTTGTTCATGATCGAAAGCTCGAACTCATAGGAAAAATCGGTCACGCTCCTCACCCCGCGGACAAGGACTCGGCACTCGTGTTGCCGCGCAAATTCGACAATGAGCTTGTCATGCAGGTGGACCGACACATTCGGCCAGGGCGCGAGCAACCGTGACAGGAGGTCGAAGCGTTCCTCGGCCGTGAAGAGCCCGCTTTTCTGCCGGTTCACAGCCACAACTACGTAGAGATGTCCAAAAATGCCCCTGGCCCTCTCGACGATATTGAGATGACCGTAGGTAGGCGGGTCGAAGGTACCCGCAAAGATCGCCGTAACCATGGGCCGAGGATACGGCAGGTGCATGACAAAGTCAATGACATTGTCATAAGAGAACCCCACGCCAGGGCAAAGGGGCAGCGTGACGGAGTGCCGTATGCGTCGTGTGCGGCTTCTCCACCTGGCTATCCGCAGCGCGGTTCCGATCCAACGAAACAAGGAAAGCATTGGTACAATCAACCAATCCAGGCGTCTTGAAAAGCAGTCCACCCGACAGGCTTCATCGAAAAGCGGCCAGGGGCCTTCACGCAGCCTGGACCCGGAGGGATGATCCCATGACAGGACATGCCTCGAGCGCCTATCTTGCGTATGCGGATGGTTTGCGCTTTCCTGTCTGGCATTCTCCCTCCTTTGGGCATTATCATGAACAGGGGGACAGTTCAAGAACAAAGGGAGGTCGCCATGAGCATACGCGCCTATATCGAAGCCGAGCCTCTTTCTGAAATCACCCGCTGGCACGGGGGAGGCCACGGCAACTCGGTGCCCTTCATCGGCACCCTGCGAAAACATCCATATGACAACGAGAAATGTCTCCTCATCTCGAACCCCGGTGAGCTTTCGCCGGCGATCAGGGAGTTCCGGGTCGTGGACATCGCTGGAGCGGATGAGCTTGCTTCGCCGGTGGACCCCGTCGGCGCTACCCACAACCTCGTGCGCCTCTGGATCCAGAAGGGCAGCCTCGGCGTCAAATACGAGCCCTTCGAGGTGGACGATCCAGTAGATCAGGGAGCTGTGCGGCAGGGGGCCGAGCACGGGGGCTCAAGGCAGAACAGGACCGAGGTGCCGGCATCGTAGGATCAAGGCCCTTCCAGCTCGCATCCTGGCAGGAGCCCCTTTCAGCCGGTCAGAGCCGCTGTCGGCTCTGTAGCCACGGCTGCAAGCTCCTTCCTGGTTCCTGGGGAGTCTGCAGGGCACGACTCAACCAAGGTGGCGCCATCGTCCTTCCCTTGAAAGGCCTGGTTTCATCCCTGGCCATCGACCCCATTGAGAAAAAACCCCTTTACCACTTCCTTCCCGGCAGCAGGGTGTTTTCCGTCGGCTTTCTCGGCTGCAACCTTCGCTGCCCCTTTTGCCAGAACTGGCGGATTTCCCAGGAGTTCGAGAAGGAAGTGCCTGAGATAAGCCCGGAATCATTGGTGGAACAGGCCCTGGCTTCGGGCTGCCCCTCGATCGCCGTCACCTACTCCGAACCCTCCATCCAGATCGAATACCTGGTCGAAGCCTCTTCGCTCGCCCAGGGGCGGAGTCTCCAGACAGTGCTCGTGACCAATGGCAACCTCAACGAGGGGCCTGTAGAGGAGCTGCTCGACCACATCGATGCCGTGAACCTTGACATCAAATGCTTTTCGGCCAAGGCCTATGCCCAGGTGCTTTCCGGCAGCCTCGAACACACGCTCGCCTTCGCCCGGATCGCTGCGAGGAAAACCTGGCTTGAGGTCACCACCCTTGTAGTCCCCGGCCTGGATGACTGGCCCGCTGCAATCGATGGCATATCAGCTTTCCTGGCCACGCTTTCGAAGGAAATCCCCTTCCACCTGTCCGCCTACCATCCCGCCTGGCGCTACGGCGAAGAGCCGACTTCGGCTGAACTCCTTGAATCCCTCGCTGGCAGGGCGAAACGCAAGCTTTCCCATGTGTACGTCGGCAACCTTTCCCCAGAAGTCCAGGAGGATGTCTGCGCGGCTTGTGGAGCAACCCTGGTACGGCGCCAGGGCTATGGGATCCAGGTCAAGAACCTGGTAGCCGATCCTGGAATAGACCCGGGGCAAAAAGCCTGGGAAAGCGATGCACGCTGTGGACGCTGCGGGGAAAAGGCCCATTACCGGCTCGGCGCGGGGCCCTCCAAGTCCTCCATCCGCAAGGCAATGCCAGAATCCGAGCCTTGACTCTTTCGGAATACTCAGGCATTCTCGGTCCCGCCGATTCTTGGTGGGTGTAGCTCAGGTGGTAGAGTGCCAGACTGTGGATCTGGTTGCCGTGGGTTCAAACCCCATCACCCACCCTTGCCGCATCCGTCCTGGAGGATCCGGCATTCAATGCGTTCGTAGCTCAGCTGGATAGAGCGACGGACTTCGAATCCGTAGGTCGCAGGTTCGACTCCTGTCGGACGCAGATCTCGATCGGTAGGACTTGGGCCGCTAGCTCAGCTGGCAGAGCAGCAGACTCTTAATCTGCGGGTCGCAGGTTCGATGCCTGCGCGGCTCATTGAACGATTGCGTCGGGTACGACGCAATCGTTCAATTTAGAAGTTTTTTGCTGCGCAAAAAACTTCATGAGATGGAAGCCTTCGCCTTGCGGCAACTTCCACTTCAGTCAAGAGACACGCATCGGTGTTTCTTGACACGCGCGGGAATAGCTCAGTGGTAGAGCGCCACCTTGCCAAGGTGGATGTCGCGGGTCC